>NZ_JAVESS010000003.1 GCF_034006445.1 Desulfovibrio sp. | reverse complement strand
ACTGTTTTCCGCCGGTTTCTATAATCGCGTACATGATATCAACCTCCAAAAAGAGAAAGGCATATTTGCCCCATTGCACGGCAAATGTCAAGCGCCTTCCGCAATTTTTCGGCAAGGACGCGCCGCCTCCGCCAAAAGACGGGGCATGCAGCCGCACGGCGCTTGTACATCAAGCCGCCGCCGGGCACAAGCAAAAATCGCGCTCGTGCCACAAACCGCACGATTCTGGTTCGCATCGGCAATTTTTCAGGATAGTTTTTCTTGGCATGAGGCCTTCACACTGCTATATTTCTCTGCAATGAACGACAATATTCTCACCCTTCAGATAGAAAATTTGACCCACGACGGACGAGGGCTCGCGCGCGCCCACTGCCAGCACGCCCTGACGACCAATGAGCAAAAAGCTCACGCAGGGCGCTCACGCAACCAGGGCACCGTGATTTTTGTCACAGGCGGCCTGCCAGGCCAGACTGTGCGCGCCCGCGTTACCAGACGTAAATCCAGCTTCATTGAAGCAGAAGCTGTCGAGGTTGTGCAGCCCGCGCGCCATGCCGTGCCCGCCATCTGTCCGCATGACGGACAGTGCGGCGGGTGCCCGCTGCAAACCATGCCCTATGAGACCCAGCTCCACTGGAAGCGCCGCATTGCCCTTGACGCCATGATACGCATCGGCGGCATGGATGCGGATCAGATGGAAAGCCTGCTTGCCGAAGTTCAGCCCTCTCCTGCCATGCGGCGCTACCGCAACAAGGTGGAGCTGGCCTTTGCCGGCGGCGGTGATGAACCGCTGACCATCGGCATGCGCCGCCGCAGCGGGCGCGGCGTCATTCCCGTGCCGCATTGTGCCCTCATGTCTGTGGAAGCGCGCGGCATGGTGGACATGATGACCGAACTTGCCGCCCAAACGGGCTTGCCCGCGCACACGCCCAAGGACGAGGCCCGGTACCGCCTGAGCGGCCAGGGCACGGACGAAACGCACGACAGCCAGCTCAGTTATGACGGCCAGGCAGGACACGCCCAGCGAGTGGTCGCCAAACCCAAGCGGACACGCATGGGCTGGCGCTCATCCTCCCTTGCGGCAATGCACGCCGCCGAAAGCCGCAAGCGCGGCAGCGGTTTCTGGCGCTTTCTGGTTTTGCGCCGGGCGCTGGACGCCGATCTGCGCGGCCCCCGCTGGTGGGCTTTGTGCATCACAAGCCCCGGCGACCCAACGCAGCAGGCCATGGTGCGCTCCATCGGGCAAAAGCTTTTGAAGGCCTTTCCCCTTTTGTCGGGCTTTGTGCATGAAGAGCGCGCCAGCGAAGACGCGCTTGTGCTGGGCCAGAAGCGCGTTGCCGTGCTTGGCAATACCGGCGAGGCCGACCCGACCGCCGCGCGCCTTTGGCTGCCCCTTGCCGGTGAACATTTCTGCCTTGACGCGGCCTCGTTTTTTCAGGTCAACACAGCGGCGTCGCAAGTCCTGGCCACTATGGCCGTGGACATGTTCGAGCGCCACGTGCAACAGGACAAGCCCTCCCTGCTCGACCTCTACTGCGGGGTCGGCGCCCCCGGACTTCTGCTGGGCAAGCGGTGCGGCCGCCTGCTCGGGCTGGAACAGGACGCCAGGGCCGTGGCATTGGCACGCGCCAATGCCAAACGCATGGGCCTTGACCATTGCGTCTATGAGACGGGCGACGCCGGTCTTCACCTGGACAAGCTCGCACCCCTGCAGGAAAACTACTGGAGCCAGACTGAACACTGGGACGCGGTGCTGGTGGACCCGCCACGCGCCGGCCTTGCGCCACGCGCGCTCAACGCGCTTTTGCGGCTCAATGCGCACACCATCCTCTATATATCATGCAACCCGGCGACCCTGGCCAGAGACGCGGCCCGATTGCGCGGCGCATACAGGCTGGCGGAAATGCGCGCGGTGGATCTTTTTCCCCATACGCCGCATATCGAATGCCTGACCCTGTGGCAAAGCCTGTAAATGCGCATGACCCGCATCTTTCCGCGCCGAAGCCATTGACGCGACCCGAAGCCTGTGATAATTTACACAGCGTTGGGGCTCTTGACACTACTACCCTTAACGCGCGAATACTATGCGGATATTGCGGTCTGACACAAAGGACGCAGGCAGCGCGGAGGTAGCATGTCATTCAAGGACTTTCTGAAGCAGCAGCAAAGCGGCCTTGAAGCCATGGCGAATACCGGGGTTATCGGCCTGCATCTGGTCAGCGGCCCGGCGGTTGGCTTCGCCATAGGCTACGGCATAGACTACTGGCTGCATACGAGCCCCTGGGGCAAACTGATTTTTCTGTTTATTGGCATTGCCGCCGGTTTTCTGAATGTTTACCGCGACACCCAGGCATTGCTGCGAAAGATCGCAAGGCAGGACGCAGAGCGCAAAGGCCTTGCACAGCCGCCTGACGGCGCAAGCGCCCCATCGGGGCAGGGCAAGGCGGAGAGCCGTGACCGACAGGAAGAGCATGATACACAGCCTTGACGCATGGCTCTGGCGGCGCGGCATTGATCACCCCGCCGTGCGCGTGATGCTGCGCAACGAGTTTTTGCTCACCGCCTTTGTTCTTCTTGCGGGGGCACTATTGTTCACGGTAACGCCCTGGGTGCTCTGGTTCGGTGTGGGACTGGCCATCATGGCCTGGACATTTTGGGGCCTGGCGCGCTTTTTTCTGCGCCGGGGGCTGGGTGACTACAGCACGGCTTTTTTGCGCATCGTTCTGGTGCGCTGGCTTGGCAGGCTTATTGTGGTGGGGGGCATTCTTTATATTTCCCTCATTGAGTGCCATGCCCCGGTATTTGCCCTTGTAGGGGGCATGGTGACGGGCGGGTTTTTCGCCCTTGCAAGCTTTGCCCTTGCAGCGCGCGCCATCAGGCGCAGCGCGCGATAACGGGGGCGCAGCACCGTAGGGTGTAGCGCGCACAGGGGCGAACGCCCACCGGTTGCGCGGCACGAAAATTTCAGGGGAACGGCCTTAGGGCTTTACATCAACGCAGCGTCGCAAAGGCGCGCATCGACCAGGAGGCAGGGCTCATGGCAGGTGGTTTGCCGCATCCGGTATTGCTCTCCACATTTATGGGCATGGACGAAATCGCCATCGGTGGACAGATGGTGGAGTTCAAGCATGTGTTCTACTCCTGGGTCTGTATGGCCCTTCTGTTTACTGTGGCCTTGATCATGCGTAGACGCCTGACCCTCGTGCCGGGCGGCTTGCAGAACTTTTTCGAGGCACTGGTAGACACGGTTGAAAACTTCATCATCGCGACCATGGGTGAACACGGGCGCAAGTTCGTGCCGCTGCTGGCGGGCATTTTCATCTACATTTTCGGCATGAACCTCATGGGTCTGGTGCCCGGTTTCGACGCACCCACGGCCAACCTCAACACCACGGTCTGCATGGCGCTTTTTGTGCTCGTGTTCTACAACGCCGTGGGTCTCATCCGCTGGAAAACGCACTACATCCACCACTTCACCGGGCCTTCCAAGTTTCTTATTCCGCTGATGTTCCCGCTGGAAGTGGTGTCGCACCTTTCGCGTCCGGTTTCTCTCTCCCTCCGTCTTTTCGGCAACATCAGGGGTGAAGAAATCGTTATGGTGTTGTTCTTCGTCATGGCGCCCATTCTGGGCACCCTGCCCATCTACGCGCTTTTCCTTCTGGGCAAGACCATGCAGGCCTTCGTGTTCTTCATGTTGACCATGTTCTACATCAAGGGCGCTCTGGAAGCACCCGAACACTAGCCTTGCACAGGGCGGCCTGCCGCCCTCCCCGCCGGGTCATCCGCGGGCGTCCTTCGCCGGACGTAAAACAGGCGCTGCATAGTGGGGAATGGTCGTTTACGACCCAACAATACAACAGTGCAAGGAGTGTCTCATGCGTAAACTTCTGATGATCGCCCTGAACACCGTGGCTCTGCTGGGTATGGCCAGCATGGCTTTCGCCGCCAACCAGCTCGACGCCTCGGCCCTTGGCTACACCTGCCTGGCCGCCGCTCTTGGCATCGGCATCGCTGCCTTCGGTTGCGGCATCGGCATGGGCCTTGGCCTGAAGGGCGCCTGCGAAGGCGTTGCCCGCAACCCTGACGTAAGCGGCAAGATCACCGGTACCATGATTTTGGCCTTTGCCTTTATCGAATCTCTGGCCATTTACGCTCTGGTTATCAGCTTCATCCTGCTGTACGCCAACCCCTACGCGTAGGGCTGGATCAGCTTTGCAAAAAAAGGAGGCTCCGGCCTCCTTTTTTTTTGCCTTCTGCCCACGACCTTGCAGCAGTTTGAAAGACGCGTCATGCACCCTACCGCAAAACGCGGATATCCTGGCTGGCGGCACGAAGATTCGACCCGCCTGAAAGCTGATGGGGTGTTTTTCACAACGAAAAAAATTTTTTACTATTTCGCAGGACGCAAAAAATCGTTCGCAGAATAAAAATTCCCCTGCCTGTCATGAAAGCGTCGGCGCGGGGTCTGCATTTTCCGGGATTACATAGATTTTTTTGCAGGATACGAGGTATCTTGGGCCTTGGGGCTTAACCTTTGTCACCTTTTATAGTAGCATTTCATTCACAAAAATTCTTTTTGTAACATGCACCCCTGCGATCTTTTTACGGCCTGGGGATATGCCAAAAAGAGCACTGGGGAGCATCCATAACGTACTTTGATTAATGACAAAATATATAGAGCAATACCAGGCCGCCCACTGGCCATCTTTTAACTATCTCCCTGGCAGGCAGAGCCGTCAATAGTTGTGTACTCAACTTAATAACGGTAGGTTGTTGCGAGGATTGCCACAGCATAGAATTATGTATATTTTATATGCTGTTGGAAGTAACAATACGATATAAGGCCCGGCTTGCACATTTACAGTTTTTTGATAGACACTTTCTTTCACGAGATGACATCTTCCCGTTGACAAGCTCGCGGCTTTCCAGAAGGTAAACTATGGCTAACCAACCGAAAAGCAAACACATCCCTCGCGCAACCATTCAACGCCTGGCAACATACGTGCAGGTGCTTGAAAACTTTTCCCGCGATAATGTGGAGGTCATTTCCTCCAATCCCCTGGCCGAGGCATGCGGCGTCAATGGCTCCCAGGTGCGTAAGGACCTGGCCTATTTTGGCGAATTCGGCATCCGCGGCGTGGGCTATCACGTAAAATCCCTCATTGCCGCCATCACTTCCTCCCTCGGTGTTGACCGCGAGTGGCGCATGGCCCTCATCGGCGTCGGCAACCTGGGTAAAGCCATTCTCAACCATAGTGAATTTCGCGCCCGCGGTTTCAATATCGTGGGCATATTCGATTGTGATCCCTTCAAAATCGGCGAAATTGTCCACGGTCTTGAGGTGCACTGCACCCGCGACCTCAAGGATATGGTCTCTGACCTCAATATTGAAATCGGCATCATCACCACTCCCCCGGAAAGGGCGCAAAGAGCCGCGCAACACCTCATGGATGCGGGCATAACCTCCATTCTCAACTTTGCCCCGGCCCGCATCAAGGTTCCCGAACGCATCAACGTGGAGTACGTGGACTTTTTCCACCATCTTTACGCCCTGGCGTTCAACCACCCCATGACTCGCTAGGACGTCAGCCTTGGCGCTGCCGCAAAACCGTACATCATGGCCAGGACGTTGTTACGACGCCCTGGCTTTTTTGACGCGCCTTGTTCCGCCCCGGCCCGACTGCTCAGGCCGCGACCTTGGCCCCAGCCTGCCCTGTTACGGCCCGGCTGGCCTGTGCCTTGGCCTTGCCGTCACGGTGCCCTGCTGGCTTTTTTTTCTGTTGCTGACGCGCCGCGCCCCGGCGGAACCCCTGCTGTGCGCGGCGCTGGCCGCCTGGCTCTGGATGGCCCTTGAGGTATGGAGCACACGCGGGCTGCACTGGGACGGGCTCGCCGACCTTGGCGACGCAAGCGGCAGCGGGGCACAGGGCGAACGGTTCTGGGCCATCCTGCGTGACAGCCGCCTGGGAGCGTTCGGCGCTCTGCATCTTTTGCTGGCCTTTGGCGGCATGTGGCTCACTGTGTGCTGGCACATCCAGGCCGGGCAATGGGTATGGCTCGTGGCGGCTCCTGCCTGGGGCAGGGCCTGCGTGATCTGGCTGGCGGCCCTTGCGCCACCCCGCGAACCGGATTCATTGGGAGGCCTCACCTGCGCGGGCGCGAGCCACGCACTGGCCAGGTGGTACGCCCTGGCAGCCCTGCTGGCACTCTGCGGGCTGGCCCTGCTTGGCCACCAGGCATGGTGGCGCGTGCCCGTCACCGCGCTTGGACAGTTTTTTATTCTGCGCCAGATTGCGGCGCTGGCACGCAGCAGGGGCGGCATTTCCGGCGATTTTCTGGGCGCGGGCATCCAGTGGGGGCAGTTGTGGTTTCTGGCAAGTACAGTGTAGAGTAGGGACAGTTTATTTGCCTGGGCAACCAAGGAGGAACCCATGAATTTCAAAGAGTTGGCGGTAAAAGCCAGAACCTGCCGCCGTTTTTATGAAGACCAGCCCCTGACCATGGCAGACCTGGAGTGGCTCGTGGACTGCGCCCGTCTGGCCCCTTCGGCCAAAAATGCGCAGGAACTGCGCTTCAGCCTGGTAGGACATGGCGAAACCTTAGACAAGCTGTTTCCCCTGACCCGCTGGGCAGGAGCCCTCAAGGACTGGGGCGGCCCCCATCCCGGCGAGCGCCCCACGGGCTTTATCGCCATCCTCATGCCCCAGGGCGGTGGGGAACTGACGTTTTATGATGTGGGCATAGCCGCCCAGACCATCCAGCTTGCCGCCAGCAGCCGCGATTGGGGCTGCTGCATCATCAAGTCCTTTGATCACCAGGCTGTTCCCGAACTTTTGCAGGTTCCCGCCGATCTCAAGGTGGCTCTTGTTCTTGGTTTGGGCGTGGCCAAGGAAAAGCGCGTGGTCGCCCCCATGCCCGCTGACGGCGCATGCGGCTACTGGCGCGATGCCGAGGGCCTGCATCATGTGCCCAAACGGACGCTTGAAGACCTGATCGCTTCCCGTTTTTAGAGCATGTATTCTTTTTTAGTGAAGCACTGATCAAAGAGCCTCTGGAAACGCGCTGGTATTTTGAAGGTGCTCTGCGCTGGACGCCTCGGCTACATCCAGCGCAGAACAAAAATGCACGAGGGCTGCCCCACTACTGGCAGCCCTCGTTTATTGTACGCCTTGCATCTGGCAGTATTATCCGTTCATTAACGTCCGGACCCTGACACTAGCAGCCGGTGCGTGCATGCCACGAAATGCAGCACTATGGCGCTTGGTTGACACAGCACACTACAAGACACACGCCACGACGTACAAATTCAAACCTCTATTTATGCTGGTTGAACGCTTGCAATCCTGAGCGCCGGGGGCCTCTACCCCGGCGCTCAGGACCCATTCCCATAAAGGCAAAGAATGCTGGATTGTCCTTTGCCGCCTTCCTTTGCATTGTACAGGGCCCTGTCTGCGGTCATGTAAAAATCGCCATAGGTGTGACGCCCGCTCGGGCTGTAGGCCACACCCGCGCATACTTTTACGCGCACGCCGCCAACAAGGGGTTCCTCAAGTTTAAGGGTGATCCTTTCATAGATTTTTGCGATCCGCTCCAGAGGCAAATTACGCGCAAATGCGGCAAACTCATCGCCGCCAAGGCGAAACACCACGTCATCCCTGCGAAAAACCTGGCGCAGCACTCCGGCAAAAGCCCTGAGCACGGCGTCACCTGAGGAATGACCCAACGTGTCGTTGATGCTTTTGAAATCGTCAAGATCAAAGATGAACATGGCGGCGCTGCTTTGCCTGCCCTCTTCCAGTTCTCCCAGCTTGAGGGTGATAAGGCTCTCGCCTGCGGCCCGGTTGTAAATACCGCAAAGTGCGTCTTTTTCCGCCCGGTTACGCAGATCGGCGCGTTCTTTTACACGGTCATGCGCATCCTTGAGAAAGCCTATTATGCACATGTCCCGTGACTGCGGATCGGCATAGCCCACCAGGGTCAGACTGTGCCACGTGTATGGCGCATTAAGCCGAACCCGTGCGCGCACTTCGCAGGTACAGTCCATGAGGCCGTTACGCACAAGATTGACCATTTCGCCGATCTTGTCCTCTTGTCCTGGCGCGAAAATCCCCTGCTGCAACAGGGCTTCCGACACGCAGCGTCCCTTGAACAGGTTGCCGCATCTCGTCATGCTTTCATCCAGGTTTGCCATGGCCTGCGTGGCAGGATCCATCTGAAAAACCACGTCCACTGCGCTGTGTAAAAGCGCCTCAAACTTCTGCCGGTTTTTTTCGCGCTCGTTTTCCACCTGCACGTTCTCGGTCACATCCTGAAAAAGGCAGGTGCAATACCCGAACTGCGGTTGGTGGCAGGTCACCATAAGGTGCCTGTCGAGAGCGGGCCAAAAATCTGTAATATGCTGTACCCGGCCATGGCAGGAGGTTTCCCATAATGCATACAGCCACTTTTTATCCAAATTTATCCGCGATTTGATAAGCGAAAAACCGATGAACCTTTCGCGGCAGGTGCCGAAAAGCGAAAAAAGGGCCTGGTTGCCATAGACGGCCACAAGGTCGCTGGGGCGGCCCATCATATCAAGGTCAACGCGCACCACAGCAATGGCCTGCGGCAGGCCCTGCAAAAAATCAAGATGGAAGTTATTTGCCAGACCCTTGTCAGAGGAGACCAGGGTGACTCGTCCGTCGGTTTGACGTCCGGGGGTCTTCACTACGAAGTTCCGGGCGCATGATGAAACCTGTTCCATATGATCCCCGCGGGGTTGGAGGGGATAGTTTGTGGGGGACTTTTGCGCTTTGCGCTGCACAGCCAACAACACTCTAAAGAATCTATATACAATTTCAGATATAGAAAAACCTGACAATCCTGTCAATTCGTTTTAGTAAATTTTTTTAAAAAATTTCATTTATTTTTTAAGCATGTTACGCAAAACACTGTACATTCCGTTAAATACACACAAGAAATCCATATTTGCCATAGCATGTTCGAATGGCTGGCCTCTGCCTTTCGGCATGGGTAAACTGAAAAAAACTCGGCACTGTCATGCTGTTCTCAAACCAGGCAGAATGCCTTTGAAAAAATGTACATACTCTGTTGGTGCGCGCGCTGAAAAAGGCAGCCGGCGGCCTGCTGGAAGCCCTGTTTTTCAGGTGCGCGCTGAAGACAGGCGCGCCGATGCGCAGCGCTCTGTCCGGCCTGCGTCGTTCCTGCAGCTTTTTGCGTGCCGCCCCATTGCGGCCCTGGCCCCGCGCGGAGCGCGACCTGACACACCACAACTCTGGCACGGCACACGTTGCAGCATATGTCTGAACACGCAAAAACCTCCCGAATAGCCATTTCAGATGCTGTACCTGGCATGTATACCGTCAATCCCGGGGTCTCATGGCTTGAATATCCCATGCTCTATATGCAGGAAGGTTTTCTCACGACGCAAAGCGTCATTTCCGACATTGCCAGGCAGGGCTATACCGAAATCTGCCATGATCCAAGCCGGTTCCGGCAATATCATGACCTTAACGCCGGGCTTTCCACTGCCAATATCCCATGGCCGGGCCTGAGCGTTTCGGCCACTTCACTGGGGGACGAAATCCCCAGGGCTCGATCGGTATATGCCGATGCGTTCGAGCACATACGAGAGCTGATGTCAGATACCCAGGGCAAACCCGTGGACATGACGGCCGCGCGGCCCTGCGTCGAAGCTGTCATCCGGAGCCTCAACCGCAACCGGGACGCGCTCATCGCCCTGACAAAGCTCAAAAAAAACGACAAGGACGCGCACACGCACTCTGTCAACGTAGCCATAATAGCCATAGCCTATGCCCAGTATCTCGGGCTGCCGCAAGACAAGCTGCCCCTTGTGGGGCTGGCCGGGCTTTTTCATGATTACGGAAAAATATTCATTCCCCAGGTAGTGCTGAACGCCCCGCGCAAACTCACCCCCGCGGAGCGAACAATCATGCAGGCCCATGTGGAGCTTGGCCACGCCCATCTCGCCAGGGAGCAGGACGCAAATCACGAAATACTGCAAGGCGTGCTGCAACATCACGAGAAGTACAATGGCACAGGGTACCCCAACCGCCTGAAAGGCAACACCATAAGCATCTATGGCCTCATCCTTTCGCTGAGCGACCATTATGACGCCCTTTCATCCCAGCGGGTGTACAAAGATCCCATGCCTGCCAATGTGGCCCTGGCAGTCATGTACAAAATGCGCAACCAGGTATGGGCGCCAGGCTATGTGGAGCGCTTCATCAAGATGCTGGGAATCTACCCGACCGGAACGCCCGTACAGCTGTCAAACGGCGAGCGCGGCGTAGTTTGCCACACAAGCCCGGACTTTCCGGCCCTGCCCACGGTTATAGTCGCTCTGGACCCTGACGGAAGATCCGTTCGGCCCAGGCTGCGGGATCTGAGTGAAGAATCGGAGCTTGAGATTGAACGGTCGCTTGCCGGTGCAGACGCTGAACAGATGGACATAGGCTTGCTGCTGTCGCAAACATGACTGTACGTTCCCGCAATGCCCGCGCCCCGGCATGCGCCATGCCCCGGCATGGCAGGGGCATGGCAGGGGCCCTGGCAGGGGCATGACAGGAGCATGACATGAAATCCCTGGGATCAGACACACCAACGCGCGCCACGGCATCCTGACGCTTGCGCATTGTGACGACCGGCCTGCCCCAATACGCCCCACGGGCACACCTACTCCCGGTCTGGCGCCCCCCCCAATGACGGATACCTGCTGGCTATTCACAGCAAATGACGCTAGCCTTGGCGCATGACAGCCCACCGGGAGGATGGCGTGCGAAAATTTTGTGTCAGCCTTTTTGCCGTCATGATGGCGGCGATCCTGCACACTCCGGCCCTGGCCGACCCGCAGGACAGCCTCCGCAAGCTGGCTGCGGGCGTATGGGCTTTTCAGGCCCAGAACAAAGAGGGCCTGCCGCCCTGCCCGCTGACGGAAGACGAGGCCAAAGAGCTCACGGCCTGGCTTGATGCGGAATACCGCAAGCAGGGGCAGGAACTGGGGCAGGAACAGGCCGCCATGATGGCGGGCGCGCTGGCAGGCTACGCCGCTGCCACAAAAGGCCCCCAAAAAGTGGGCAAAAACAGAACGAACGCAAGCTCTGTGCCTGAATTTGATATTTCCGCCTACTGCAAAAGCGTTGCCATGGGCAGCCCTCTTATCGAATCCAGCTGCTTTGATGCGGAGCGCGAAGCCAGAACGGCCATTGCAGCCATGACGGATCTGCCGGAAAACATTCTGCGCCACTGTACGGATGTGGCGCAGACAGGCCGGGGAAGCTATACGGTCATGCAGAGTTGCATCAACAAAGAAATGAATGCCAAAAAGCAGACGGGCCCATAGCCCGCTGCGGGAGGTTTTGATATGAAAAAATTTGCATGGCTCTTTATCGTCCTGCTGCTGACTGGGTGCGGCAATAATCTTGAAAAACTTGACGGCAAGTGGCGGGGCGACCCTGCGGGCACTGTGGCGCTGGCAAGCCCCGAAGTCCGTAAGGATTTTGCCGATATCCCCCTTGTGTCCAAGATGCTTGAGGGTCTGGTGCAAAACCTTCGTGTGGACGTTGACGCCAGAAACAAGACCATTGCCTTTGCGCTTGGCGGCGTTGCCTATACGGGCGGATTTACCGTAGTGGCCGACAAGGGCGACACCATCACCCTCAAAAACGACAACGGCAATACCCTCAACTTTGTCCTCAAGGATCCCAACACCGTCATCCTTAAAAATGACGGCAAGACTGACGGCAAGTTCGATCAACTGGTATTCAAGCGCGTGGAATAGCACGCGCCACAGCACTGGCTGCCCCTGGGAGCTTTTGCCGCAAAGGCAACTGCCTTTAGGGCATTTTCACTTTGAAAAAGTGTAACTGCTCTAACGCTGCACGAAAGTACAGCGCCCCACAACAATGCGATTTTCGGCTGAATGAAAACTTTGAAATGTGAAGCATTTCAAAGGTAATCTGCTCTAGAACCGTTGAGAACGCCCGTTCTCAACGGTTCTCTGTTTCAGGGCAATCCGGCTTTGAAAATACTCAGGGACGCGTGAGGAGGCCCTTGTCCTTGAGTACCACGCGCAGATAAACCGCGCTGCGTTGCGCCGAAGCGCCGAGGCGCAGACGACAGAAAAGCCCCACAGACGGCCCAGACGTCGAGAATGCCGCAGACGGCCCAGACGTCGCGAATGCCGCAGACAGCCCAGACGTCGTAAATACCGCAAACAGCAGAAACCCGGCAGGCGAATACGCACTACCGCCCTGCGCCGGCGTTTCGTTGTGCGCGCTGGTGCGCCCGACAGTCTGGAACCATAATAAAACCAGACCCCGCCCGGGGTGTGTCCGGGCGGGGTCGCAAGGAAGCTCACTGGGTTGAGCATGGGCGTCAGGCGGGCATTCTGGGTAGCGCCCGCCTGACGCGAGGGGGTTGTCACAGGAGGAGGGTGTGGACAATCCAATCTGCGGTCAGCCCCTGCCTGGAGGGCTGGCCTGCTTTACCTTTAGCGGGAGCAACAAGCTATTGGCAAAAGCCGTGCCAGCCGTGGAAAATTCGTTTAACACGCTGCTTTTTCTATATAATTTATAGAAAAGCCCTCAGGGCTTCATCCTGATGGTGCGACAATTTTACTCATAATTTTGTGCCATATGAGTAAAAATTACGCACCGCCTCTTGCACGCCACGGGCCAGCCGCCCGCCCCCCGCTTTAAACCTAAAAATTTTTTGCAACATACTAAGAAACAATAAAAATTTTAGGGGGTGGGGGCGTGGGGGAGGAGACCCTTTTTTAAAAGGGTCCCTCCCCCACAATGTATTTCAGCGTATTGAGCCTTACGGCTAACCCAAAACCGGAACGCGCATCAGCAGCGAAACCGCAACAGGAACCAGGGCTGCGGTAAAAATACCCGCAAGTATGAGCGCCAGCCCGCCCATGGCCCCCGCTTCTTCCCCTTCCTGCAGGGCCGCCGCCGTGCCCTGAGCATGGGACACCGTGCCGAGGGCCAGCCCTCTGGCAAAGGGATCGGCCACGCGCGCCAGATTCAAAGTCCACCCGCCGATAAGGGAACCAAGCGTGCCCGTGGCCACCACAAAGGCCGCCGTCAGCGACGGTATGCCGCCGTACATGCCCGCCACCTCAATGGCAAAAGGAATGGACGAGCTCTTGGGAAGAATGGATATGACCACTTCCTGCGGCAGTCCGCCGACCTTTGCCAGCAAACCCGCCGAAAACATGGCCACAAAGGTTCCCGCGCACACGCTGCCCATGATGGCAAGCGCGTAGCGCAAGAGCACGTGGCGGTAACGGTACAGGGGCAGGGCCAGCGCAACCGTGGCCGGGCCGATGAACGCTGTCATGATTTTTGCCGAGGGTTCGTAAACAGCGTAGGGAATATCAAAAACCACCAGCACAGTTATCACGGCGGCGGCTCCAAGAGCCACGATATTCAGCAGGGGATGCTTGTAACGCAGGTACAGCGTGCGCACCGCCATATAGGCCAGCAAGGTGCCAAGTATGCACAGCACCGTGCTTATGCTTGCGTAGGATTGCATGTCGCGCCCTCCCTCTTGCTTGCCCTGCGGCGCAATGCCCTGCCCAGCAGCCCCACGGTCAGCAAGGGCAAAATGGCGCTGATGACAATGGCGATCAACAATATCCAGCCATATTCATAAAAAACGCCGCCCCACTGCATGAGACCCACGGCCACGGGCACAAAGAAAAACACCATGTGCTTGAGCAAAAAATTGGCCGCCGTGCTGATCTGTTGCTCCTTGATGACGCCTGTGAGCAAAAGAAAAAAAAGCACCACAATGCCAAAAACATTGCCCGGCACCGGCAGGCCCACGGTGCGCACCAGCCAGTCCGAACCCCAGAACAGGCCCGCCAGGATGGCCATCTGCCATAAAAACTTCCACGTCTCTTTCATGTCCGCCTACCGTCAAGGTTGAACGCAGCGCTGAAAACCGCGCCGCTTGCCATTGCAAGCAGAGTATATAATGGGTACATTCATTACAAATGAATAAAAATAACAATAACCATCAAAATTGGTGAACATATGGAACTGGCAGACCTGCGAACCCTTGTCAGCGTTATGGAAGCGGGCAGCATCACCGCCGCGGCCAAGGAGCTGAACCGTGTGCCCTCGGGCGTGACCACGCGCATTCTCCAGCTGGAGGAAGAGCTGGGGGTGCAGCTTTTTTTGCGGGAAAAAAAGCGCCTCTACCCCACGGACAAGGCGCACACCCTCTACGGCTACGCCCGCAAGATACTGGCCATGATGGATGAGGCGGAAGACCGCGTCAGGGGCATGGTCCCCGGCGGCAAATTCCGTATCGGCGCGCTGGAAAGCGCGGCGGCTGTACGCCTGCCTGAAGTGCTGGCGCGGCTGCACGCGGGCTACCCGCAAATCGCGCTGGAACTGGTCATCGGCACCAGCCGCTCGCTGTATGAAGACATGCTGGAAAACAGGCTGGACGCGGCCTTTGTGGTGGACATGCCCGAGGACGACAGGCTGGAGCGCATGGACGCCTTTGCCGAGGAACTGGTGGTCATCGCGCCCGAAGGCCACTCCCCCATTTGCTGCCCCGACGACATCGGCCGCAAGACAGTGCTGGCCTTTCAGGGCGGCTGCGCCTACCGCAACCGCCTGGTCAACTGGTTTCGGGCCTTTGGCCGCGAGCCGGAACGCATAGCGGAACTGGCCTCCTACCACGCCATTGTGGGCGGCGTCATTGCCGGCATGGGCGTGGGCGCTGTGCCGGAATCAGTGCTGCACCTCTGCCGGACCGAGGGCATTCTTTCCGTGCATCCGCTCAAACACCCCCTGTGCACGGCCACCACGGAACTGGTCTGGCGCAGGGGCATGCTTTCCGCCAATATGACGGCCCTGCGGCAGAGCCTGCACAGGCAGGATGCCTGAAGGTAGAGAACTGGTGTGTTGCAATGCTTTGTGGGGGGGGAGGGAAATGCTTTGTGGGGGAGGTGAGATGCTTTGTGGGGGAGGGACCCTTTTGCAAAAGGGTCTCCTCCCCCACACCCCCACCCCCTAAAACTTTTATATTGTTTGGCATGGATGAAAGGGTGCACTGATCCGAGGCTGGGGTTCCAGTAACGGCGTTTTTAAGGCCGCATACCATCGCAAAATGTATCGGCTTCCGCCTCTCCGGTGGCGGCACGACGCACACGCGGCAGACGCACGTACAAAGGCGGGACGCTCTGTCAGCAACAGAGCGCCCCGCCTTTGGTAAAGCTGGATAAGCCTGAGCCTTGCCTAGCCGCGCAAGCCCTCGGCCATGGCTTCACGCACGGCCCTTACGCTGGCGGCGATATCCGGCGCGCCCACCAGTTCGGACACAAGGCAGCAGCAACGCGCGCCGTGGCGCGCCACATCGCCGATATTGTGGGTCTTGATGCCCCCAATGGCCACAAAGGACAGATCGATGTTGGCGGCAACCCAGTCCAGATAGTCAAAGCCCACGGGGGCCACCACGTCTTCCTTGGTCTGCGTGGCGAAAATGGGCCCCACTCCCAGATAATCTGCCCCAAGGCCCCTGGCAGCCAGCGCCTGCTCCGGCTCATGCGTGGAAAGGCCGATGATCACGTCCGGCCCCACCAGACTGCGCACTTCGGGCACAGGCAGATCCTCCTGCCCCACGTGCACGCCGTCAGCCTTGACCAGCATGGCTATGTCGATGTGGTCATTGACGATAAAGCAGGCTCCGGCCTCCTTGGTCAGGCGGCGCAACAGGCGGCATTCTTCAAGCATTTCACCGCCCTTGAAGCACTTTTCGCGGTACTGCAAAATGCGCACGCCTGCCCCCAACAGGGCTGAGGCCACTTCTTCAAGCGGGCGGCCAAGGGAAAGACGCGAATCCGTGATGGCGTATATATCCGTTTCACCGGGAAGTATTCTGGGCATGTTCGGCTCACTTATTTTTTAACGGCTGCGATGATGCGGCGTAGACAACTCTGCACAAAACGTGCGGGATGAAAGGACGTGTGGGAAAGTTCCCTAGGCAGCTCAAAACCGCGCGCGTCAAAATTTTCGGGCCGCAACAGGGGAAAGGTCACTTCCGTGCCAGACGCGGCGCTGCCCTGCGCCTTGCGGCGCACCAGGGCGGCCCCAAGAGGCACGGCCTCGGGCGCAAGCCCGAAAACCGCGTACAGGGCTTCGTCCAGGGCCACGGCCGAGGCGCTGGCCCCCATCAAATGCAGCACAAAAGGCTTGCCCCCGGACGGCCCGGTGACGTGCATGGCCACGCCGCCGTCAGCCAGAGCCGCCACTGGCGGCAAAACGGCCCACAGGGCGGCCAGGCAGTCCGCAAAATATGCAGGGTCGCGCCCCTCGCGGGCATGGGCCACAGCCTTGTGCAGCCCGCTCACGCAGCCAAAACAGTTCTTGACCGCAAAGGTGAGCAGCATCTGGCTATGCGCCTTGACGCGCGGCAGGGAAAGAATGAAATCACACTCATGCACGGCGCGCGCCACATGAAAGCGCGTCCCCCCCTTGCCGGTATGCGCTGACCGGGATCCTTGCGGTAGTGGCAGCGTTACGGGCACGGGTCTGTCAAGTTCGCGCACGTCAAGGCCCAGAGGGCGCAGGGCGCTCTCAAGCCCGATGGCGCGCGCCACCGACCTCGCACGGCCAAACCCCGGCGAATCCGCCACGGCCATCTGCGCACCGTGGTCGCGCAACCAGCGGCAGGCGGCGGCCACCACCCCCGGCGAGGTACACGCCAGCGACTTGCCCATGAGCAGGTTGGGCTTCACAAGCACCTTGGTTCCCACCTTGAGGGAGCAGGATTGCGCAATGCGGGCGGCGTCCAGCACTTCCCCCACCAGTTGATCAAGGGAGCGGCGGTCGTAACCTTCGCAACGGGCAAGAGCCACGGGCACGGCATGGGCTGAAACTGACGGTTTTTCCATTGGCAGAATATGCCGCTGTGCGGTCGCCTTGTCCAGCCCCGAACGCGCCAGAATTCCTGCGCACAGTCCTGCAAGGCCGCTGCGTCTCCCAAGTTTGCCACATGGATGTGCCTGCATGTCTGTTTTCGGGCATGCCGCACTCCCGCGCGGGCGCGCGGGCCTTTCGCGCGTTCAACGGCAATACGGTCACGTCATACGCGCCACGTTATGCACAGGCACGTCATCACGGACACGTCATCGGCGTCATTGCGGCGTGCACAGGGGGGCAGGCGCATGACGCACCGGGCCGCCGGACTTCTGCCGCCCTTGCGCTCTTTTCAAAGTCCGGATCTTGGCGTATGCATTCAGAACGGTGTAATGGCAATGATGTTACGCCGTTTTCCTGCAGCCCACGGGAGAAATCCCCCTTCGGGCAGTGATGAAAAATCCGGCATATCCTCTTGAGGTCGTTCATGCACTCCATATCCCGTTTTCTTGCTTTTTTTCTGCTGATCCTGTGCTGTTTCATGACGGAACAGCGGGCACTGGCCGCCGACGCGGCCGCGCCGCAAGAACCGGCCACCACCACCGAAAAACCCAAACAGGACAATGCCGCCCCCGCAGGCGTCAGCCCTGCCCGTAGCGCCGACACGACGCCCGCGCCCGCCGCGCGGCCGGAACCCCCGGTTGCCGTGCCCGTAAGCCCCGAAGGCGCGGCCCCGGCCGCCTCTTCTTCGTCTGTCGTGCCCCCGGCCGCCTCTGCTTCGTCTGCCACGGCCCCGGCCGCCTCTGCTTCGTCTGTCACGCCCCCGGCCGAATCCGGCGCGGCAACCTCCGCGTCACAATCGGAAAAAGCGGAAAAGCCGGAGAAAAAAGAGCCCTCCAAGCCCAAGGTCGAAAAAAAGCCCGCGCCCAAGCCCAAGACCGATAAAAAAGAAGCCGCCGCGCCCAAGACCGACAAGGGTGAAGCCCGCCCTGCCGGAACCGACAAAAAAGAGGCGCAGGGCGACGAGCAGGCAGCCGAGCCGGAAGAGGAAAAAGGCGGCGTGCTGCACGACCCCTGGGCCATGGTCTGGAGCAACCAGCACAACATGCTTGACGAGGTCAACGCCAAGGCTCTGGCCATGAGCGACTCCTTTGGCGACCGCGCCTTCAACGTGAGCGAAAAGGTGCAGCCCTTTATTGAAGAGGCGCGCCGTCTGCTTGTGTTGAGCAATACCTATAAAAACTGGCCCAACGCCATGGAGGCCGTCAGCCGCCGTCTGACGGTGACCATCACGGAAGTGAACAAGATCCTCGCGCCCCTGATGGCCGCGCGCGGGGAGTCGCAGGCCCTGCTTGAGCGCATCAGCTATCTTGCCGACAGCCTGCCCGAAGACCTGCACGATGAGCGCCTGAGCCCTGAAATGCAGGAATACATCCGCTCGCTTGCCATGACCCGCCTGCGGCTTACAGCGGTGCTGGCCCAGTACGACACGGCCCTGGCCCCTTCGCTGTCCCTGCTCAACCGGCTGGAAAAAACCCGCGAAGAAATCGCCACCCAGCTTCCCGCCCTGTGGAAGGACTATTATCTGCAAAAGCCGGTTCCCTGGCTCAGCGCGTCGGCCTGGACGGATTTTTCCAAGCAGATGACCTATTCCTATCAGGGCATGATGCTGCGCATCCCCGTTGAGGTGCCCATCACGCTGGAAAGCTGGGGCACAGCCGTGCTGCGGTTTTTCGTCTGCCTGCTGTTCACGGGCGTCATTACCGTGATGTTCTCACGCCGCTGGCTCAACGAAAAATCCACCCCTGCGGTCAGACACATCTTTCATGTAACCCTGCCCTGGCTTTGTGTGGGCCTGGCCCTTCTTGGCAGTTCGCTGTCCGCGTCGGGCGAGTTTTTCAGGCTGTTTCTGGCATTCGGCAACCTGAGCCTCATTGTGGCCCAGATATATCTGGCCTGGGATCTGCGGCGGCTCAAATATCCCGAGGTGCAGCTCGAGCGCTCGCCCCTCTGGCATCTTATCCCGCTGACCCTGTGCGCCTACGTGCTTGTGTACCTGCCGCTGGTCAAGCCGCTGGTGGTTCTTATCTGGATGGCCCTGCTCATTGTGGACATTGTCCGCATGCGCCGCCGCAAGGAACAGGACCTCGGCCCCCTGCACGCGGAAACATCCGTGCTGGAAACAGAACCCGTGGTGCTGTGGATATGCCTCGTCATGAGCATCTTCGGCCTGCACCTGTACAGCATGGTGCTCTACCTCTGCTTTGTGTCCTGCTCCCTGGCGCTGCAGCTGTCTCTGGGCGGCATGAGCTTTGTGACCACCATTAGCGAAAAGCTGCCCCAGGAGGGCGTGCGCGCCGCTCTGGCCCACATGGCCGTGGCTCTGGCCGCTCCCGTGGTGCTGGTTGTGGCCTTTATGGGCGTCACCCTGTGGGTGGGCACCCTGCCCGGCGGCCTGCCCCTGCTGCAATACTACATCCTGCGGGGCGTCAATGTGGGGGCAACGCAGTTCAACATCCTGCATTTGCTCATGATCGTCAGCGCCTTCTACATCACGCGCACTGCCGTGAGCATGGGTTCGCGCTTTCTGGGCCGCCTGCCCAAGCAGGGCCTGCAAATAGACGCTACCCTCATTCCCCCCATTCAGACGGCGTTTTCCTACGCCCTCTGGTGCTTCTTCGGCCTTTTCGTGCTCAAGGCCCTTGGCATGGAACTGAGCAACCTCGCCATGGTGGCTGGTGGTCTTTCCGTGGGTATCGGTTTTGGCATGCAGACCATCGTCAACAACTTCCTTTCCGGCCTCATCCTGATTTTCAGCCGTACGCTGCAGGCTGGCGACGTGGTGGAAGTGGGCGGCACCCAGGGGCGGGTACGCAAGATCAGCGTGCGCGCCACCATGGTGGAAACCTTTGACAATGCCCTGATCATCGTGCCCAACTCGGAATTTGTGGCCAGCCGCCTCATCAACTGGACGCGCAACAGCCGCACCGTGCGCAAGGAGATCAAGATAGGCGTCGCCTACGGCAGCGACACTGCCGTAGTCATGCGCATCCTGCTGGGCACGGCCAACGCCAACAGCAATGTGCTCAAGTACCCCCCGCCAGCCGTGAACTTTGCGGACTTTGGCGCCAGCACCCTTGATTTCAGTTTGACCTTCTGGGTACGCGACTATGACGTGGGCTCTTCCACCGCGTCGGACATCCGCCTGGAAATAGAAAAAGAGTTCCGCAAACAGCGTATTGAAGTGGCCTTCCCGCAGCTGGATATCCACATCAAGGATATTGCGCCACGCCTGAAAAGCGCCCGCCCGGCATCGGAGCAACCGATAAGCAGGCGGCCCACCAGGCGTCCCCGGCGCAGGCCATCCGCCCCGGCGGGAGCGGACGGCGCAACGGCCAAGCCCGCACCGAGCAAGGCCGAGGATGACGAAGACGAATCATAGGCAAGGCAAAACGCGTCCGGCCCGGCCCGCCACCGGCAGGGGCCGTTATGCGTTACAGTTGCAGCCCCGCCAGGGCCGCAGCCAAACACAAGGCACAAGGAGAACATATGATCTATCGCGCTGATGCTCTGGACGGATTTGAAAAAGAAATGTTCGGCGGCCCCGGAACCACCAAGTTCACCAAGATCGTCAATGAAGAAGGCCTGGTCGGCAAGGGCCGCCTGTTCAACGTGGTGAACCTCAAGCCCGGCTGCGCCATCGGCAGTCACAAGCACAACGGCGAACTGGAAATCTACTATGTGCTCAAAGGCCAGGGAACCTATGACGACAACGGCACGTCCATGCAGGTCAAAGCCGGCGACGTCACTGTCTGTAACGACGGCGAAGTGCACGGCATACTCAACAGCGGCACTGAAGACCTGGAAATGATCGCCCTTATCCTGTTTACCAAGTAGCAGCGGGCAAACGAATGCCTCTGCCGGGTGCGCCTGCGGGGCGTATTCCGGGGCGAGGTTTTGGGGCGAGGTTTTGGTGAAATGCTTTGTGGGGGAGGGACCCTTTTAGACCAGATTACCTTTGAAATGCTTCACATTTCAAAGGTTTCATTCAGCCGAAAAATGTGATTTCCGGCTGAATCCACGCCACGTTGTGGCGCGCTGCACTCTCGTGCAGCGTTAGAGCATTTAACTTTTATCAAAGCTAAATGCTCTAAAAAAGGGTCTCCTCCCCCACGCCCCCACCCCCTAAAACTCTTGGTGTAATTTCGTGTATGCCAATGAATTTTCTGGTCTGGAGTGGGATTCCCGAGGCAGCGCCTTCAAGCACATTTTCTGTGCTCCTCTGCCTCAAGGCTTGAACGCAAACACTGGAGAAGCCGCCCGGCTTCTCCAGTGTTTTTTTTTGTTCTGCCCGCTTTTTGTTCTGCCCGTTTTTTGGGGCAATGTGTTTTTCCGCCGATAGCATTTTCTACAACACTATGCCGAGAGTCACCTGGATATTTCAACCTGGCGTGCCAGGCGGCTGCTCCGCAGAGAGCCGTTAGTTCCTTTCATTCGCAGACGGCTCCAGGTTGATCCATTTCATTCGCAAACTGCTCCAGACAGTGTCGTCGCGAGATGAATTTTCAGTTATACCCGTCAGATCATGGAGAACGAGCCTTTTGGAAACGCGCAGTTGTTTCGTTTGGCAAGGCGCGATCTTTTTTTGAAACAGGAGTGGACTCTTCCGTCCTCGACTGTTTCAAAAAAAGTGAAGCAACACCGCCAAACGGAATAAATCAGCGTTTCCCTAATATTGAATGTAGGCCACGTGGGTCTGTAGATACTCCATAAGTCCGTGCTTGCCGTCGGCGCCGCCAATGCCGGACTTGCGCCAGCCCGCGTGGAAGCCCTGCATGGCCTCGAAGTTTTCGCGGTTCACGTAGGTTTCGCCAAACTTCAGCTTGTTGACCGCCTCAAGGGCCTTGGAGATGTTGCTTGTGTAAATGGACGAAGTCAGGCCGTATTCGCAGTCATTGGCAAGCATGATGGCCTCATCCAGCTCGCGGAAGGTCAGCATGGGCAGCACGGGGCCAAACACTTCCTTGCGCACGATCTCCATGTCCTGACGGCAGTTGCGCAGCAGGGTCGGCGTGTAGAAATACCCGTTGCCCTGTGGCGCGCGTGCCCCGCCAGTGACCGTTTCCGCGCCGTCGGCCTGGGCGCGCTTTACCATGGCTTCGATCTTTTCAAGGTGTTCGGCGCTGATCTGGCTGCACATATCGGGCGCTGGATCGTCAAAGGGATTGCCCAGGCGCACGTTGTTAAAGGCCACGGCCAGTTTTTCCGCAAACTGATCGGCAATGCTCTCATGTACATACAGCCGCTCGGCGCAGTTGCACACCTGACCGCTGAAGATGGTGCGCGAAGCTGTGACAGCCCTGACGGCCAGATCCAGATCAGCGTCCTGGCACACAATGGCCGGAGCCTTGCCGCCCAGTTCCAGCGAAACCTTGGTAACATTTTCCACGCTGGCGGCGATAATGCGTTGCCCGGCCTCAACACTGCCGGTAAGCGAAACCATGTCCGCCTGCGGGCTGGACGCCAGGGCTTCGCCCATACTGCCGCCGCCGCCCGTGATGATGTTGAGCACGCCTGCGGGCAGATCCACCTCCTGGGCCACCAGCCTGGCAAATTCCATCGTTGTGGCCGGGGCCACGCTGCTGGGCTTGATGACGGCTGTGCAGCCCACCAGAAGGGATGGGGCAACCTTGCGGGCCATGACAAAGAAGGGGAAGTTCCAGGGGCAGATGCCCACAACCACGCCGATGGGCTGGCGGTACAGCAGGATGTTTTCGCGCGGGCGGTCACTCTGGATGATCTCCCCTTCATAGATGCGCGCCCAACCGGCGTAATAGTCAAAGTAGTCTGCCGTAAAATCCACCTCCACCTGCGCCAGCGGGTGGGTCTTGGCCTGCTCCTCAGCCAGGATGCGGCCCAGGTCCTGACGGTGTCTGCGAATGACGGCGGCAAATTTTTTCAGATATTCCGCCCGGGCCGCCGAGGTCAGGGCAGCCCAGCCGCTCTGCGCCCTGGTGGCGGCCTCCAGGGCGGCCATGGCGTCCTCGCGCCCGCCATTGGGAGTATGGGCCATTATTTTTCCGGTTGAGGGATTTTCCACTTCTATCATGGTGTCCGACAGACCGGGAACCAGTTTACCGTTGATGAACTGCAAATATGAACGCATGTTCGCTCCTTGGTTTGCACCAAGTTAGCCATAAAATAAAAACAAGGTAAAGTCGCCCGCAGACGCTACAGGCTGCGCCTTTGCGGGGCTCTTGCTCAAAACTTTTCAGAATGATTGTCATTTTCATTCTTCACAAAATATATATGCCAATATGTATATCCGTCATGTCCGGCTGAATCCTGCACTGCCGCATACTGGCAAAAACTCGCCAGCACCCTGCCTGAAGCGGCCCCCCTCTGAAACCCTGCGCCGTAACGATCGAGATGCCCCTTGCCGACACATATGCGCACCGCAATTGTGCCCCCTTGGACCCGCACCTTCACAACGCCCGTCTCATGTCTGCCTGCAACGCGACTGCTGCCCCACTGGCCACGCAGTTTGGATGCGCCCATCCCCGATGCACCTGCACAGCCAGCCCGCATGCGCCTGCATAGCCAGCCCGCGTGCACGCATTCACGGAAAACGCCTGCGCACACAGCTGCAGAGCGTTGGCCTGAGAGTGCCCACATGTGCGAGGGTCAGGTGGATGGCCAGGTGTTCGTGCCCGCATGTGCGAGGGCCAGGTGTGCGTGCCTACATGTTCGTGCCCGGCATACGTGCCCCGGAGTGCGTGCCCCGGTATACGTGCCCGGTGTGCGTTCCCACATGTGCGTGCCGAGGTACGATTTTTTTTCAGACAACCATCTGTTTTTAAAAAAATATTTTTTCCTGTCAGCGCGTTGTGCAGACCTTCTGGCAAAGAATCTTGCGATTTTTGATTTTTTGTTATTGACATATGCCACAAACAGACCCTATTTTGTTTTTGACATATGTCGGCAATAACAAAACGCCCAAGGGCGCACGCAATAACAACCAACAACAGTAATCCCCAACATCAAGGAGATGTATATGTACAACGATAATCAGAACAATCCCCAGGATTTCCGTCAGACCGGGCGCGGCAGCCGTTGCGCCCACGGGATGCGCGGCGGCATGCGCGGCGGCATGCGCGGCGGCATGAATGCCATTGACGACATGACCCAGGACGGACAGGGCATGGGCCAGAATAATCAGGCCATGGGCATGGGCCGCCGCCACGGCGGCCGTGGCCGCAACGGCATGGCCCAGAACGGACAGGGTATGTCCCAGTGCCGCCGTGGACGTGACGGACAGGGCATGGGTATGCAACGTGACGGGCAGGGCATGGATATGCTCCAGAGCGGCCAGGACGGCCCGAACGGCCCAAACATGGACATGGCCCGGAACGGTCAGGGCATGGGCATGGGCCGCTGCCACGGCGGCAACGGCGGCCGTGGGCGCAAGGGCATGGGCCAGAACGGCCAGGGCATGGGCCAGCGCCGCAGCGGCAACGCCATGCCCCAGCGGAGCACGCCCCCCGACTCTGCGCCCGCCAGCCCCACAGGTGACGGCACGGACGATTAAGGGTACCCTGGCTCCATTGCCGGTTCGCATCGCCCGATGCCAAAAGGCCGCTCCCTGCCGGGGCGGCTTCACGTGTTACCGAGAGAAAGCCCATGCCAAGACCCAAAAAATGGCGCAGAGTCTGCTCCATGCCCCAGAGCACATGTTTCGGCCCCATGGCCGGGCCTGACGGCGGCCCTGCGCCGGAGGGGGGCGCATCCGGTCGCGGCATGCGCCCCGGCGGCGGCCCCGGATCGGGACGCGGCGGGCGCGGAGGCCACGGCGGCGGTCCCGGATCAGGGCACGGTATGCACGGCATGCACGCCGAAGCTGTGGTCATGACTGTGGACCAGTATGAAACCGTCCGACTCATCGATCTGGAGGGATTTACGCAGGAGGCCTGCGCCGAAAAAATGGAGATCGCCCGCACCACTGTGCAGAGCATTTATGCGGAGGCGCGCAAAAAGCTGGCCGACGCCCTGGTCAACGGCAAGATGCTGCGCATAGAAGGCGGCGAATACAAACTTTGCGAAGGCTCGGACCAGCCCTGTGGTCATGAGGGCTGCCATCACAGGCGGCGCTTTTAGGGCATTTACCCCTGAAAAAGGGTAGATGCCCCAGCGCTGCGAGGGAATAGGGCTGCTGCACGTGCACGGCCCCGGATGGGGTCAGCATCAGGGGCACAACCGCGCCCCGTTTTGTGCTTCTCGTCCCGTTTTGTGCGCCTCGCCCCAGTTTTGTTCATCCGTGCGCCTGCCCCGCTCAGGCGGGCTGCTCCTCCTTGCACACATCAACCCAGGTTCCCCCCGTGATGCGTTCAAGCTCGTCCAGTGTTATCCGCACCATATTATTGGGCGCACCAGCCGCAGGGTATATGGGATCAAAATTCCTGAGGCTCGCGTCAAGATACACGCGCACAGTGTCGCGCAACGCAAAGGGGCAGACGCCCCCCATGGGATGCCCCACCATGTCCGGCAAATCTTCGGGCTTGATGAATCGGGGCTTGCAGCCAAAAGCATCCTTGAACTTGCGGTTGTCCAGCCTGGCCGTGCCCATGACCACCAGCACCATGGGGCCGTCCGCACCCATGACGGAAAGGCTCTTGGCAATGCGCCCCGGCTCGCATCCCACCGCCGCTGCGGCCAGATCCACAGTGGCGCTCGACACCGCAAATTCCATATATGCCTCAGCCAGACCGTGACTTGCCAGCACGGCCTTTACCGCATCCACACGCATGATCCATCCTTGGTTGTATATCTTGGGTTGTATGTCTTGCCACAGGCAGGCTGTAGCGTGTCGTCACGTGCGCCACGCTAGCGCCGGAACACCAGAGCCAGACCGGCCAGCACCAGAACAAAGCCCAAAAGCCTGTGCCAGCCAAAGGGCGTCACAGGCACACCAAACCAGCCGTAATTGTCAATAATGGCCGCCATAAGCAGGTTGCCGAAAATCATGGCCAGAGCGGTAGCCAGCACGCCGATGCGCGGTACGGCAATTATGCTGCTCAGTACCATAGTGGCCCCTAAAATACCGCCTATCCACTGCCAGGAAGGCGCTTCGGTTAACCGCCATATGTGCCCGCGACCGAAAAAAAGCATGGCGAGCCCGAGAAACAGCGCCCCGCCGGCAAAAGAAACGAAGCTGCTTTCCAGCACGCCCACAGTGCGACTCAGGCCCGCATTGATGGGCGACTGCATGGCCGTCAGGAAACCCGCCAGAATCACAAGAGTGACGTACAGCATAATCCCTCCGACAAAGTCTAAGGAAACGCCGATTTATTTCGTTTGGCGGCTTTGCTTCACTTTTTTTGAAGCAGTCGAGGACGGAAGAGTCCACTCCTGCTTGAAAAAAGATCGCGCCTTGCCAAACAAAATACCAGCACGTTTCCAGAAGGCTCTTTAATCAGTGCTTCCCTAAAAAAGAATCCCCGGATCAAAGCGCGATTCTACCTTGAAACTGCTCTGCAACTGCATGAAAAGGCGCTTGCTGTGAAGGTGCGACGCAACGTGAGGCTTTGCCCGCCAGGCAGAGCGGGCAGGGGACTATGCTTGTTGCCGCCCGGCCCGCCTCTGACCAGCAGTGTTACACGGCAAAAACACCCTTGGGCACCGGCCCGAAAACGGCCTCGTACCGCTGGCAAAAGTCTGCGGGCGTAAAAACGTGCTCCTGCGTGCCCAGCTTTTCCAGGGCAAAGCTCGCGCTGACGGAGCCAAGTCTGGCGGCATCCGGCATGGCAAGGCCATGCACCAGCCCCTTGATAAGCCCCGCGCGGTGCGCGTCGCCCGCGCCGGTGGGATCCAGCACCTTGCTGATGGGCACGGGCGCAATGCGTATGTTTTCGCCATGGCCGCGCACCTGCGCGCCTTCCGCGCCAAGGGTGGTTACAAGCCACTGGGTGCGCGCCGCGATCTCGTCTTCGCTCTTGCCCGTGGCCTTGCAGATCATGTTCAGTTCATAATCGTTGGTGATGCAGGCCAGCGAGCCTTCAATGGCCTCAAGCAGTTCCTGGCTGGTGAGCACGGGCAGCTGCTGGCCGGGATCAAAAATATAGGGCACGCCCTTTTCACGATACAGGCGGGGCAGGCGGCGCATGTCTTCCACATTGCCGGGAGACACGATGGCCAGATCCTGCCGCGCGTCAAGGCCGGGGAAGTCATACTCGGCGGGCAGGGTCATGGCGCCGGGGTAAAAACCGGTGATCTGGTTGCTGTTCATGTCTGTGGTGATGTAGCACAGGGCCGTGAACACTTCGTCCGCACGGCGTATACCGTCCAGGGGCAGGCCGTGGGCAGACAGCGTCAGGGCGTAGGATTCAAAATCACGTCCGGCCGCCGCCACAATCACAGGTTTTTCACCAAGCAGGGCAAGGGAATAGGCGATATTGCCCGCGCAGCCCCCTCGCCTTTCATCCATGCCATCCACCATGAAGCTGACATTGATCATGTGCAGCTTGTCCATGAGGATATGATCCTGAAAATTGCCGGGAAAGGTCATGATGCGGTCAAAGGCCAGCGAACCGGAAACATAAATGGCCATAGGGTCCTCGCGTTATGTGGTGAAAAATATCTTGTGCAGCGTGAACGCATGTACTTTTTTTCAAAGACAAAAAGCTCTAGTCGTCTGCGGGCGCGGGCGGATGGCTGTTTTCCCGGATCCAGTCCAGAAAAGACCCGAACCCCGCCTCAATGGGCACCGCCACCATGCAGGGAACCTCATACCTGTGCAGGCGCCTTACCGCCGCCTCAAAGGCTGGCAGGGCCGCACGGCTCACCTGGGCCACAAGCAGATGTTCCTCTGCGTCATGCACCTGACCGCGCCAGCGGTATATGGAGCGCGCGCCGGGCACAATATTGACCCCGGCCGCAAGCCCCTCGCCCACCAGCGTTCTGGCAAGAGAAAGGGCAAGCGCTTCATCCGGGGCAGTGACGTATACCAGAAAGGACATGGTCTTCCTCCGCCTGTGGATATCTGGCGGCAAGTTTATACACAAATGCGCAAAAAACAAAGGCCGGACGGCCATGTACAAAATGGCGAACGATCACGACTAGCCACGGCAGCCCTGCGACGCGCTCACACAGGCCCGCGCTGACCGGGCTACTGGCGGCGCACTGACTTGTGACTGGCCTCCACTGGCGAGCGCTGCCCTTGCCACAGGCCGCGTACTACCCTTGCCATAGGCCGCGCAACTGCCGCGCACAGGCCGCCGCATCCTGCGTAAAACTTGCGGGCAACTTGCGCCTGTGGCATATGTCAACCATGAGCACGAAGAACACCCGCCCGGATCGGGCGAAAAAAGTTCTTGCGGCGCTGCGGGCCCGCTACCCCCATCCGCATACCCATCTGGACGCCGAAACCGCCTGGCAACTGCTGGTAGCCACGGTGCTGGCCGCCCAGTGTACAGACGCCAGGGTCAATACCGTCACCCCGGAACTGTTCCGCCTCTGGCCCGGCCCCAGAGAGATGGCCAAGGCGGGCATTGAAGAACTGGAAGCGGTTATCCGCCCCACAGGATTCTACCACAGCAAGGCCAAAAACCTGCTGGGAGCGGCTGCCCGCGTATGCGAGGTTTACGGCGGCCAGGTGCCCAAAACCCTTGAGGAACTCATCACCCTTCCGGGTGTGGCGCGCAAGACGGCCAATGTGGTGCTGTTCGGGGCTTTTGGCATCAATGAAGGGCTTGCTGTGGACACGCACGTAAAACGCATCAGCTATCGCCTTGGACTGACTGAAGAAACCGACCCTGTCCCCATTGAACGCGATCTCATGAAGCTTTTTCCGCGTGAGGACTGGGGCGATGTGAACCACCGCATGGTCTGGTTTGGCCGCGAAGTGTGCGAGGCGCGCAAACCCCTGTGCGGCCAGTGCGAAATGGCGGCGTTCTGCCCACAGCTTGAGCCCCCCAAAACGCCGCGCCCGCAACGCAAGAAAACGGCAACGCCTTAAGAGTTCGGTTTTCTGGCCGATGAGAACTGCAGCGCCAGACTCCATGCCAGGTGCTCCCCCCCACGTTTTGAACAAGACTCAGCCGCTCAACCGGCTCGGATAGACAGGAAAAAAGCCATGTCGCAGAACAGCTTGCTCAACGTCAATAACAATGAACTTGAGATCATTGAATTTATCATCGACGAGAAGCAGCCGGACGGCAGCTCCTACAGCGGGCACTATGGCATCAACGTGGCCAAGGTGCTCGAGATCATCCGTCTGCCCAACATCACCAGCGTGCCCAGCAAGTGCGATCCTTCAGTGCTTGGCACCTTCAATCTGCGGGGCAAGGTGCTGCCTATCCTCAACCTTGCCACATGGCTGGGCAAAACCATGGCCGAGGAGTCCAACGCCAAGGTCATTGTAACGGAATTCAGCGGGGTGCAGGCGGCATTTCTGGTCTCGTCCGTCACGAGCATCCACCGCATGACCTGGGATCGCATCGAGCCGCCGAACCAGTACGTGCAGACCTACTCGCGCGACAGCATCACCGGCGTGCTGCGCATCCAGGACAGGGTGCTCTTTATTCTGGATATGGAAAAAATTCTGGCCGGCCTGGACAGCACCCTGGACATGTCGCAGGTCAAGGTGGACACCTCGCCCGTGGAGGGCGCGGCCCAGTTTCACCTGCTTGTGGCCGACGACTCCAACTCGCTGCGCCACATCATCAAGTCCTCGCTGCAAAAATCCGGCTTTCAGGTCACGGCCGTGGCCAGTGGACGCCAGGCCTGGGAGTTTCTGCAAAAAACCCGCGATGAGGCCCAGGCCCAGGGCAAGGAACTTACCGACATCGTCCACCTGGTCATTTCGGACATCGAAATGCCCGAAATGGACGGCCACATGCTCACGGCAAAAATTCGCGACACCCCCGGCATGAACACCCTGCCCGTCATCCTCTTTTCTTCGCTCATCACAGAAGCCCTGTACGCCAAGGGCGTCAAGGTGGGGGCAGACAAACAGGTGTCCAAGCCCGACCTGCCCGGCCTCAGCAAGATCATCCGCGAACTCATTTCGGAAAAACTGAACAAGTAGCCGCCCGATCCGCCTGCGCCGCCTGCGCCGCCGTACAGGCGCGTGCTGTTTAAAAAAAACTTTGTGGGGGAGGGACCCTTTTGCAAAAGGGTCTCCTCCCCCACGCCCCCACCCCCCAAAACTCTTGTCTTTGCACTATACCTTTGAAAAAAGGTATACGCCCTGACGCGCCCTACTCCTGCCCCTGAGACAGTCCCGGGGCCTGTTCCTGGGCCTGTCCCTGGGCCAATCTCTGGGCCTGCCCCTGCTCCCCATTTTCGGTAACGCATACCGGAACGCAGTATTTTGCCACATACTCCATGGGGTTTGTGGAAACGATATAGCTGGCCATGTCGTAGCCATACACGTGGCCGTTGATGACCCAGCCGCGCCGCTCGATGTCGTCCACCATGCGGCTGTAGGCATCTGCATGGTTTGGGGTATCACCCTTATGGTAAAACCTCGCATACAGCCCGGCAGGGCGAATGAACAGGTTTTCGCGTCTGGTTTCCCTGGATGCGCCACAAAAAAAATAATCCACAAGATACGAACGGCTGGCAATCTTCTTCTTTTCCATCATAACACCAAGGGGCATGGGCACAGGACGCCCCTGCGCTTCATACTTTTCAAATAGTTTGACGAATATTTCAATGGAACCTTCTTCGGTTGCCTGATCCTCCTCGCTCACGGGCGTCATTTCAAGCCGCTCTTCGGGCATTTCCACAAGATCCAGAACGTCATAACGGGCGTTCAACGCTTCATGCCCAAAGTCTATGGTCGCTTCGAGCATTTTTTCCCTGGCGGCCATACGCATGCGCTCCCGGTGCAGAAGCCGCTTTTTTTCCTCAAGATGCGTCAGCAGGCCCGCCGGATCGGGCTCCTGCATGAAGGCGCGTATTTCCTTCAGCGAACTGCCCGTTTCCTTGAGCATGGTCACCATGTCAAATTCATAAAACTGCCCGATGGAGTAGCGCCTGTAGCCATTTTCCGACACAAGGCGCGGCTTCAGCAATCCTTCCTTGTCATAAAACAGCAAGGTGTCTTTTCGCGTTCTGCACAGTCTGGCGAATTCTCCCGTGCTCAAATACTTCATGCGTCCCCCTTGACTCTGGAGTTACTCCATACCTTATGGTGACTGACACCACCATGAAAAGCAAGACCGACAGCAGGACGACCAGCCAGAAAATCGCGCAGCGCCTGCCTCAAGAGGAAACGATGACCATACCCCAAAAAGCCGCGAATCCCCGTAACGCCCGACTTCTCACCGCCCTCGCCGCCCTGCTCTGCCTCTGTCTGGCGCAGGCCGGTTGCAGCGATCAGGAACAGCCCGCAAGCGACACGCCACAGGCGCGCTACCTGCCCGTGACGCCGGAGCGCCTTGTGCTGACCAGCGAACTGCCCGGTCGCGTGGCGGCCCTGGTCACGGCCGAAGTGCGCCCGCAGGTGGACGGCATCATTCAGCAGCGCCTGTTTGAAGAAGGCGCGGTGGTAGCCAAAGGGCAGACGCTTTACCAGATAGACCCCGCCGTATACGAGGCAGCCAGAAACACCGCCAAAGCCGAACTGGAGGAAGCCCAGGTGCATGCCGCGGCCCAGCAGAAACGCGAAGCCCGCATCAGGGTGCTGGCCAGGGCCAATGCCGTGAGCCAGCAGGAACTGGACGACGTGCAGGCCGAACTGGGCCGGGCCAGAGCGCGTGTGGCCCGCGCTCGTGCCGCGCTGGAAACGGCGGAGATCAACCTTGACTACACGCACATCAAGGCTCCTGTTGCCGGAAAGATCGGCAGATCGTCGATCACGCGGGGCGCGCTTGTCACAGCCAACCAGACAAGCCCTCTGGCGGTCATACAGCAGATCGACCACGTGTATGTGGACATCACCCAGCCCAGCGCCAACATGCTGCGCCTGCGCCGCCTTGCCGCGTCCCTTGGCCCGGCCTGGGGCAAGGGCGCCAGCGGGGCGCGCCTTATTCTTGAAGACGGCACGCCGTACGCCGCACCAACTGCGCCAAATGCGCCAGATGTGGCGGGTGTGGTGGGTGCGGCAGGATCGGTGGGGGCGGCGGATACGGCGGGCACGCCAGATGTGGTGAATACGCCAACTGCGCGAAACACAACGGGTTCGCAGAATGCGGCGGTGCCGGGGGACACGCCCAATGCTGGGGGTGCGCCAGATCCAGCGATGACGGCAGAGGCCGAGCCGCACTGGATCACGGGCGACCTGCTGTTTGCGGAAATAAGCGTGGCCCAGTCCACTGGCAACGTGAGCCTGCGCGCCCTGTTTCCCAATCCCGAAGGACTGCTCTTGCCGGGCATGTACGCCCGCGTGCTCATTGAAGAAGGCGTCATCGAAAACGCGCTTCTTGTTCCCCAGCGGGCTGTCATGACTGACAGTGAGGGACGCCATTTTGTCATGACCCTGCAAGGCCCGCAAACGCCGCCACAAGGCAGGGACGCGGCCCCGGTCTTTACGGTGCAGAGAAAAAATGTGGCGCTTGACCGCCCCCACGGCAACCGCTGGCTTGTGCGCTCCGGCCTCGAGGCCGGTGACCTCGTGGTCATTGAGGGCCTGCAAAAAGCCGTGCCCGGCGGCAAGGCCGCCGGAACCCTGTGGCAGGCTGAGGCCAGCGCGCAAGCCGACGCGCAGGCCAACGCGCAGCCCGGGGCCGACGCGCAGCCCAAGGCCAACACGCAGGACAGCCACAAAAATCAGGGTGGTCGCTAGATGGCAGCCTTCTTTATCAACCGCCCCATATTCGCCACCGTACTGGCCATCCTGCTCATGCTGGCCGGGGGTCTTGCCCTGCGCAGCCTGCCCATCGCCCAGTACCCGGACATAGCCTCGCCGCAGATATCCATCTTCGGTCAGTACCCCGGCGCTTCGGCGGCAACGGTGGACCAGAGCGTAACCCAGCTCATCGAACAGCAGATGAAGGGCATCGACAACCTGCTCTACATGCACTCGTCCAGCGACGCCTACGGCAGCGTGGAAATGGTCTTCACCTTTGAGGCGGGCACCAATATCGACATTGCCCAGGTGCAGGTGCAGAACAAGTTGCAGCAGGCCTTGCCCATGCTGCCCGAATCCGTGCAGCGCCAGGGCTTGCAGGTCAGCAAGGCAGTGGAAAACTCCTTTATGACCATAGCCTTTTATGTCGATGACGCATCCATGAGCGCTGGCGAAATCAGCGACTATGTGGCCAGCAACCTCATCGACCAGCTCAACCGGGTAGAAGGCGTTGGCTCCACCACGGTATACGGCGGCGTCAATGCCATGCGCATCTGGTGCGACCCGGCGAAAATGGAGCAATACCGCCTGAACCCGCAGGACATTGTGGCCGCCGTGCAGGCGCAGAACGCGCAGGTGGCGGGCGGGCAGACAGGCGCGGCCCCCGCCCTGCCGGGGCAGGAAACAAGCATCACGGTCAATGCCGCATCGCGCTTGCAGACAGTGGACGAATTCCAGCGCATACGCCTGCGCACAGAGGCTGACGGCTCCATACTGCGGCTCGGCCAGGCGGCCCGCGTGGAGATCAATGAAGAAACCTTTATGGGGCAATCGCGCTTCAACGGCCACCCCGCCGTGGGCGTGGCCGTAAAGCTGGCCTCAGGGGCCAACGTCATCAAGACCACGAATGCCATCAAGGCCGAACTGGCCTCCCTTTCCCGCTTTTTTCCCCAGGGCATGCAGTATTCTTTCGCTGACGACAGAGCCCCCATTGTGGAAAAATCCATAAGCTCGGTGGTGCACACCCTGCTGGAGGCCGTGGCCCTTGTGGTTGCCGTCATGTTTCTCTTCCTGCAGAGCTTCCGCTCCACGCTCATTCCCGCCATCACCGTGCCTGTGGTTTTGCTGGGCGTGTTCGCCGTGCTGTCGCTGGCGGGCTATTCCATCAACACCCTGACCATGTTCGGCATGGTGCTGGCCATCGGCCTGCTGGTGGACGACGCCATTGTGGTCGTTGAAAACGTGGAGCGCCTCATGCGGGACGAAATGCTCAGTCCCAAGGAAGCGGCGCTCAAGTCCATGCGGGAAATCACGGGCGCGCTGGTGGGCGTGGCTGTGGTCATTTCGGCCGTTTTTGTGCCCATGGCCTTCATGTCCGGGTCCACAGGCGTCATTTACCGCCAGTTTTCCATAACCATTGTCACGTCCATGGTGCTGTCGGTGCTGGTGGCCATTGTGCTCACGCCCGCCCTGTGCGCCCTCATGCTGCACAGCCACGCCTCCGCCCAGGGCGAGGGCCTGTTTGGCCGTTTCAACCGCTGGTTCGACCGCCTGACGCGGCGCTACGCCGTCAGCCTGCGCCCCATGCTCGACAAACCCAAACGCTGGGTCGGCCTTTTTGTGGCGGGGCTGGCCGTATGCGCTGTTTTGCTGTTCCAGTTGCCCGGCGCGTTTTTGCCGCAAGAAGATCAGGGCATACTTTTTCTCGACGTCCAGTTGCCGCCGGGGGCCTCCTTCGAGCGCACGGGCAGGGTGCTGGCGCAGGTGGAAGACTATTTTCGCCAGGACGAAAAAGAAGCTGTGGAGAGCGTCTTTACTGTCATGGGCTGGGGCTTCAGCGGCACGGGCCAGGGTTCGGGCATGGCTTTTGCCCTGCTCAAGGACTGGAGCGCGCGCGGCAAGGGGCAAGGGGTTTTTGACATCATGAACAGGGCCAATGCCCGGTTTGCGGACATCCCCGAAGCCCAGCTCTTTGTCATGGCTCCCCCTGCGGTTATGGAACTGGACAATTCCTCCGGCTTCAGCATGCAGCTCATGGACAGGGGCAACAGGGGACACCACGCCCTCATGGCCGCCAAGGACGCCCTGCTGCAAAAGGCCGCAAAGCAGAAGGCCATAGGCTCCGCCCGGTACAGCGGCCTGGACGACGCCGAGCAGTACCGCCTGATCATCGACAGCGACAAGGCCGGAGCCCAGGGCCTGGACATGAGCGTGGTCAACGGGGCCATCGGCTCGTATTGGGGCGGGGAATACATCAATGACTTTGTGGACAAGGGGCGCACCAAGAAGGTGTACCTGCAGGCGGAACCGGCCTTTCGCTCCAGCGCGGAGGACTTCCGCCGCTATCATGTGCGTAACGATGTGGGCGAAATGGTTCCCTTTGCCAGTTTTATTGATGTGGAATCCATCAACGCCTCGCCCAAGCTCACCCGCTATCAGGGCGTGCCTGCGGTGAAAATAGAGGGCGACGCCGCACCGGGGCAAAGTTCCGGTCAGGCCATGAAGGCCATGGCGGCCAGCGCCAAGGAACTGCCGCCGGGATTTGACTTTGCCTGGACAGGCTTATCTTATCAGGAGATGCTTTCTGGCGATCAGGCCCCCATGCTCTACGCCATATCCCTGCTGGTGGTCTTTCTCAGCCTCGCGGCCCTGTATGAAAGCTGGAGCATCCCCGTATCCGTGCTGCTGGCCGTGCCCACAGGTCTTGTGGGCGCGCTTGCCGGGGCATGGCTGCGCGGCCTGAACAATGACGTCTACTTTCAGATAGCGGTGCTGACCATTGTGGGCCTGTCCGCCAAGAACTCCATCCTGATTGTGGAATTCGCCCGCGCGCAGCACAGGGCTGGCAAAAGTCTGGTCGCTGCCGCCATTGAGGCTTCACGGCTGCGGCTGCGGCCCATCATCATGACCTCCCTGTGCTTTATCCTGGGTGTGATCCCTCTGGCGTTGAGCAGCGGGGCCGGGGCCGGAGCGCAGAACGCCCTGGGCACTGTGGTGATGGCGGGCATGCTTACGGCAACCGCGCTTGGTATCTACTTTACGCCGCTGTTCTTTGTCCTGATTGTAAAAATGCTGGGCAGACCATTGGCCGGTGACGGCAACCAGCAAAAAAGCTGAAGCTGCGGCGGCAGCGCTCCATTGGCGCTGCCGCCGCCACAAGAACCTCGCATGAGTTTTTATGAATACGGATATTCCTGATACGCATACTGCGTCCCCAAAAAACGCTCCTGTCCACAAGCGTCTTTCCAGGGCCGCCCGCTGGCGGGTGCTCATTGCCGTCATGATCGCATGGCTGCCCATTGCCATGGACATGACCATTCTTCATATCGCCGTGCCTTCGCTGACGCTCTCATTGCAGGCCACTGGCACGGAAATTCTCTGGATCATAGACATCTATCCCCTGATCATGGCCAGTCTGCTGGTGCCCATGGGCACACAGGGCGACCGCATAGGGCCACGCGCGCTGTTGCTGGTCGGGCTGGGCATCTTTCTGGTCGCCTCGCTGGCAGCGGCTTTTTCGCCCACGGCCAGGTTCCTGATCATGTCCAGGGCGCTTCTTGCCGTGGGCGCGGCCATGATCGTGCCCAGCGTGCTGGCCATCATACGCATCACCTTTGAGGACTGGAAAGAACGGGCCATGGCCCTGGGCATCTGGGGCACGGTGAGCACCGTGGCCGCAGCCATGGGGCCTCTGGCGGGCGGCCTTTTGCTTGAGCACTTCTGGTGGGGTTCGGTTTTTCTCATCAACGTGCCCATTATTCTGGGCATCTTGCCCCTGGCCGCCATGTTGCTGCCCAAACCCCAGGTAAAAATGCGCGGTTCATGGCCCATCGGCCAGGCGCTCACGCTGGCGGCGGGCCTCATGGCCACGGTATATGCGGTAAAGGCCGTATTTAAACAGGGCGCATCGCTTCTGCTGTGCGGCGGCGCACTGGTTTGCGGCGTCACGCTGCTGACGCTTTTTGTCCGCCGCCAGCTCACGGCGCGCACGCCCATGCTTGACCTGGGGCTTTTTCGGCTGCCCGCCATCCGCGTGGGCCTTGTGACCGCCCTCGTCGTTTCCGGCGCTCTGGCTGGTGTGGAACTGACCATTGCCCAGGAACTGCAATTTGTTCTGGGGCGCACGCCCTTGCAGGCCGGAATATTCATGCTGCCCATCATGGCTGCCTCCGCCGTGGGCGGCCCGCTGGCAGGCAGGCTTGTGGTCTTTGGGGGTTTGCGCAAGGTCTGTACGCTCTCGCTGCTGGCCGCAGGGGCCAGCCTTGCCGGGCTTGGCCTGGCAAGTTTTCACGACGCGGGCTGGCTTGTGGCTTCCTATATGGTGGTGCTGGGCCTTTCGCTCAGCATCGGCCTGACGGCCTCGTCCATTGCCATCATGGGCAGCGTGCCGCCGGAAAAAGGCGGGGCCGCCGGATCCATCGAGGCATTGGGCTATGACCTGGGCGCGGGGCTGGGCATCACAGGTTTTGGCGTGCTGCTGGCCGCCAATTACAGTTCCGCCCTGCGCCTGCCGGAACAGTTGCGGCAAAGCCTGCCGCACAGCGTGGCGGATTCCATCAGCGACACCATGGTGGCAGCGGAACTGGCAGGCGGCGAACAGGGCAGGGCCATTGCCGAGGCCGGACAGGCGGCCTTTTCCGCCGCGCACAGCACGGTGCTGCTGTCAGCGGCGTTTCTGGTGTGCCTGCTGGGAATCTGGGTCTTCAACGGACTGCGCAACTACAATTCCGGTGAACAGGGCAAAGCCTGATCCCGCCGGAAGCCTCCAGCCCCCGCAAACGTGCCCGGAGTGATTTCCGGGCCTGACGCGCCTCCCTGCCCGGAGTCATGCCTGCTCGTGCCCTGATTATGTCCGGCTCACGCCTGCTCATGCCCTCTTTCATGTCCGACGCATACATGGCGTCATGCCCTTTTTACGCTAAGCCGCCGCGCGTCACCCTTCTGACGCGCGATGGCCCCAAGAGGCTGTTTTCTTTGGCAGCCATTTTGCAAATCCCTCCGCATGGACGTGTTCAACTATAACCAGGCAGAGGTGCTGAGCCTCATACTGACCATGATGCGCGTAAGCATAGTCATGTTCATGCTGCCTGTGTTTTCCACCAACAATATTCCCATGCAGGTCAAGGCAGCCATAACCCTGGTGTTCACGCTGGGCATATGGCCGCATCTGGCGCTGCCGGGAAACCAGATGCCCGCTCACCCTTTTGATATTGTGATCATGATTCTGGGTGAAGCGGTCATGGGCCTGGTGTTGGGCATGGCCGTCAATTTTCTGTTCATGGCCATTCAGGCCGGTGGGGAACTGCTGGGCTTTCAGATGGGCTTTACCATGATCAACTTCGCCGATCCGCTCACTGGCAATCAGACGGGCATCACGGCGTTTTTTCTCTGGATGGTGTCGCTGCTGACCTTTCTGGCGCTGGACGGCCACCTCTACATGATCAAGGGCTTTGCCGAATCCTTCAAGCTGATCCCGCCGGGCGGGCTCTTCATCGGCTCCAAAATCCTGTGGCAGATATTGCACCTTGCCGCGCAGATGTTTGTGCTGGCCCTGCAGATAGCGGCCCCGGTGATGGTGGCGCTTTTTATGGTGGAAGTGGCCCTGGGCCTCGTGGCCCGCACCTCGCCGCAGATACACATTATGGAATTCGGCTTTCCGGCCAAGATCGGCGTGGGCTTTTTCTTTGTGGGCCTGCTGCTGGTCATCATGGCCGACCATGTGGAGACGTTCATTCTGGGGCTGGACGGCCTGTTCACCAACCTGCTGCGATCCATGAGTCCCTTGTATCAGTAGCAGTTGCACGGCCGGACGCGCCGACAAGCGGGCAGCGGGCGGCGGGCAGCGGGCAGCGGGCAGCGGGCAGCGGGCGCGCATATGCCCATGCCGCATACGGCAAGAGAACTTTAACGAAGCAGCTTGCGCCAATGCAAAAGGCCGCCCCTGAGGGCGGCCCTTTTGTATTGGCATCGAAAGAATACCGAAAGAGGCGTGATCCAACCTACCGCGCAGCCTTCTCCAGCCGTGCCAGGGTTTCGTCCTTGCCGAGAAAGGCCATGATCTCGTTCAGGTGCGAGCCGCCCATAAAACCCATAAGGGCGGTGCGCAGGGGCGGGGCCACTTCCTTGAACTTGAGGCCGTTGTCCGCCACATAGGCGTTGAGGGCGGCCTCGATATTTTCGGCAGTAAAGGGCTCGCAAGCCGCGAAGATTGCGGCCAGAGCGCGCAAATGCGCCTTGCCGCCGTCCGTCAGGTGCTTGGCGGCGTCTTTTTCAACGTATTCCAGATCAGCGGCGGCCACCAGCAAGGGCCGGAAGCTTTCGGCCAGGGCCTTGAGGGTATTGGCGCGCTCGCGGAACATGGCGCACAGTGGCTCCAGCCTTTCCTGCGTCAGCACGCCAAAGCCCGCCTGCTCCACAAAGGGGGCCGTCAGCGTGGCCAGTTCGGCCAGGGGCATTTCGCGCATGAAGTGGGCGTTGCACCATTCCAGCTTGGTGGGGTCAAAGGCTGCGGCCGCAGGATTGAGGTTGCTGCCGTCAAAGTATTCCACCAGTTCTTCGGGCGTGAACAGCTCCTGATTGCCGTGTGACCAGCCAAGGCGCACCAGATAGTTCACGAGCGCCTGGGGCAGCAGGCCGTCCTGCTGGTATTCAATGACGGCGCGCGCGCCGTGGCGCTTGGAGAGTTTTTGCCGATCAGGGCCGAGAATCATCGGCACATGGCCGAAACGCGGTACGGGCAGGCCCAGGGCTTCATAGATGAGGATCTGGCGCGGCGTGTTGGACACGTGGTCGTCACCGCGGATGACGTGGGTAATGCCCATGTCGTGATCGTCCACCACCACGGCCATGTTGTAGGTGGGCATGCCGTCGGCGCGGCGGATGACCATGTCGTCCAGTTCGCCCACATCCACGGCGATCTTGCCCTTGACCAGATCGTCAAAGACCACCTTGCCCGTCAGCGGAGCCTTGAGGCGCACGCAGCGCCCTTCGCCCGGCCCCAGATCGCGGCTGCGGCAGCGGCCGTTATAGCGCGGCTTGAGGCCATTTTGCCGGGCCTCTTCACGCATGGCCTCCACCTCTTCAGGGGTACATGAGCACCAGTAGGCGTGGCCGTTTTCCAGCAGCTTGTCCACATAGGCGTTGTACAGATCAGTGCGCTGCGTCTGATAGGCGAGTTCGCCGTCCCAATCCAGCCCCAGCCAGCGCATGGAAGCCAGGATTGAATCGGTATACTCCTGCTTGGAGCGCAAAAGGTCTGTATCTTCAATGCGCAGATGAAAGCGGCCGTTGAAATGCCGGGCCAGAAGCCAGCAGAAAATGGCGGTGCGCGCCCCGCCGATGTGCAGATGTCCTGTGGGGCTGGGGGCGAATCGTGTAACCACTTGCGTCATGTTGTTATCCTTGACTGGGCTTGTGAGACAAAAGGGCTGTCAGCCCGCCTGTTCTCGTATCTTGGTGAAACAATTTCACGTTAAAACTGCTCTGGCGGCTGCGTGAGCAGACGCCCGCCGCAAAGGCATACGCGCAGGCTGCCTGCACTGGTAAACGCCAAAGCGGACGTCCTGTAAACGCTGAAAATACGCATTCCCAGCGGTGAGTTGCGCCAAGCCCGATATGTTGTCGCAAAACGGATATCTCGGGCCAACCGGGTTCTGAAGACAAGCGCCCGCGAAGAGCGTCAGGACTCCGGCATAATGTTCAAAGATTCTGGTTGCCCGCTTCGTAGGCGGCTTCGCGCCGCTCATCACAGTTTCTGGCAAGGCGCTTGAGGGTCAGGGTCAGTTCCCGCACGTCAATGGGCTTGGTCAGATGGGCGTTCATGCCCGCCTGAAGGCTGCGCTCCGCATCCCCGCGCATGGCATAGGCCGTCATGGCCACAATGGGCACGTCCACAGCGCCGGGCAGACCGCTGGCCCGGATCTCGCGCGTGGCCGTGTAGCCGTCCATAAGGGGCATCTGCACGTCCATGAGGACAAGATCAATGTCGTCGGCCTGCTTGCGCCAGCCATCGAGCGCTTCCTGGCCGTTGCCCACGGCCATGCACTCAATGCCCATGCCGCTCAGCAGCACTTCCATAATCTCGCGGTTTATGTCCCCGTCTTCTGCCATGAGCACCCGCAGGCCGCGCAGGCAGGCATATTCCTCGGCAGCGTCGTCTTCCAGGCTGGTCGGGGCAAACATGTCTTCCCGACCCACGCCAAAGGGCAGTTCCACCTTGAAAACGCTGCCCTTGCCGGGCTCGCTCTGCACGGTTATGCGCCCGCCCATGAGTACGGTCAGACGGCGGCAAAGGGCAAGGCCCAGACCAGTGCCGCCGAAGCGGCGGGTTATGGATGAGTCCGCCTGGGAAAAGGGCGTGAATATACGCGCCTGCTCATCCCTGCTCATGCCGATGCCCTCATCGCTCACAAGACAGACCAGCGTGATGTCATGCTGTTTGCGGCGCAACAACTGCACGTCTATGCGCACCGTGCCCCGCTCTGAAAACTTGATGGCGTTGCCGCCAAGGTTCAGCAGTACCTGGCGCAGCCGCAGGGCGTCGCCCACCAGAGTCGGCGGTATGCGCGGGTCTATGTGACTTTCGAGCGTGCAGTTTTTGTGCTGCAGGCGCGGGCGCAGCAGGGACAGCACGGCCTCAATCTCCCTCTCGGGCTGGAAAGGAAGATTTTCCAGCTCCATATGGTTGGCCTCAATCTTTGAAAAATCCAGAAGATCATTGATGATGTCCAACAGCGATTCGCATGTGGAATGAATTTTTCCCACATAGTCCCGCTGCTGCGGATTGAGGGCCGTATTGAGCACAAGATGGGCCATGCCCATGATGCCATTCATGGGCGTGCGGATTTCATGGCTCATATTGGCCAGAAAAATACTTTTGGCCGCGTTGGCGGCCTCCGCGCTTTCCTTGGCCTCGCGCAGCATGCGCTCGTGCTGGCGGTGCTTTGTAACGTCGCTCACATAGCCAGCGATGCGCGGTTCTTCCGGCGTGCCCACCACTTCGCAGGCCACGGCAAACCAGCAAAGGCCGCGCCAGGGATGATTGACGCGCAGTTCCACATGCTCCTGAAAGCCCACTGTCCAGCCTTCGGAGCGGCAAAGACTCCGCCAGCGCCGCCTGTCTTCCGGCAGGATGCACTTTTCCACGGCCGCAAGCCGCTCTTCGGCGTTGGCCCCTTCGCGCAGGCCGAACTGTTCGTAAAAAACCTCGTTGCAGGTGAATTCCAGGCTATCCTTGCGGCGGCCCAGTTCAAACACGCCCAGCCAGCCCAGGCGACAGGCCAGCGAAAGCCGCGACAGGCTCTCACGCAAGGCCTGATGGGCCGCGTGCAGTTCGCTTATGTCCTGATGAAATCCGGCAATGCGTAAAATCTGCTCGCCATCGCCCGAAACGCGCCTGCCACCGCAGCGCACATGAATGGGGCCCCACTGCGGATGGTTATAGCCGTAGCGCATCTCGCACATGTCGTCATGGGTTTTAAAATCTTCAAGCTTTTTCCATATGGAGTCCATGTCGCGGCTGTCCACGCGACTGCGCCAGAATGTCGCGCACTCTTCCGGGGTGATATCATCGGGCGCGCCCAGCAGACGGCGGGTGATGGCGTTGGTGAGCAGACGCGTAAGGCCACGGCCCGTATCATGCTCGATAACCCACAGCCCAACGCTGGCCGCCGCCAGGGCCTCCTGCCCCCAGGCGAGTCCTTCACCAAAACTCTTTTGTGCCTCTAACACCATGATGCCTCCATAAACTTGCTGAGCAGGCTAGCGCTTTTGGCCCGGCAATACAATGCCGTAGTGCACCATCCACCCGTGCCTGTGGCATGGCATTTCTGTGCAATTACTACCCGAATCATCAGGATTTTGTCGCAGAACCGACATGTTGTCCGCTTGCACGCCGCATGACGGAGTGCTAGTTTAGATAACTATCAGGATATAAAAAATACCACGTCACTGGGCTTTTGCCGCGCCCATGCAGCGCGGCCGACCGCCCGTAAATGAGGAAGACGCATGAACAACGCCACTGTCGTTATCAAGTATGGCGGGCACGCCATGGACAAACCCGAGCTTTGCACGGCCTTTGCCACAGATCTGGCCCAACTTTCCGCCCAGGACATGGGCTTTGTGGTGGTGCACGGCGGCGGGCCGCAAATTTCCGCGCTGCTGACGCGCCTGAATATTGAGAGCCGCTTTGAAAACGGCCTGCGGGTCACCGACGAAGCCACCATGGCAGCCGTTGAAATGGTTTTGTGCGGCCAGGTGAACAAGGCCGTGGTGGCCTCCTTTGCGGCCCACGGCGCGCGGGCTGCGGGCATATCCGGCAGGGACGGCAATTTGCTGCGCGCTGTTGTAAAAAATCCCGCTCTGGGCCTTGTGGGCGAGGTGGAGGCCGTGGACCCGGCCCTGATCCTTTGCCTGCTCCAAGGGGATTTTGTGCCCGTTGTGGCTCCGGTGGCCAACGGCCCCGACGGCCAGGCTCTGAACATCAACGCCGACACGGCCGCAGGCGCGCTGGCCGGAGCTTTGGCGGCGGACTACTTTATACTCATCTCCGACGTGCCGGGCGTGCTGGACGCCGAGGGCAGGCTCATTACCTCCCTTACCCGTGCGGAGATAGAAAAGCTGCGGGCCGAAGGCGTCATTACCGGCGGTATGATTCCCAAGGTCGAATCCTGCCTGCACGCCCTGGACGCGGGCTGCCAGCGTGCGCTTATTCTGGATGGCCGTTCTCCGTCGAGCCTGCGCCGCTATCTGCTGGACGACGCGCCGCTGGGCACTGTGGTTGTGAACTGAACCAGCGCGGCCCCACAAAAATGCCGAGAGGCAGCCGGAAATTCCGGCTGCCTCTTTTTTTGAAGCCAAACTGGCGGTTTATCCGCTTTGGGATGCGCCGTCACGGACGCGCCCCGGCCTTTACATGGATACTTTTAGAGCACGCGGGCCAGGCGGGCAGGATACGCAAGACACACGGGCAGGACACACGGGCAGGGTACGCCGGCCAGGCGGACTGCCTGAACGGACTGCCTGAGCGGACTGCCTGAGCGGACTATTTTTTGAGGGAGCCAACGCTCTGGACTATAAGCACGCCCCAGCCCTCGGGCAGCGGCAGCGTGCCGTCCAGCGCCGAGGAATTCGAGGCATGCACAAAGTCGCCCAGCCCCGCCGATGCGCAGAACAGCCCCACATTCTGATATATGGAGCCCACATGCATGCCCGACCATCTGCTTGCCGTGGGAGCCGCATACAGCAAGACCAGCGAGCCGCCGCCAAGTTTGGCGCGCCAGTCGCCCTCCAGCACCATGGTCAGGCTGTGCCCGGGTTCATACCGCCATACGCCATTTTCCAGGGCCGCAAAAACCTGCACTTCCTGCTTGTTCATGGCTGAAGGCGCGGTGCGGCGTCCGTCTTCGCGGTTGACGCCCCAGGCAGCCCAGAGCAGATCGCTCAACTGTTGCGCCGGAAGCGGCGCGCCGTTGAACCCGCTCTTGGTTGAATGGCGTTGGGCCAGAGCCTGCATAAGCGGCACGCCGCCGGTTTTATCCGGAGCGGGCAGTTCCATGCGCCGGGCGGAGGCGTCCGCCGCAACTGCGCTGGTGGAAGCCGGGGGAAGCAAGGCCAGAGAGGCCATTGACAGACAAAAAGCAAGACCAAGTCGAATACTGCGGATCATACGTCCTCCATGAATGACTGCCGCCCGTGGACGCAAAAAAGTGCGCCAGGAATTCTTTATGGGCAGGCAGAAGACGTCCGAAGTATGCTGCTGTTCGCAACAGGTTTCAAGCGGCCACGCACGGATAAAAAACACAAGGCTGCCGCGCTGCGCTGTTTGTGGCGGATTATCGTGAAGGGGCAGTGGCAAAAGTTTCGACACGCCGCTTACGGGCGTACGGCCGGGCAGATGGGCAGCAGATGGGCATATGGGCGGGCATATGGACGGGCATATGGGCGGGCATATGGGCGTACGGGCGGGCATATGGGCGCATGGCCGCGCGGACGGCAGGTGTACGGCGGAGGGCGGCGGAGGGCGGCGGAGGGAGGCGGCGCGTGTATGGACGGCGTGCGGGTACACGAGCGGCAAGTGTACGGCGGAGGGCATACAGGCGCGCTACTCGCGCGCCAACGGCCTCAAGGGCCTATGCATCGGAAGCTTCTTCGCCTGCCGGAAGGAGTTTTTTGCCGCCCTCAAGCAGGTTCGTGAAGTTTTCCGGGCTCATGGGGCGGGCATAGAGAAATCCCTGCGCCTGAATGGCGCCCAGCCGTGACAGAAACTCGCGCTGCGAAGCATTTTCAACGCCTTCGCACAGCACCCCCATGTTCAGATCCTCGGCAAGGCGCACAACACTGGTGATGATGCTCTTGTTTGTGGGCGCTATGGCTCCCGACCCCAGGAGGCCCCTGTCTATCTTTATGACGTCAAAGGGCACATCCTTGAGCACGTTCAGGCTGGAATAACCCGCGCCGAAATCGTCAAGCCAGATGGAATAGCCGTACTGTTTGAGCTGGCGCACGCTTTCGCTGATTTCTCCAAGATTCTTTACAAACACGCTCTCTGTGATTTCAAGGCCCAACCAGCGGGGCTCAAGCCCATAGGACTGCACCAGCGCATGGAGATCGTCCACAAAGGCCGGGTTTCTGAAGTGCTCGCGTGAAATATTCACGGACATGGGCAGCAATGCCTTGCCCGCGCGCTGGCGTGCCTGCAGGTACTGGCAGACCTGGCCATAGATGGTGAAATCCAGACCCGTTATGTCGCCCGACTCTTCCAGAAGCGGCACAAAATTTCCGGGCATGATCAGCGTGCCGTCCGGCGTGCGCATCCTGGCCAGGGCCTCCGCGCCCACAACGGCGCCAGTGGCGATGTCCACCTGCGGCTGCAGCAGAAAGAACACGCCGCCGTGCTCCAGAGCCTTGGTCACGTCTTCGTAAAGGCTTTGCCGTTGCAGGCGGCAGATCTCCATGGCCTCGGTGAACACGCCGCCGCGTGAGCGCAGGGTGGGCTTGAGGGAACGCCGCGCCTGATCCGCACGGGTTACGAGGGAATGCAGGCTTTCTGGCCTGCCCTCGACCGGGCAGACGCCGCCCACAAAAGCCAGGTGGCTGCGCGGGTGCAGCCTGCGTTTTTCCGCAAGAAACTGCTCGCCTTCGGCCACGAACTTGTCGGTTATGGCCTGCAAACTGTAACCATCGGGGATGGTGAAGAGTACGACGAAGCGATCGGCAAAAATGCGGCTGCCGCACACATATTCTTCGCGCCGCCGCAAAAAGGCGGCAAAGGCGCGCAGCATGCTGTTGCCAGCCCGTTCGCCGTAAATGCGGTTGAGCACCTGAAAACCCTGCATGTCGGCATGCAGAAGGCCAAAGCGCCTGGCCGTGCGGTCAGAACGCACCACGCACAAAGCCTGTTGCAGAAACGACTCATACTGCATGAGCCATGTGGTGCGGTCATACTGCTCCACACGGGCCAACAGACGGCGAACCTGGCAGCTTTCCGAGGTTTTCAGGTCAAATTCGGGTGCAAAATTTTCCATGGCCAGTGCAGTGGGCCAAACATCGCCCCTGCGTCCTCCCTCAGCATCCAGAAAATGCATGCCTCCCCCTTTTTGGTCCGGCACAAGGGCCCCACAGTGGGGGCTTCTACAATTCTGGGCGTGCAAGGCTAGCCTAGTCTGAAATCTTTTGTAAAGATTTTTCAGTAATGGCAGCAACAGCTATCACTATTATTCTTGATTGCGGCGCACCCACCAGTCCTTTTCCACACGGCCATACCACCAGCGGTTATGGTCCGTGCGCAAGACAACCTCCGCCAGTTCCCGGGCTTCGGGGCTGCGCAGCCTCTTGACCGCGCTTTCAAGCCATTGGGCGGCAAAGGCATTGCCCTTGTCGAGTTCTGCCTTGAGGTTGCAGATAAGATCAAGCTGATCCGCGTCGTGGGCCAAAACCGCTTCCGGGCTTACGCCTGCGGCAAGTTCGTCCCACAGGGGCAGCACGTCGGCTTCAAGGCCCGTGCCATCCACGCAGTCTTCCAGGGCGCGGCGCGCCTGGCACTGGTCATAACGGTGATTCACATAGTTGAAATCGCCTGTGCGCGCTTCATGCAGATCATGAAACAGGCAAAGAAAGGTGACTCGTGCCGGATCAAGGCCGCACATGCGCGCCAGCACATAACCCATGACGCTGACCCGGTAGGAGTGCTCCGCCACATTTTCCTTGCCGGAGCCAAGAAAGGCATAGCCGGTGCGCGGCGTGTGCCGCAGCATGCCAACCTCATTAAAAAAATCGGCGAGACGTTCCAACCGGGCAGTGGTGAACTCCCCGGCCTCTGCTTTGCTGTCTGTATCACTCATGACTTTTCCGGTACGATGATGGGCGCAAAAAACCGGCCCGTTGCAAAAACGCTATTCCATGCCATATTTGCGCAGCTTGTTGTGCAGCGTGGCACGGGTGATGCCAAGACGGCGCGCGGCTTCGCTCTTGTTGTCTCCGGCCAGGCGCAGCGTTTCCTCAATGGCCCTGCGCTCCACTTCGTCCAGGGGCAGCCCCGCCAGGGAGGCGTCCGGATCTGCCGGGCGTTCCTCCACCTGGGCTTCACTGGAGAGCATGGAGGGCAGTTCACGCCCGGTAATGAGGTCGCCGTGGCAGAGAATGACGGCGCGCTCCACCGCGTTTTCCAGTTCGCGCACGTTGCCCGGCCACGAATACCGCAGCATGGTGTCCAGCGCCTGGGCAGAAAACCCCCGCACGGCCTTTCTGTTGCGGCTGGCGAATTCTTCAAGAAAGTGGGCCGCCAGCAAGGGGACGTCCTCCGCCCTTTCACGCAGCGGCGGCACATCCACGCTGATGACGTTGAGGCGGAAAAACAGGTCTTCACGAAAACGCTTTTGCGCCACCTCAAGCCGCAAATCACGGTTGGTCGCGGCCAGAACGCGCACGTCCACCATAAGCTGCGTGTCGGAGCCAACGCGCTGCACCTCGCCCTGTTGCAGGGCGCGCAGCAGTTTGGCCTGAATGGACAGGGGCATTTCGCCCACTTCGTCCAGAAAAAGCGTGCCGCCGTGGGCCTGGGCAAAGCGACCTTCGCGCCGACGTTCAGCCCCGGTGAAGGAGCCTTTTTCATGCCCGAACAGCTCCGATTCCAGCAGGTTCTCGGCCAGGGCAGCGCAGTTTACCGTGATAAAGGGCTTGTCGGCACGGGAACTCAGGGCGTGCAGGGCACGGGCGACCAGTTCCTTGCCTGTGCCCGACTCGCCGGAAATCAGCACCGTAGCCTCGGTGGGGGCCACTGTGCTCATGATTTCCTGCATGCGGGCAATGGCCTTGCTGCGGCCAATAATGCCCGACATGGACGCGGTGTGGCTCAATTGACGGCGCAGCTCGCGGTTTTCAACGCTCAGGCGCGAATGCTCGATGGCCTGATGCAGGGTGTGCTTCAGGTTGTCAAAATCCAGCGGCTTGACCAGATAATCGTAAGCTCCGAGGCGCAGGGCCTCCACAGCCGTTTCCACAGACGAATACGCCGTCATGAGCACCACGGGCAGAGCGGGATTATATTCGAGAATGCCCCTGAGTGCGTTTATGCCGTTCATCCGGGCCATGCGCACGTCCGTCAGCACCACGGAAAAACTTTTTTCGCGCACCAGAACCACGGCCTCGTCCCCGTCCGAAGCCTCTTCCACGTCATAGCCCCACGAGCGGAGCATGGTCCGCAGCATGCCGCGGTGCGCCTGATCGTCATCAACCACAAGAATACTGTTGTTCACTCTGGCCATTCCTCCTGATCTGCTGGGGTGCGAGGCCTGATTGTCAGCCGCGCGACACAGCGGTTGGCGCGATCGATCTGTTACGAATGCCGCAGGATCGAAACAGTGATCCCCCTGGCGGGCTTGGCCGCTTGCGCATTTACACTTTGAACTACGTTACAGTGCTCTAGACGCGTTTTCGCTTTCTGCGCTCCACAAAGAGTTGCGACTCAGTCAGCGCCTCCGGCAGCCAGATGCGGAACAGGGTTTCGCCCTGTCCGCCAGGCGGCGCCTGCCGGGAGACGACGCTGATCTCCCCGTTATGCGCCTCAACAATCTTGTGCACCATGGCCAGGCCCAACCCGGTTCCCTGGCCCTTGGTGGTGAAGTAGGGGTCAAAAATGTGCGGCAACTGACGCGGTGGAATACCCACGCCTGTGTCGCGCACCATAAGACATACGCCTTTTTTGTTCCGGGTCGCCGCCAGGATCAGGCGTCCGCCTTTGGGCATGGCGTCCAGAGCGTTGATGCAAAGATTCAGCAGGGCCTGGCCCATGCGTTCCGGGTCTACCAGAGCCTTGGGCGCCTCGCGGGAGATCTTGCACTCGACCTCAACCCCGCGTTTTTCCGCGTCCTGGCCGATAAGGCGCACCACATGCTTCACAACGTCCGCAACGTTGCCGGGCCTTGGGGACACGTCGCTCGGGCGGGAAAGACCGATGAGATCCATGATGACGCGGTTGAGCCTGTCAACCTCGTTAACCATGACATTGGCTGCGGCGCGGTCTTCGCTGCCCTCGGGAAAGCGCTGACCGAAGTAGGTGGCATAGCCCTTGATCGAACTTAAGGGATTACGGATTTCGTGCGCCACCCCGGCGGCGAGGTTGCCCACAGCCGCGAGCTTTTCCTTGCGCCGCACTTCCCCTTCAAGGCGGCGTATTTCCACCTCGGCCCTGCGCTGCCGCTGGCGGGATTCCCGCGCACGCTCGGCGTAATACAGGGCCAGAAGGCAGGCCAGCCCCACAAGCAGGGTCACTGCCGAGAGCATGGCGACATAGTCCCTGTTCTGGCTGCGCGTAATTTCAAAGGGTGAGATATCCAGGCCAAGAAATATGATGGGCGTGGGATAGCCCCGCATGGAATCGCCCATTCCGGGCGAAAACTGGCGGTACACGGCAAAAACCCTGCGTCCTTCCAGGTGCATGATGCCCCAGCGCGCCAGCATGCCGGGGTTCAGCCCGCGCATGCGCGCCTCGTCCATCTCCTTGTCCTCAACCCGCAGGATCTCGCCCAGGCGGGAGCGGTCGCTGTGCGCCACTATGGTTCCATCGGGCATGGTCACCGCAATAAAGATAATGCCCGGACTGGACGCCATTTCTTCCAGCAGCACCTGAAGGCGCACCCCGGCCTCGCTGCGCATGCCGGAACGCAAAATACTTTCAAAAGCAATAATAAAGGATGAGCCCTTTTCGGCCAGCAAACGTCCCATGGCGGCTTCACTGCGCTCAATGGAAATAAAGGCCAGCAGGCTTATCATGAGGGCCAGCACAAGCACGGCCCCTCCCATGAGCAGACCCAGCGGCGTGCGCAGAACGCCCCGCGCGCCCTTTAGAGAAGCGTAGAGGCTTCCCGCAGACGCTTTCGGCACGGCAGGCCCGACTCCTTCACCCGTTTCATCGTATTTTGCACTCATAGGGCAGACATAGCTTCATGAGGCCGCACTGTCACCTGTATACAAGGCTGGCCATTAATATTTTGCACGAATCTTGCTGCGCAATGCGTATATAGTCCATTTTATGTTGCCAAGGCAACATGCCGCTGCCTCTATGATCATCTGGAAGCATGCGACATTGCCTCTTTGTTAACGGCTCATGCAAATGATTCGGGGTTGCTTGCGACATGAAAAAATACTCTTTCATTTCATTGTGATGGGTAGTCTGGTGCTTCCTACATTTTCTTTGGCGCAAAACCAGCAGTATGACATTTCACCCCAAGCCCAACCTCAATCCCAACCATGTATGCCCATGAGCGCACTGGGGGTGCCGCTTGATCTCCTGCCCCCGCAAAAGTGCGCCAAGGCCATTGCCATCATGGATGATTTTAAGAAAAAAAGCTTTAATTTACGCCAGCTTATTGCGACAAAAAAGCATGCGCTCGAAAGTCTCAGTTTTGACCAAAAAACGTCACTTGACACACTGCCGCGCCTGGGATATGAGGTGCAGGTTCTGCGCGATGAACTGCGCGCCGCGCATATGAATGCCGATCAGAGAATGCGCCTTGAAGTTGGCCTTCCATTGGGCACCCTGGCAAGCAGAGGCTGTAGCATGGACTTTGAACGTACGGCCTGGAGCGACAGACTGAAGTAGCTTATCGCAAACTGAATATATACTATCACAGGCTGGGGTTACGTCCTCAAGCGCTGATCATAAACATGGCACAGGCTTTCCCCAAAGACAAAACCGCCGCATCTGCCCTGACTGTCTAATTTTTAAACATACAACCATACACATGTATAAAAAACATCCACACGATTTTCGGCACCACGAAAGGCAAATTCGGAATACTCAAATAATTTAAATCGATTATCAAAAAATCATTCCACATTGTTGATAGTGGCACAAGAATTACTTTTAATAATGCAAGAATACGTTAAACGGATAGAAAAAATAAAAAAACAATTAAAAAGTCTAACCGCGCAAGAGCAAGCTTCTCAATCCGTCAAAAAGACGGAACTCGGAAAAATCCCGTGAAGCGGCAAATCAGCGCCTACTGGCTGTATTTTAAAGTTAGGCTGTAAGCAACGCCGCCACGGAGCCGTCAGAAGAGAACACTGCCGGATATTCCAACCCGGCAACTGGCAATAGCAACCCGCCCAAATTCAAGCGTCCGGCAAACCGAGGCGCACAACAACAGGGCAGGCCGAAACGTCAACGCGTCGCCAACCCAGCCAATCCGCCGACGGGCGGTAAAGATATACATGACATCAAACTTCCGTGAGGCCCTCCGCCCCCATTGAGGGCTTCCGGATCCCCCCCCCCCGAAAACCTCCTCCTTTGAACAGAACCTCTAACCATCGGAACATCCTCCCTCTCTCGGCCGCCGGTTGCCCCCGGCGGCCGCCTCTCATTTTAGAGCATGCACCACGTGAATGGTTCGCGTACGGCAGGCTTTTGCCTGCCTGATCGCAGTTCGCAACAGGGATTTTCTCAAAATCCCTGTCGTCCAGTCAGCTCATTTCATTCGCAAACTGTTCTGGGGACGTCAGCCGGAACTGCCTAAAATTCTTTCCCGAAGCAGCCGGAAGCGACCTCAATCTCCAGCCTCCCCGCACGGCACCCCCCGCGCGGCCCTCTGCAGCGGCGGCAGGGGCTTGCCAGTGTGTGGCAAGGGCTGACGGACACCGTGTTCTTCATGACGCATAAAACGTCTCGCACGCCCAAACGCGGCAAGCGGCCCTCTTTATTCAGCGGGCACAAAAAGTGCGCTGCCTTCATAAAGAGAGCCGCATGCGACGGTGATGTTGTCTCTGGCCCTGTCTATGGCCCTGTCTCTGGCCCTGTCTCTGGACTTATCCCCTCAGACCAGAAAACTTGTGCGCCATACTATAAACAATAAAAGTTTTAGGGTGTTGTGGCGGGCGGAGGGGGCGTGATGAAGGAGGCCCTTTTACAAAAGGGCCCTCCCCCACAAGGCATCTCAAGTGGCATCGCCTCAACGTGCTAGCCGAGCTTCATCTGCGCCACAAGGTTCTTCAGGGTGTGGGCCTGGCCAGCCAGATCGGAAACCGCCTGTGTAGCCTCTGCCATGGCCATGGCGCTCTGACGTGATATCTCGTTGACGAGCACAATGCTCTGATTGATTTCTTCGCTGGCCGCAGACTGTTCTTCGCTGGCAGTGGCAATGGCGTTGACCTGATCCGCCGTGGCTTCCACTGTCGCCACTATTTCTTCCAGCGCCTGCCCGGACTGACTGGCAAAGTCCGTGGCCTGGGCAATCTGGTCTACAGCATTGTCCATTGACCCCATACTCTTGGCCGTACTGTCCTGAATGGACCTGATGGCATGGCTGACATCCTTGGTGGAATCCATTGTTTTTTCGGCCAGCTTGCGCACCTCGTCGGCCACCACGGCAAAACCCCGCCCGGCATCGCCTGCTCTGGCGGCTTCAATGGCTGCGTTGAGGGCCAGCAAATTGGTCTGGTCGGCGATGTCGGAAATAACATTCATGATTTGCGAAATGCTTTGGGCATGGTCATTAAGCTCGGCCATATCGCCCTTGAGCTCCTCGGACATGCGCCGCACGGCTTCGATGCTTTCCACGGCCTGCTCGACAATATGTGCGCCAACCCTGGCCTTTTCTCTGGTGTGCACCGAAGCTTCTGACGCTGCGCTCGCGTTGCGGGCCACTTCCTGCACCGTGGCGTTCATCTCGTTCATGGCTGTGGCTGCCTCGGAAAGGCGTTGCGCTGCCTCTGAGGCGCTGCGGTCGGACTGCTCTATCTGTGCGGCAAGCTGGGTTGAGGCGGAAGAAATGACGCCGATGGAGGTTTCCAGTTGCCCGGCGGCGGTCAGCATGCCGTCCTGACGGGCGGTTTCGGCCTCCTTGCGCGCCACCTGGGCCTCTTCCATGGCGACGCGGGCTTCGCCCGTTGCCATCTCCGCCTGATGGGTTTTTTCTTCACTTTCCTTGAACAGGCCGCGCAGCTTGCCCACCATGCTCTGTATGCCGCTGGAAAGCCCGCCGATTTCATCACCTCTGCTGGCGGCTTTGGCCAGGGCTTCCTCTTCATGCGGATCAGGATTAAAGTTGCCGCCGGCCACCACCTGCACATACTTTTCGCTGATCTTCAGGGATCGCGCTATGCCGCGCGACACAAACACAATGACCACGCCGAGCACAAGCGCCGTGATTACGCCCACAAGCACGTTGGCCTTGAGAAGCCTGCTGGTGGGTGCAAGCATCTCGTCCCTGTCGGCGACCATGACCACATGCCAGTTGCTTTCGGGCATATGCCGATAGTAGGCCACCATTTGCTGTTCGCCACGGGCGAAGCGCACGCTCCCGCTTCCGCTGACCAGGGCTGCCTTCACAAAGGGTTCCTGGCTGCAGTCCTTGCCCAGCAAAGACTTGTCGGGATGCATGATGGCCGTCCCCGAACTGTCATACACGGCGCAATATCCGTGTTTTCCCATCTTGATGGTATCTGTGGTGCTCTCGCTCAGACGGGCCAGACTCATATAGGCGTACAAAACGCCCTGCGATTTGCCCTGGGCCATGACGGGAGCCGCCACCATGGTGGACATTTCGCCCGCATGGTTACGGATATTTTCCATGCTCATCTGACCGGCAAGGGCCACCTGCACGGACTTTCGGTCGCGCAGGTTGCCGCCGATCATTTCTCTGGTGGTATGGGCCACCACAATGCCTGAAGCATCAATCAATCCTGCGCCATTAACCATGCCGAAATGCTGTGAAAGATCGTCAAGCACACTCTGGACGTCCGGCTCTCCGAGGCTGTCGAGGCCAGCCTGGTTGCCTGTGCTGGTGAACAGGGCCTTTTTGACATGAGCCGATTCGGCATTGGTTCTGATGAGGCCGTGCGTCATTCGCTGCACAGAGCCCAGCCCTTCAATCTGCTTGTCTATAACGCTGTCAAATTCGTGCGCGACCTGCTCTGTGAGCGAATGTTCTGCCTGCCAATAACTGAGACCGCATACAGCAGCCAGGCCAAGTAGGGATGGAACCAGAATGGTAAGCATCATCTTGTTCATTATTCCCATTTTCATATTCAAGACCTCTGGATTCATGTGTATTTCAGATTGCTGGCGGAAGAAGGAATCGCGCCGAATCAAGGCTGGAAAGCGAGGAATGTCGGAGGGGGGAACTGAGGAATTGAACCGGAAGGAGGGTGTAGATTCCTGACTGCGCTGTCCAGGTTAATTTACCTATATAGCTTTTCGAGTTATTTTGCAAAAAATATTATGGCAAATGCGCAATTATTTCAAAAAAGTTTTTCACACCCGTGCGGCAAGAGCGTATTTTGGGGGGCGAAGCCTCAAATGGAAGAACGCGCGACACGACACGGCCGCCCGCGCCAGCGGGCAGGCTTCGATAAAACCAATAAAAGAGGGAAGATGGGTATCGTCCAGTACCGAAGGCTGGCATCCAAAGGCCAGTACGGAAGCTGACTATCATAAAAATGATATCTGAAGACAACTATAGGAAGGGCGAGATGAAAGCAGTCACATTTTGAAAAAGTGTGACTGCTCTCATGCTGAACAAAAGTGCAGCGCGTCGCAACATGGCGTGGATTCAGCCGGGAAATGCGATTTTCGGCTGAATGAACACGCTAAAATGTATAGGATTTCAAAGGCAATCAGGCCAGGAGCCATACTCAGCAGAGTACGGTCAGGCGCAGTTCCTGCTGGCAGGCGGGGTCAAAAACCAGGCGGGCAGGCGAAAGCCCCAGCCCCTCCCAGGCGGCACGCAGTTCGCCGCGCGTTCCCCATATATATCCCTGGCAGGAAGGGGGCACGTGCAGCGATTGCAAGCGCAACGGCGCGGGCATTCCCAAAGAGCCAGCCTGTGCGGCCATGCTCGAAGACGCCGCCTGCGCGGCCATGCTCGAAGACGCCGCCTGCGCGGCCATGCCCGAAGGTGCCGCCTGTGCGGCCATGCTCAAAGACGTCGCCAGCGCGGCCATGCTCAAAGACGTCGCCAGCGCGGCCATGTCCAAAGGTGCCGCCTGTGCGGCCAGGGCGCGACGCACCGCCAGCAGCAGTGCCCGCCCCATAATGCGGCTGCCCAGGGCATTGTCCACAGGGCCTGCCAGCACGGCCTTGGCCAGCGCGGCTTCGGGCGCAAGCCCCATGCGGATAACGGGCACCCCTGCCTCCTGCGCCAGAAGCCAGCCCTGCGCGAGACAGTCCAGCGTCTCTTCCAGCGGCCACGGCGCATAGAGATTCTGCCGCCACATGCGGGCAAGGGCCGTACCCTCAAGCACAAGGCAGGGGTAAAAACGCAGCATGTCAGCCCCGGCATCGAGCGCCAGGGGAACGTCGCGCAAAAAATCCCCCGTGCTGTTGCCCGGCATGCCCGGCAAGAGCTGCACCCCCAGCGTCAGGCCAGCTGCCTTCACACGGCCGCAGGCCGCGAGGGCCGTGGCCCCGTCATAGCCCCGCTTTGAGGCGGCAAGGGCATCATCGGCAAAGCTTTGCACGCCAAGTTCCACGCAGCGGCAACCGGCAGCGCGCAGTCGCGCAAGGACGGCCGCGTCCACGCAGTCCGGCCGGGTTGAACAGCGGAAGCTGCGAATCCAGCCGCGCTCAAGAGCACTGCGCGCCAGATCCAGACAGGCGTTCTGATCCTGTACGGGCATGGCCGTGAAGGTGCCTCCATAAAAGGCCAGCTCGGCTGGCGGCAGGCCCATGGTATGACGTTGTTCAAGGTTTTCGCTGGTCTGGCGCAGCAGGGCCACAAGGGAAGACGCAGGCAGAACCGGCGCGCCGGAAGAGGGCGCGGCAGGGTCCATGCAGTTGGCAAGCCCTGTCTGCACGTCTTGTGCGCAGAACACGCAACGCACCGGGCACCCGCTGAAAGGAAGAAAGAGGGGAATCAGGGCGTACCCCTGGGGCCGGGGCACGAACCAGGGCACGGTTGAAGAAAAAATTCGGGCAGATACCGTTTTCATATATGCTCAATGGCTGCGAAGCCACGTGCGGCGCGCACAATGGCTCTTTATGCGTAAGAAGACAATTTTTAAGAAAAATCTTGCTCTGCCCGTTAGTTGCGTGTATTTTACACAAAAGTGCGCTTCATGTGAAGTGTGCCATCGTTGCCCGTTGGGCCATACCTGTCCATATCATGTTTTGTGACAGCCATACCAGCGCATTGTTACGCGCCGGAGAACTCACAATGAAAAAAACACTGACCAAAGCGGACATCGTGGAGGCCATCTACGAAGAAACCGACAAGAACCGCGTTGATGTAAAGAACGTGGTTGAAAAACTGCTGGATATAATGAAGTCCGCCATCAAAAAAGATCGGGCTTTGCTCATCAGCGGATTTGGCAAGTTCGAATGCTATGACAAAGCATCACGCAAGGGGCGCAATCCCAAAACAGACGAAACCATCACCCTGCCCCCGCGCAAGGTTATGGTGTTCCGTCTGTCGCGGAAATTCCGCTCGGAACTGAACCCCTAAGTCGGCAACAATACGCCTGTGCCTTCACGGCGGGCCTTGCCGGGTCCTGCCGCGCTGGTTTGCCGCGCTTTTTCTTTAGCCGTCAGCCGTAGCACGGACAGGGCATTTTTTTGTCCTGCGCTTTTTCGTGTCCCGGCCTCTGCCGTTCTGGGCTGCGTTATCGCCTGATCCTGGGCCGTTTCGCCACAAATGCTCGAGGTCAACGTCACGGGAGTTGTGCATGCTATTCAATTCCTATTCCTTTATCTTTCTTTTTCTCCCACTTCTGCTGCTGTGCTGGCGGCTGACCGCAGGCTACGGAGCCACGCGGCTGAGTCTGGTTCTGCTGCTCTTTTCCGTAGTTTTTTACGCTCTTTGGGGCCTGCCCTTTCTGCTGCTGCTGGCGGCCATTCTGGGCATGAACTACGCGTTCGCGCTGGCCCTGGCCGACCCAAACCGGCCTGACGGCACAATGGACGAGACGGAGATCATCCCCGAAGAAGCCGAACTGGCTGGTCCCTCAGAGTCGTCGGACGCCCAGGCAGAAGGCCCTGGCTCCCGTCCGGCGAAATTCCGCAGGGGGAGGCGTCTTTTTCAGGGCAACGGGCTGAAAGGAGCACGCGCCTGGGCGTGCAGCCGCAAAGGGCTGCTGGCCATGGCCCTCATCCTGAACCTGCTGCCCCTGCTCTGGTTCAAGTACTCCTGGTTTTTCGCCCAGAACCTGGCCCTTCTTATGGGCACGCAATGGAACTTCACCCCGCCGGGGCTTCCGCTCGGCATATCCTTCTATACCTTCATACAGATCGCATGGCTGGTCAGCGTGTACCGGCGGCAGGTGACGCCGCAGGGTTTTTCGCGCCACGCCCTGTTCTCGGCCTGCTTTCCCTACGTGATTTCCGGCCCCATTGTGCGTTACGAGCAGTTGGGCCCGCAGCTTGACGATCTTTCTGGCTCCACGGCAGAGGGTCTGGCCCAGGGGTTCACGCTTTTTACCATTGGTCTTGCCAAAAAGGTGCTGCTGGCGGACGGGCTGGCCGTATATGCCAACGCCGTTTTCAACGCTGCGGAAAAAGCCTTTCCCATCAGCAGAGCCGAGGCATGGCTGGGGTCCCTGTGCTACACCTTCCAGCTGTATTTCGACTTTTCCGGCTATACGGACATGGCCATCGGCATTGGCCTCATGCTTGGCCTGCGCCTGCCTGAGAACTTCGATTCGCCCTACAAGTCCACGGGCATAGTCGATTTCTGGCGGCGCTGGCATATCACCTTGAGTTCGTGGTTGCGTGATTTTCTGTACATCCCCCTTGGCGGCAACCGCAAAGGGCGGCTCATGCAGTACCGCAATCTCTTTCTGACCATGCTTATCGGAGGCGCATGGCACGGCGCGGGCTGGACCTTCATCATCTGGGGGGCCTTGCACGGCTCCATGCTGGGCGTCAACCATTTTTTCCGGGCCTGCATCAAGGGCACCCTGCTTGAAAAGGTGCTGGCCACCCCGCCCATGCGGATTTTCTTCATCCTGTTCACCTTCCTGTGCATCAACCTTGGCTGGGTGATCTTCCGCACGGTGAGCCTTGACGGAACCGCAGCCATGTTCGGGGCCATGTTTGCCGGGCCCTTCACGGCCGAGGCCGCAGGCCTGACCGCTGATTACGCGGGCCTTTCCACTATGGGCGTTCTGGCGGCCCGGTGGCTGCCCAACAACTATTTGCAGGGCTGGCTGCCCTTTGCCCTGCTGGGCATAAGTTTTGTGCTGTGCTGGGCATTCCCCAACAGTCACGAACTGCTGCACGGCAGGCGCGACGGTTCGCGCCCGTACCTCAGTTGGCAGCCCTCGATGGCATGGGCCACAGGCCTGGCCTGCCTGGCCTTTGTGACGCTCATTCTGGTGTCGCGCAAGGCGACCTTCCTGTACTTCCAATTTTAAAGGGGCGGACACAACATGAGTAAAACCCTCACCGAATCCGCCTACCTTTCCCGGTATTTCCGTGTGCTGCTGCTTCTGGCCCTTGTGGTCGGCCTGCTGGCCCTGCCCTATACCCTGTGGTGGCTCTACAAAAGCGGCGACGTGGGCGTCGAGCGCGCGGTGGAGGCGCAGTCCTCCGGGCAGTTCGCCGTTTTCGGCTCTGGCGTCTCACAGGACTTTGTGGACTACAAGCTGCAGCTTTACGCCAAGGTCAAACCGGAAATCGCCGCCGTGGGTTCATCCCGCGTCATGCAGTTCCGGGGGGCCTACTTTCGTAAACCCTTTCTCAACGTGGGCGGCACGGCAGGCAACCTTTCGGTGCTGCGCTCCACCCTTGACGCCATGCTGGCCCTGCACAAGCCCGATGCCGTCATCATCGGCCTGGATTTCTGGTGGTTCATGCCCCAATGGCAGCCCGATCCCTTCAAGGACGAGCCCCCCACCAGCGGCTCCTACAACTACGGGTTTGAAAGCCTGAAAAAACCCTGGGCCTGGCTGCTTGAAGGAAAGATCTCCGTTCACGACCTCATTGCCCCCGTTCTGCTGGAATCGGCGGGAGGCTTCCGCGCCGGACGCTACGGCATCATGGCCCAGCAGACGGACGACGGGTTCGGCCCTGACGGCGCATGGTACTACACGGCCGAAACCACAGGGCAAAAGCGTCCCTTCGACTATCAGTTCGAGGACACGCTCAAGCAGGTGCGGCACGGCATCAAGGCCTTTTTTCGCGCCAAGCCCATTGCAGGCAGCCGCGACCCCGGCGGCATAAGCTCCGCCCATCTGGACGCCTTTGCCGAAATCTACTGTCGCCTCAAGGCGCGCGGCATAGCCACCTTTGTCTTTATTTCGCCCCTGTCCGTGAAAGTGCTGGACGCCATACGCCAGCGCGAGGCCGACTACCCGCACCTCTTCCACCTGCGGGAGGCCCTGCTGGCACGCGGCATAGACGTTATGGACTTTACGGACGCGCGCACCTTCGGCTCCAGCGATTGCGAATTTGTTGACGGCTTCCACGGCGGCGAAGTAACCTATGCGCGTATGCTGCGGGATATGGCCGATCGCTGGCCCGCCCTGCTGACGTATGTGAATATGGAAAAAATCAATGCGACCATCCGCGACTGGCGCGGGCACGCCCTGGTATTTGACCCGCGCCTTACGGACAAGCCGGAAATTGATTTCAACAATTTCAACTGTCCCAAACGTAAACCATAGGCCGCAAACGGCCTGGCAAGACCCGGGCCCGGCCGCCAGCCACTGACGCAGCGCCGAGCCACAGGAACGCCATGGCCGCGAGGCTTGGCTAGAGCATTTTGACTTTGAAAAAGTGTAAATGCTCTAACGCTGTACGAAGTGCAGCTCGCCACAACGTGGCGTGGATTCAGCCGAGCTTTAGCCGTTGCGACGAAGGAAGCTACGGATTAAGACAGCAATTGGTTAATAGAGCGAGCAGCCTGCTGATGGCTGTCGCAAATCGCATTTTTCGGCTGAATGAAAACTTTGAAATGTGAAACATTTCAAAGTTAATCTGCTCTAGGGATGGGAGCCATGCGCCGGAACACCTCCAGTTGTACAGCAGAGCCGAAAGGTTTTGCGCAAAACAGTATGCCTGCCCGCAGGGTCGTGTTGACGGCCCTGCGGGTTCACGCTCTTTGCGGCCCGACCGCGATCGGCCCGCTGAACGAAATCAGCCCGGGCGATCGCGATCTGCCAAGAAGCATCTTGCAAAATCCCATCTCGCAAAATCCCGGCCCGCATGATGCTGGCCCGCATGGTGCTGGCCCGCTCGGTTCTGGTTCGCATGATGCTGGCCCGCATGATTCTAAGGCGGAGGCTTCTGCCCTGCGCGCCACCCTTCCCGCCGCTTCAGCCCAGGTCATCGCCTCTGCCAGGGCCATCACCTCAGCCAGGGCCATCGCCTTTTTGCGTGCCATGGCGCTGTGGGGCCTGCTCCTCTGCGCTGCCTCCCTGGGAGGCATGACGCCACGCACGGCTCTGGCTGCTGCGGCCTCCATACCCACCCCAACCAACACCGAGCCCACTGTCACGACGCCTACAGTTCAAGCGCCAGTTGTTCAAACTCCCACGGTCACGGCTCCCACAATCCAGGCTCCCGCCCTGCAGGCTCCCGGCGGCGGGCAAAGGCCGGGCTGGGCAGGCAGCGGACAGCCAGCAGACAATGGCCAGCCCTCCAGAGGGCGCGAAATAATGGGATTTCTTTTTGGCGGCCAGCTGTCAGAAGCTGAAGCGGCCACTCTGCAGCAACAGGGCGGCCAGGCGGGACAGCAAGGCAGCCAGGCGGGGCAAAAGAGCAATGGCCACTCTGGCGCAGCCCCCGCCGCTCCGGGGCAGGCCCCTACCCTTTCGCCAGCCCCGGTGCCGCCGCCCGCGCCCGTGGCCCCGACGCCTGCCGTACTCGCTCCCGCCAGCCCCAGAAGTCCCGCTGCCGAAGGCATACAGCCCCAGTCGCCGGAAGCTCAACGCCGCCAGCAGCAGCTGAATCAGGAAAGGGAACGCCAGCGGCAGGAACGGGGACGCCAGGGCACGCCGCGAGCGCCGCGCGCCAAGGCTGCGGACGCCAAAAAAGACGCGGCCTCTGCGCCACATACCCCCAAAGCGACCGAGGAGGCTTCCACGCCTCACGCTCCAGCCAATGGCGGTCACGAAGCTACGGGTGGAGGAAAGCCGGAAAGTTCCCCAACCCCCGGCAGCCCTGAAGCTCAAGCCAATGAGGCCTATCAGAAGGGCGACTACGCCCAGGCCCGCGCCATCTGGCAGCATCTGGCCGAGAACGGCGACGGCCAGGCCATGAACAACCTTGGGGTGCTCTTTGACCTCGGTCAGGGTGTGGATCTGGACGAAGGGCGCGCCCTCTACTGGTTTGCCCGCTCCGCCTCCACAGGGCATCCGTCCGGCATGAGCAACTACGGGCGCATGCTGGAACAGGGGCGCGGCATTGACGCCAACCCCCAAGAGGCCGCCCGCTGGTTTGACCTCGCAGCCCGGCAGGGGCAACCCGAGGCCCAGTACAATCTCGGCCTCATGTACGAGAGCGGCCACGGCGTGCAGCAAGACCACAAGGCGGCCGCAGCCTGGTACAGCCGCGCGGCGGCCCAGCAGCAGACAGACGCCCTGGCCCGCCTCGGCCATCTTTACCGCACAGGTCAGGGGGTGGAAAAAAACCAGGCTCGCGCCACGCTTCTGCTCTATGCGGCTGCCATGCGCGGCTCCATCCACGCCATGAAGGAACTGGAAGACATGGCCGGGCCTTCCGCCTCACGCCCCGGAGCAGTGCTCTTTGGCCAGCGCCTGGACACCGCCACCAGGCCCGCCATGCGCGACGCGCTCGCCAAGGCGGGCATGCACGCGTCCCGCCAGGACGACGCCTACATCTGCGACACCTACACGCCCGGCGCGCTTGTGCCCGGCGCGCGGCAGGCGGCCTTCTGCTACGGGCCAGGCCGCCCCTCGCCCCTGGGCTTTGCGGAACTGGAATACGCCGTGCCGGACAAGGCCACGGCGCAGGCCATCGTGCGCATGGTCAGTGAGCGCTTCGGTGCGCCCTCCGCAGGAGAAAGCGACGACGACCACCTCTGGAACCTCGGCTCCGTCGTGGTGGCCACGCGCTACGAGCCCACACGCCAGCTCGTGAGCCTCATGTACATGATCCCCGCCGTCTACCATCTCACCCGCCAGGACTAGAATACTTAGGGGATTTTGTGGCTGAAAAGCTTTGTGGGGGAGGGACCCTCTTTAGACCAGATTACCTTTGAAATGTTTCACATTTCAAAGGTGTCATTCTGCCGAAAATGCGATTTCCGGCAGAATCTACGCCACGTTGTGGCGCGCTGCACTCTCGTGCAGCGTTAGAGCATTAAACCTTTTTCAAAGGTTAAATGCTCTAAAAAAGGGTCTCCTCCCCCACACCCCCTCCCCCTAAAACTTTTATTTGGTTCAGTCTGTTGCGGGGCTGCGCCTTTCCGCCCCACACGGGATCAAAACTACCCCAGATCAAAGCTGCCTTGTATGGCGGCTCAGCGGCATTCCGCCCTGGGACTCAGGAGAGGCCACCCGCATTCTTTGCCTGTCTGCACTTGACACCGTGGCCGCCGTTATATATCAACTTATCTAGATATTGTGATGAGAAACGGAAAACGGTGAAAATCCGTTGCGGACGCGCCACTGTAATCGGCACAAACCCGCGCCGTACCACTGTCCACCGACCAGCCGACAACATGTTGTGAATGCACATTCGCAGCATCGGTCTGCTCCGGGGACGGGAAGGTACGGCCACGCGCAACCACAAACGCGCAGGGGCCGGAAGCCAGGAGACGCCTCATCACCTGCCGCCATCCGGCGGCAAGGCAGTACTGTCTCGCGTTCAGGCAAGTGCCCGGTCAGGCGTTGGCGCGCCCGGCCAGAGCCGTGCGGCATTCCCATGCCGCGCGTCGGTACGGATTGCATCCGTATTGTGAAGTGGCGGCAAGACCGGCAGGTCATGCGCCATTTCAGGTATACAAGCTCTAGCGTGAAAAAGACTGCCCTTTCAACACCATATGAAAGGAGCAACCATGCGTACCCACATTCTCGGCTTTCCCTCCATGGGCAGGCAGCGTGAGCTGAAACAGGCTCTCGAATCTTTCTGGCGTGGCGACACGTCCGCCCAGGACCTCACCGGCACAGCGCACCAGCTTCAGGAAAGCCATTGGGCCATCCAGCGCGAAGCTGGGCTGAGCTACGTGACCACGGGCGATTTTTCCCTCTATGACCGCATGCTGGACACAAGCCTCATGCTTGGGGCTGTGCCCGCCCGCTTTGCCCGCTGCGGCAAGGACGCCCTGACGCGCTATTTCGCTCTGGCGCGAGGGGACGCCTCACGCAACATTCCGGCCATGGAGATGACCAAGTGGTTTGACACCAACTACCACTATCTTGTGCCGGAAATCGAAGCCGACGCCGTCTGGACGCCAGGCGAACACCCCGTGCTGGAAGCGACTCGGCGCGCCGCCGCCAGGGGCTTCACGCCCAAGGCCTCCATCATCGGCCCCTTCACCTGGCTGGCTCTGGCCAAGGGCCAGAACGGCGCAGACCCGTGGACGCGGCTGGACGAGGTGCTGGCAACCTATGCGGGGCTGCTGGAACAACTGGCTCCTCTTTGCAACTGCATCCAGATTGAAGAGCCTGTGCTCTGCACCGAACTGCTGCCTGCCACAGCAGCAGAGCGGTTCACCGAAGCGTACGCCACGCTCAATGCGGCGGTGGCCCGCGCCGGGTCAGCCAGGCTCTTGCTGGCGACCTACTTCGGCCCGCTGGAAAATCACCTTGCCCTGGCCATAAACAGCGGCTGCGCGGCCCTGCATATCGACCTTGTGCGCGGCTCCGGCCAGTTGGACGCCGTGCTCGCCGCCCTGCCCGATCACATGGCCCTGTCCCTCGGACTGGTCAACGGACGCAATATCTGGAAGACCGACTACGCGCAGGCCGCCAGCCTCATGACCCGCGCCGTGAACGCTCTTGGCGCTGATCGTGTGCTTCTGGCCTCTTCCTGCTCGCTTTTGCACAGCCCCGTGGATCTCGCGGAAGAAACCGACCTGCCCGCCCACATCAGAAGCCGCATGGCTTTTGCCGTGCAGAAATGCGCGGAACTGGCCGACCTCAAAGCCATTGCCCTTGACCAGGGCGCGGACATTCTGGCAGCCAACGCCGCCGTGCTGGCCGAGGCTCAGGCCCATGCCGACACGGTGCTGACACGGGTGCGTGAGCGCGCCGCCGCAGTGACCCCGGCCATGCTGGCCCGCAAATCCCCCTTCGCCGCGCGCAAGCAGGCCCAGGCCTGGCTGCGTCTGCCGCTTCTGCCCACCACCACCATCGGTTCTTTCCCGCAGACAGACCATATCCGTAAGACGCGGCTGGCCTTCAAACGCGGTCAAATGACCCCGGCCGACTACGAAGCCGCCATCAAGGCCGAGATTGCCGCCTGCATCAAAAAGCAGGAGGAACTTGGGCTGGACGTTCTCGTGCACGGCGAGGCCGAGCGCAACGATATGGTGGAGTATTTTGGCCAGCAGCTTGGCGGATTCTGCTTTACGCGCAATGGCTGGGTGCAGAGCTACGGCAGCCGCTGCGTCAAGCCGCCCGTCATTTATGGCGACGTGTACCGCAAGGCCCCTATGACCGTGGCCTGGGCGCGCTATGCCCAGTCCCTGACGCAAAAGCCGGTCAAGGGCATGCTCACCGGGCCAGTGACCATCCTCTGCTGGAGCTTCGTGCGCGACGACCTGCCGCGCAGCGAAGTCTGCCGCCAGATCGCCCTGGCCATCCGCGACGAGGTCAGTGACCTTGAGGCGGCGGGCATACACATCATCCAGATAGACGAGGCCGCCCTGCGCGAAGGCATGCCCCTTACTGCGGCCGAGGCCGCCGTGTACCTGCAATGGGCCGTGGATGCCTTTCTTCTGGCGTCCACTGGCGTTGAAGATCGCACACAGATGCACACCCACATGTGCTACAGCGAATTCAACGCCATCCTGCCCGCCATCGCGCGCATGGACGCCGACGTCATCAGCATCGAATCCAGCCGCAGCGGCATGGAACTGCTGGACGCCTTCACCCGCTTTCACTATGTGGGCGAGGTCGGCCCCGGCGTGTATGATATCCACAGCCCGCGCATTCCCACGGCGGACGAGATGGTGCGTCTGCTGCACCTGGCGCTGCAGCACATCGACAAAAGCCAGCTTTGGGTCAACCCCGACTGCGGCCTCAAGACACGGCGCTGGGAAGAGGCTTATCCGGCCCTGGAAAATATGGTGGCCGCTGCTCTGCGGGTGCGCGTGGAACTGACCGCCTAGGGATTTAGCGTATGCGAGGATTTGTGGGGGAGGACTCTCCCCCACGCCCCTCCCCCTAAAACTCTTGGAGCAATTTCAAAGTAAAATTGCTCTGGCGGCTGCGTGAGCCAGATTCACTAGAGCTTAGCCATAAGAACCAGCAGCTTGGCTATGAGCGGCGACAGCAGCACAATGGCATAGATGCGCACCAGGTGATACACCATAATCATAGGCGCTTCGCGTCCCGCATCTCCGGCCAGGGCCATGATGGCGTTGAAGCCGCCGGGGCTGGTGGCAAGGTAGGCGCCCTCGGCGCTCATGCCGCCAAAGCGCATGCTTATCCAGGAACAGCCGAGACCGGCGGCGAGAATGATAAAGGTCGAAAGCAGCATGATGGGCCACGTTTCACGCACAACGCTCAGCATGCCGGGACTGTACATATTGCCAACGATCACGCCCACGCAGCCGTACACCACATACCGGATCCAGTGCGGCATGAACGGCGTGCTGACGGAGCCGAGGCTTTTAAAAATGACCACGGCCACCATGGCCCCAGTCATGGGGCCGCCCGGCAGGTCAAAGTAGTCAAAAACCAGGCCTCCGGTGAGGCCCACGGCAAAAAGTGCGATCAGCGTCGTCATACAATCCTTCCTTCACGCGGCTTCGTAGTCTTTACATTTATGCGCTGGCCGCGTCATGATTTGGCGGGCCAGAACCCGCCGTCCGCACTGCATACTCCCATTGCTTCCGCACCTCAATGACGAAAATGACGAGGGGCGCATTCTTCGCATGGAAGAATGCGCCCCCCGGTAATTGCGCAGGGATAATTGCGCTGTGGTAATCGCGCTGTGGCGCTACTTCTGGAGTATGCCTATGAGCTTGTCCATGGTGGCAGAGGCATCGCCAAGCATCATGATGACGCCGGGCTTGCCGTACAGGGTGTTGTCCACCCCGGCATAGCCGGGCTTGTCGTCATAGTTGCAGATGATGACGTTTTTGGCCTCGCCAGCCTTGAGGATGGGCATGCCGTAAATGGGCGTGCCCTCGGCCGTGTTGGCCGCAGGGTTCACCACGTCGTTGGCCCCGATGACGATGGCCAGATCGGCTTCGGCAAACATCGGATTCACCACGTCCATTTCAAGCAGGTCTTCGTAATCCACGTTGGCTTCGGCAAGCAGCACGTTCATGTGGCCGGGCATGCGCCCCGCCACGGGATGGATACCGTAGCTCACCTTGACGCCCCTGGATTCCAGCAGGTCGGCAAGCTGCTTGACCTTGTGCTGGGCCTGGGCCAGTGCCATGCCGTAACCGGGCACGATAACGACGCTTTTGGCGTCCCTGAGCACCTTGTCCACCTGATCTCCGCCAGCCGCAGGAGCGGCAGGAGCGGCCCCCGCCGGGCTTTCGCCCTGTGCGTAGGCCAGCAGCTTGTCAAAGCTCTTGGAGGCATCGCCCGTCATGAGGATTACCCCATCGCGGGTATACAGGGGGTTGGGCACACCGGCGTAACCAGGCTTGTCGTCGTAGTTGCAGATGATGATGTTCTTGGCTTCTTCGGCCTTGAGGATGGGCATGCCGTAAATGGGCGTGCCTTCCGCACTGTTGGCCGCAGGGTTCACCACGTCGTTGGCTCCAACGATGACCACAAGGTCGGATTCCGCAAACATCGGGTTCACGGTGTCCATTTCAAGCAGATGTTCGTAGTCCACATTGGCTTCGGCGAGCAGCACGTTCATGTGGCCGGGCATGCGCCCCGCCACGGGATGGATGCCGTAGCTCACCTTGGCTCCCTTGCTTTCCAGAAGGTCGGCAAGCTGCTTGACCTTGTACTGGGCCTGGGCAAGGGCCATGCCGTAGCCGGGTACGATGACCACGTTTTTGGCGTTCTGCACCAGCCTGGCGGCCGCGGCTTCCTTGCTGTCGCCGCCGGATGGGGCGGCTGCGGCGGGGCTTTCGCCCTGGGCGAAGCTCACCAGACGGTCCACGGTCTTGGCCGCGTCGCCTGTCATGAGGATCACGCCGTCACGGGTATACAGGGGGTTGGGCACGCCAGCGTAGCCCGGCTTGTCGTCATAGTTGCAGATGATGATGCCCTTGGCTTCTTCAGCCTTGAGGATGGGCATGCCGTAGATGGGCGTGCCTTCAGCCGTGTTGGCCGCAGGGTTCACCACGTCGTTGGCCCCGATGACCACCACAAGGTCGGTCTCCGCAAACATCGGGTTCACGGTATCCATTTCGAGCAGATCTTCGTAATCCACGTTGGCTTCGGCAAGCAGCACGTTCATGTGGCCGGGCATGCGCCCCGCCACGGGATGGATGCCGTAGCTCACCTTGACGCCCTTGGCTTCCAGCGTGTCAGCAAGCTGCTTGACCTTGTGCTGGGCCTGGGCCAGCGCCATACCATAACCGGGCACGATAATCACGCTCTTGGCGTTGTGTACCAGCTTGGCGGCTGCGGCTTCCTTGCTGTCTCCGCCGGATGGGGCGGCGCTTTGCTCGGCCGGGGCATTGCCCTGGGCATAGTGCAGCAGGGTATCAAAGGTCTTGGCCGCGTCGCCCAGCATGAGGTGCACACCAGCGCGCTCATACAGGGGGTTGGGCACGCCGGCATAGCCCGGCTTGCTGTCATAGTTGCAGATGATGATGTTCTTGGCCTTTTCGGCATCAAGAATGGGCATGCCGTAAATGGGCGTGCCTTCCGCGCTGTTGGCCGCAGGGTTCACCACGTCGTTGGCGCCCACGATGACCACAAGGTCGGCATCGGCGAACATCGGGTTAACCGTGTCCATTTCAAGCAGATTTTCGTAGTCCACATTGGCTTCGGCAAGCAGCACGTTCATATGGCCGGGCATGCGCCCCGCCACGGGATGGATGCCGTAGCTCACCTTGGCTCCCTTGCTTTCCAGAAGGTCGGCAAGCTGCTTGACCTTGTACTGGGCCTGGGCAAGGGCCATGCCGTAGCCTGGCACGATGATCACGTTTTTGGCGTTCTGCACCAGCTTGGCCACTTCGGCCTCAGTGGATTTGACAGGGGCCGGAGCAGCTGCGGCAGCCTTGGGCGCAGCCCCACGAGCGGGCGTGACCACAGAGGACTCGCCAAGCAGGATGGACAGCAGCTTTCTGTTCATGGCCTTGCACATGATGCGCGTCAGCAAAAAGCCCGAAGAACCGATGATGCCGCCGATGGCCACCAGCAGGGGATCGCTCACCGCAAAACCCGCAATGGCGGCGCAAACGCCGCCCATGGAGTTCAGCAGCGAGATGGTGATGGGCATGTCGGCTCCGCCCACGCGGATGGTGAACCCTATGCCAAAGGCCGTGCCCGACAAAAGCATCATGAAGATGAAAAAGCCGAACAAAAAGTGCGGAAACATCGTGCCCATAAGCACGGAAAAGCCCATAACACCCAGAATGGACAGAATAATCCTGGTGTGGTCGGGCAGGATAATGGGTTTTTGCGGCAGTATCTGATGCAGTTTGCCTGCGGCCACAAAGGAGCCAGTAATGGTGGTCATGCCCATGGCCATGGCCAGGCAGGCGCTGCCGCGTTCAAAGGCCGAGGGCGCGCCCGTGTCCGTCAGTACAAGAAAGCTCACAATGGCAGCGGCACCGCCGCCGATGCCGTGCAGAAAGGCTACCATCTGCGGCATCTGGATCATCTTGACCTTGTTGGACAGGGTAAGGCCCAGCGTCATACCCACGGCAATGGCCAGCCACAGCGTGGGAGACGTCATGGAGCCGTCCTTGAACATGGTCACAAGGATGGCGAGGCCCATGGCCGAAGCGCAAAAAAGATTGCCCTTGACCGCAGTGGGAACCTTGTTCATGAGGCGTAGACCAAACAGTACAGACGCCACAAGAAGTCCGGCAATTATGTTGTAGGTTAGTGCATTCATGTCACAGCAACCCTTTCTTCTGATTTATGGTTGTAGCAGAGGCCAGAATGAAGGGTTACTTCTTTTTCCCGGCGACCATTCGAAGCATTTTGTGAGTAATGTCAAACCCGCCGAAAACGTTCACAATGGCCATGGCGACGGAAATGGCGCCCAGTATGGTGAAAAAGACGGAGCCCGCAAGATAGGTCGCCGTCACCGCACCAAGAATGATGACGCCCGAAAGGGCATTCATGGCCGACATCAGGGGCGTGTGCAGCAGGCTCGGCACATGGCTGATGATCTTGTAGCCAAGCAGCGTCGCGGCAACGAACACTGCCAGCAGGGTAATTGGGGTCATATGCTCTTCCTTGAATTTTTTTTCCGGGGCCCATGCGAGATGTCCGGGTGGCAAGCGCCGCCCGGACACTCCGCTGTAACCCAGCGCATGTGACTTTGAAAAAGTTTACATGCCCTGGCGCCGCACAGGAGTGCAGCGCGCCGTTTGCGGCGTGGATTCTGCCGGAAATGCGATTTCCGGCAGAATCCTGCTCGGTTCTATAAGCCCATGGCCTCACGCGCGCCACGGTGGACAATCTGCTTGTCGATGGTGGTCAGCGTGGATTCGATGATGGGGTCGGTTCTGTCCAGCACGATCTTGCCGTCCTTGGCCAGGAAGGAAAGCAGCTGGAACACGTTGTTGGCGAACATCCAGGTGGAGCTCGTGGGCATCATGCCGGGGATGTTCTTGGTGCCGTCAATGGTCACGCCGTGCTTGACCACCACTTCACCAGCGTCGGTCAGCTCGCAGTTGCCGCCCTGGTCAATGGAGATGTCAACGATGCTGGAGCCGGGAGCCATAGAGGCCACCATGTCTGCGGTGATCAGGATGGGGGCCAGCTTGCCGGGGATCAGGGCGGACAGGATGATGATGTCCGAATCCTTCACCAGGGGCTTCAGGGCCTCACGTTCCTTGTGCAGCCATTCGTCGCTCAGGCGCTGGGCATAGCCGCCTTCGCCAATGGCCACATCGGCGGGCACGCCCACGTCAAAGCACTTGGCGCCAAGGCTTGTGGACTGTTCGCGCGCGTCGGGACGGATGTCCACGGCGGTCACAACAGCGCCAAGGCGCTTGGCGGTGGCGACGGCCTGAAGGCCGGCCACGCCCGTGCCGATGACCAGCACGTTGGCGGGTTTGATAACGCCCACGGCCGTGCCCACCATGGGCATGAACTTGGCCAGGCGGTTGGCGGCCATGAGCACGCCCTTGTAGCCGGCCACAGTGCTCATGGAGGTCAGGGCGTCCATGCCCTGAGCGCGCGATATACGCGGGATGCCGTCAAGCGTGATGCTGATCACGCCCGTGGCCGCCAGCTTCTTCATCATTTCATGGTTCACAGGCGCGGCGGGATGCAGGAACGTGATCAGGTACTGGCCGTCACGCACCATTTCCGCTTCGTGCTTGTTCACTTTTTTGTTGAACAGGGGTTCCTTGACCTTCAGGATCACGTCGGACTTGGCAAAGATTTCCTGAACGTCCTCAACAATTTTGCCGCCAGCTTCAACATAGGCGGCGTCAGCGAAGAACGCGCCGTCGCCCGCGCCCTTCTCGACCAGAACCGTGGCGCCTTCGGCAACCATCTTCTTGACGGTATCAGGAGTTGCGGACACGCGGCGTTCGCCGTGCATAATTTCCATCGGCACACCGATAGTCATACCCTGAAACTTCATTATAAGACTCCTTGGAACTTGTTTGATTCTCTTTCCATCTTTTGTGCGGCAGCCGACGCCCTATGCGCGGTTGTCGCTCCACACTCTACTGAAAATGCTGCTACTGAGCGTCTTTCTTGTTCCACCCAAGCAGGTTGTACACAACGTTGATGCCGATGATCCAGAGCGGCCCAACTATCATGGCGATACGCGTGGATTCACCAATGGTGAGAATCACGGCCACGAACACCAGCCCAATCAAGGCAAAATAGTTGGAATAGGGGTACCAGGGCATCTTGTACGCGATCTTGCTCACCTCTTCCGGCGACTTGCTGACACGGGACTTCATCTGAACGATGATGATGGTTCCCCATATCCACACGGCCGCGAAAGTGGCGATGCTGGTCACGATGATAAAAACTTCTTCAGGCACGATATAGTTGAGAAACACGCCGATAAGCATGATGCACGAAGACACCAGGATACCGCGCGCGGGCACGTTGGCCTTACTGGTCTGACCGAAGTACTGCGGAGCGCGTTTTTGCAGTGCCAGGTTGTACAGCATACGCCCGTTGCTGTAGATGCCGCTGTTGCAGGAAGACAGGGCGGCGGTGGCCACCACGAAGTTGATGATGCCCGCAGCCGCGGCGATGCCGATGTTCTTGAAGGTCAGCACAAAGGGGCTGCCGTGTACGCCGATTTCATTCCAGGGGAAGATGCTCATGATGACGAACAGCGCGCCGATATAGAACACGAGGATTCGCCACAGCACCTTGTTGATGGCTGAGGGGATGGACTGTTCGGGGTTGCGGGCCTCACCAGCGGTGACGCCGATGAGCTCAATGCCCAAAAATGCGAACATGACCATTGATAAGGCCATAAAGACGCCGGTCATGCCGTTGGGCAAAAAGCCGCCTTCAAGGGCGTAAAGGTTGGTTATACCCGTGGGCACGCCGCCATGGCCGATGCCGAACAGGATAATGCCAAGACCGATGGCGATCATGGCGATAATGACCACAACCTTGATAAGCGCGAACCAGAATTCGAATTCGCCGAAAAGTTTTACGGAAATGAGGTTGACTGTTGTCATGGCCACCAGAGCCATCAAGGCCGGTATCCACTGTGGCAAGTCCGGCCACCAGAAGGTGCAGTACACACCCACTGCCGTGATTTCGGCCATGCCTGTGATGATCCACATGAACCAGTAAGTCCAGCCGGTTATGTAGCCCATGCGCGGGCCCATGAACATATTCGCGTAGGCGCTGAACGATCCGGACACAGGATAGGCCACAGCCACTTCACCGAGGGCGCGCATCACAAAAAAGATGACGGCCGCGCCGATGAGGTAGGACAGCAACAGGCCCGGCCCGGCGGTTCTGATGGCCGTGCTTGAGCCCAGGAACAGGCCGACGCCGATAGCTCCGCCGATGGCGATGAGCTGAATATGTCTTGACTCCAACCCACGGGTTAGAGTTTCACCAGTTACACTTTTGTTTTCGCTCGACATATGGTCTCCTTGCAAACCGTGAACGAGTTTGAATGCCAATCCTTAGACAACGAGGTTTCGTGAGTGGGGGGGGCCCTCCTTTTTCCTCATGATGATGTAGTGTATGTATCTCGAGCGGCGATCCGGTCATCCGCATATGACCGGGGTCGTCCGACCACGGGAAGCTACGGCATTCTCCTCACACAAAAAGTTGCAGGCGATGACATATGAACGGCTACAGGTTCATTCAACGTACACTCTGGGCACACGTTTGCCCACCATGCACACGATTTCATAATTGATGGTGCCGAGATGCGCGGCGATTTCGTCCGCAGGCAGTTCGGGGCTGCCGAAGAGCAGCACTTCATCACCGGCACGGACATCAGGTATGTGGCTCACATCGGTCATGCACTGGTCCATGCAGATGCGGCCGACCACGGGCGCGCGCTGGTTCCGCACGATAACTTCGGCCTTTTTGCTGAGCATGCGTGTGTAGCCGTCAGCGTAGCCGATGGGTATGGTACCGAGAATACTGTCTTTCTGCGTATGAAAAATGCTGCCATAGCTCACGCCCACGCCGGGCGGAACCTGCTTGACCATGGCCAACCGCGCCTTGAGGCGCATGGCCGGGCGCAGTTCGATGGGGATGGGGCATTCGTCCGAGGGCTTGAGCCCGTAAAGGATTATGCCCGCCCGCACCATATCGAGCTGGGCTTCGGGCATGGAAAGTATGGCAGCGCTGTTGGCGCAATGCCGGATGGCAAGGCGTATGCCGGATGCCTCCACCGCCGCCATGGCTGCCTGAAAACGCTCAAACTGCTTGAGGCAGTACGAGCGGTCGGCGCTGTCCGAACTGGCGAAGTGGGTAAACATGCCCTCAAGCACAATATTGCCAAGGCTGGACACATAGGAGCAGAAGGCCGCCGCGTCTTCGGGGCGCACGCCTATGCGCGTCATACCCGTGTCGACCTTGACATGCACCTTGACGGACATGCCAAGCCCGGCCGCAGCCGCTGACAGGGCGTCCGCCTGCTCCTTGCTGAAAATGGTCTGGGTAATGTGGTTGCTGACCACGAAAGACGCCGCCTGCGGCGGCGTATAACCAAGTATGAGAATGGGCACGGTAATGCCGGCAGCGCGTAGTGCTGCTGCCTCGTCTAGGATGGCCACGCCAAGATAGTCCGCGCCCAGGGCCACGGCTTCATGGGCAAGCGGCACCGCTCCGTGTCCATACCCGTCTGCTTTGATGATGGGGCAAAAACGCACTCCAGGCTTAAGCAGCGACCTGATCTGGCGCATGTTATGCCGCAGTGAAGAAAGGCTTATTTCCGCCCACACCGGTCTGTCAAAACTGACCACAACGTCCTCCCGTTCCGGATACCGCAATATCCACGGCTGACAATATCAGCATATGGGTCTGGCAACCCACACAAAACACTTCCTATGGACACGAGACACTATATATTCAAAAACTAAACCATTCATTCATAGTTATTTATCAACAACCGGCCTTTAAAAGAATGCTTTTTCATACGGTAAAGCATTTTCTGAAAATATACATCTTTTTCTATTTATCATGCTGGATTTGCAAAAAAGTCTGACATCATTCTTTAAAATCTTTTTGCTTTGATGTCACAATATATACAAGTGATACCATGAGTGCCACCCTATGTCCATGCCTGCAAAAAAATTTGCAGCAATTCTTTGGCAGACGGCTTTTTGCGAAATGATAAAATATATAATTTTCAGTATCTTATCATAAAAAATATACGTTCCGTCTACAAAAAAAGGTTAGCGCCTCACCTTCGCTGACTGCAAAAAACCTTCAAGACCCTTGCCCCCAGAACCATGTCCGGTTCGAAAAATCCGCGCTGCTGGCTGCTCCCGCAACACTACGGGTCGATCAATCAACCAAACATCCCCGCCGTATCTACGCGCTGCATTTACAAAAGTTTGTAAGCAGCGCTTTTCAGCATAACCATCTATAACCACAAAATTTATCACATAATTTTCAGCCACGAAAAAATACGGCTATTTTACTCATGTAATTTCAGGATGTTTGCTCTCTGGAAAAAAATTTCCTGTCATTTCTTCCTGCTATACACGCCGGTACGGTTGTTGCCCCATTTCATAATAATTGCCGCCGTGAGCATCCATAACCACAATAGCGGGAAAATCCTCAACCTCAAGAGCGGCCAGGGCTTCCGGCCCCAGATCGCCATAGGCCAGCACCGTATATTTTTTGATGCTGCGCGCCACCAGCGCCCCGGCGCCGCCAATGGCCGCCAGATAGGGCGCGCCAAAACCCCGTATGGCTTGTGCCACTGCTTCGCTGCGGTATCCCTTGCCTATCATGCCCTTGAGGCCCAACTCCAGAAGTTGCGGCGTATAGGCGTCCATACGGCCGGACGTGGTCGGCCCGGCTGCGCCGATGACCTGTCCCGGCTTCGCCGGGCTTGGCCCCAGATAGTAGACCACCGCACCCTTCAGATCCACGGGCAGGGGTTCGCCCTTTGCCAGGCTTTCAACCATGCGTTTGTGCGCGGCGTCGCGCGCGGCCAGCAGCGTGCCTGTAATAAGCACCCTGTCGCCCGCCTGCAGCGAGCGGGCGGTGGCGTCGTCAAAGGGAGCCGTGACGCGTTTGACGTTCTGATCTGCCATGGGGCCTCCTACAGCACCACTTCGGCGTGGCGCGCCGCATGGCAATTGATGTTCACGGCCACGGGCAGACTCGCAATATGGGTGGGGGCCCACTCCACATGCACCTTGAGCGCGGTCACGAGGCCGCCGAATCCCTGCGGGCCGATGCCCGTGCTGTTGACAAGGTCAAGCAACTCTTCTTCCAGTGCGGCGTAACGGCCATCGGCATTACGGCTTTCAAGGTCGCGGGCGGCGGCGCGTTTGGCGCAGAGTGCGGCCACTTCCATGGTGCCGCCAATACCCACGCCAACCACCATGGGCGGACAGGCGCTGGGCCCGGCGCTCCTGACGGCCTCCAGAACCACCCGGCGCACGCCGTCGATCCCGTCTGCGGGCACCAGCATTCTGAGCAGGCTTTTGTTTTCCGACCCCGCCCCCTTGGGGGCCAGCCGCAAACGCAGGGCGTCACCCGGCACAATGCGCGTATGGATGACAGCCGGGGCATTGTCCCCGGTATTTTTTCGCTCAAACAGCGGTTCCGCCACACAGGACTTACGCAGATACCCTTGCGTGTAGCCGCGACGCACGCCCTCATGAATGGCCGATTCAAAATCACCGCCCACAATGCGCACGTCCTGGCCCACGCTGGCAAAAACCACGGCCAGGCCCGTGTCCTGGCAGATGGGCATGTTCTCGGCCCTGGCCAGGGCGGCATTTTCCTGCAACTGTTCCAGGATGGCCTGTCCTATGGGCGAAGATTCCTCTTGCCTGGCGCGGGCCAGCCCCGCCACCATGTCGTCGGGCAGCAGGCAGCAGGCGTCAACGGCCATGCGGGCCACTGCCCGCGATATTTCCTCGGTGGTGATTTCTTTCATGGCACACATAGAGTTTCCGGTTTGAGTTCGCCTATGGATGGCAACCACAAGGCGTACCAGCAAAAAAGCAGGAACAACCGCTGAGGGTGATCTTCATCCACCCGGAAATATACATTTTTTTTGAGGATCAGCATAGCCATAATGCACGCTCTGTCAAACAACATTATGGTACTAGTTTGATGCGAAATTGTATCAAGTTCCTCTGTAAAAAAGCAATGCCTATACGCGCTTACCCGGCGCGGTTTCGGACATTTTTTCCATGCATTTTTCACCATCATTGTGGAAAGATTCAAGTTTATTTTATACAATTTTGTACTGACTCCGGTGGGACGCAACCCGGCGCAACGGCCGCAAACATCCGCCAGCGGTGCCGGGATTATCTGCTCTGCAACCGTATAAATCCTGCCTGCGGCAAAAAAACAGCGCACAGCCGGAGTCGCGTTGGCCGTGCGCTGTCGCGCTGCTAGAGCGCACCTTTCTGCCCTAGAGCATTTTAACTTTGAGCTGTCGCTATCCGTAAGCGGCAAAGAACCGCTAACGGCTACCGCAAATCGCATTTTTCGGCTGAATGAAAACTTTTAACTGCGAAACATTTCAAAGTTAATCTGCTCCAGGAAAGGCTCGTCAGTGAGACTTTCCCATGCAAATATTCTGCCTCTGCTCCTGTCCCTGATCTGGCCCCTGATCTGGCCCCTGCTCCTGTCCCTGCTCTGGCCCCTGCTCCTGCAAATGTCGCAGGCAGCGGCCAGGGCTGTCAAAACCGCGCCGCAGATCGGCATAGTTGGGCACCATCCGGGCGCGACCGTGATCATAAAGAATCAGGCTGCCCGCGAACACGTCCACATCGCCGGGATCATGCGTAATAATCACCGCCGGTATGGTGAGATCCGCCATCAGTTCCAGCAGTTCTTCGCGCAGACGCTCACGCAGCAACGGATCAAGCGCCGAGAACGGCTCGTCCAGCAGCAGAAGCTCCGGTTCGGCATTGAGCGCGCGGGCCAAAGCCGCGCGCTGCCGCTGGCCGCCGGAAAGCTGTGAAGGCAGGCTGCGGGCCAGATGCCCGATGCCGAACCGCTCGAGCATGTCCTGTGCGCGCTGATGCTGGGCCGCGCACACGCGCCATGGCCAGAGGCCGGTGCCGCTGTAGGCCACATTCTGCAACAGGGTCAGATGCGGAAACAGGGCGTAATCCTGGAACATGTAGCCGATTTTGCGGCGCTGGGCGGGCACAAAGACATTGCTGGCCCCATCATACAGCGTGCGTCCGCCAAGAAGGATATGGCCGGAATCCGGGCGCACCAGCCCGGCAAGACACTGCATGGTCAGGCTCTTGCCCGAACCGGAAGGCCCGAAGAGCACCACGTTCTTGTGATCCCCGCCTATCTCATAGTCTACGTCCAGGCTGAAAGGCACTGCCGCGTTTTTGAAGCTCTTGTACAAACGCAGGGAAATCATCGCCGCCGCCTTTTCAGTTTCAACAGCAATTCCGCAGCCATGAGCAGACCCACGCAGGCAAGGGAAGTGACCACCACAAGCCAGGTGGCCTGCGCGTCGTTGCCAGCCTGAAAGGCGTCATAAATGGCCAGGGCCAGCGTCTGGGTCTTGCCGGGGATGTTGCCCGCAATCATGAGCGTTGCGCCGAATTCGCCCATCCCGCGCGCAAACGCCAGCATAAGTCCGGCAAAAATGCCCTTCCAGGCCAGCGGCAGGGACACGCTGACGAACACGCGCCACTCCGAAGCGCCGAGGGTACGGGCGGCGTCTTCCAGGTGCCCGTCCACCTGCTCCAGAGCCGCTCTGGCGGATTTGTAAATAAGCGGAAACACCACCACCGTGGCCGCCACTACCGCGCCCTTCCACGAAAAGATGAGATTGATGCCGAGTTCTGCCAGCCAGTGGCCGAACACCCCTCGCCGCCCCACCAGCAAGATGAGGTAGTAGCCCAGCACCGTGGGCGGCAAAACCAGCGGCAGGGTACACAGGGCGTCCAGCAGCGCGGGCATGGGGCCTTTTTTGCGGGCCAGCGCCCAGGCCATGAGCGTGGCCGCCACAAAGGACACCAGCGTGGCCGTGCCAGCCACCCGGAGCGAAAGCTCCAGCGGGCTCCAGATGGAAATGCCGTCAAAGTCCATTAAAACGCGCCCCCTCCACACATTGCTGGCACATGCGGCCCTTCGCCGCACGCTCTCTTGTCCCTGCCCATCCCCCGCCCGCACTGGCGCGTCGATCCGCCCTGCGCGGGCAAGACTGCGCTGTCGGCCTGTTCCGCCCGGACTGCGCTGGCAGTACGAACTGCGCGAATGGCGCACAGCGCACGGCCAGTGCGGACAGTGCGAACTGCACGAACGGTATGAACTGAACGACCTGCGCGGGTCAGTGCTGCCCGCGCAAACGGGTCTGGGCTGGCAGCAGTTGGGGCCTTTTGGCCGTATGCCCCACAAGCGGGCACTGCAAATTTCAGGCCCAGGAAATTTTCAACCCCGCCCGCTGCCCCGAACAACAGCGGGCAAGCCAGCGTAAAACCGGCAGGAACAAAACCGCGCCGAGCGCTGCTGACGCCCGGCGCGACGCGGTTGTTCCTTGTGAGCCTTTTATCTACAACGCACTGCAACTGTTGGCCAGAGCCAGAGTACCTTTACAATACTTCACAGTACCCGTGCCGCTGCACATCCGCAAAAACTCCTGCCTACGGCTTGGAAAAGCCGTACCTGGCCAGAACCGCCTGCCCTTCGGGCGAGAGCACGAAATCGATGAATGCCTGGCCCATCTTGGGGTTGGAGCCAGTAAGGGCAACGGCAATGGGGTAGGTCACGGGTTCGTGTCCGCCCACAACCATCACCACGTCCACCTTGTCAGCCATCTGCTTGGCGTCGGTGGCGTACACAAAACCTGCGTCCACTTCGCCTCGGGCCACGTAGTCCAGCACCTGACGCACGCTGTTGCCCTGAATAAGGGCTGCCTGCACGGCTTCCCACAGTTTGGCGTTGCCAAGGGCGTCCTTGGTGTAGCGGCCCACGGGTACAGAGTCGGGATTGCCGATGGCGATCTTCTTGAACTTCTTGAGTTCGTCAAGCTTGGCAGGCTTCTTGCTGCCAGCGGGGACAATAAGAACCAGATCGTTTTCGGCAAAGTTCACGCGCGTGGCGGGGTTCACAACCTTGGCGGCCACGGCTTTGTCCATGGTGGCCTGGTCGGCGGAAGCAAAGACGTCCACGGGTGCGCCTTCCTGAATCTGCTTGAGCAGGGGGTTGGACGCGGCAAAGTTCACATTGACCTTGAGATCGGCGTGGCGCTTTTCAAACATGCCTTTCAGTTCGGTGAAGGCATTGGTCAGGCTGGCCGCGCCTGAAACGGTCATTTCAGCTGCCTGCGCGGGAAGAACCAGCAGTCCTGTACAAGCCAGAGCAAGAAAAATGCGTGAAAAGAACGGTTTTTTCATGTGCTTCTCCTGAGCGCCGCAGCGCGGCAATTTTGTTTATCTCATACAGGAGTAGGCCAAACGGGCAATACAATCACGTTTTTTGCAAAAACCGTGATGACTGTACAACGTGACAGTTTTACATGTACAAGATCCAAAAAATGGCAGGATCCGGCATGGAAAAAAATAAAAACCGTGAGGAAATGGCCGCGCTGCTGCGCACCCTTTCTTCAGCCGACCGGGCATGGCTGCGCCAGCGCCTCATGCGCCGCGACTCCGCTGCGCTGTTGCAGGACACCGGCCGCATAAGCCCCCGCGAACTGCTGGCCGTGGAAACGTGGCTGTGGGAAAAGGCCAGTGTGGCCCGTGGCCCGCGCGAAAAGCGCCCTCGCCTGCGCATGTGGCTCATTTTTATGCTTTTACGCTATGCCGCACTGCGCCTTGTGGAAATTTTCAACCTCAAGCCTTCCCATCTGGATCTGCAGGAAGGCATCATCCGTGTGCCGGATGGCGACGGAACCCCAGGACGCGAGGTTCCCCTGCCGCTGACCGTAAGCCGCCGCCTGCGCCGCGTGCTTGAAGACCCCGCGCTCTTTCCTGAAAGTCAGGATCTCATGCGCTGCGACGCCAGCTACGTGCGTCGCTGCCTGCAACAGTGCGGGGCCGCCTGTGGCCTGCCCAAGGGGCTTTTAAGCGCCCGCGCCCTGCGCCACAGCCGCGCGCTCGAACTGGGACGCCAGGGCCTGCCCCTGCCTGTGGTGGACATTTTTTTGGGACGCCGCGCTGCTCCGGGACAAAACAGCATCGTGCGCTGCGACCCGCAGGAGGCCCGCCGTCTTCTGCGCGAACAACTGCAAAGGGAGCGCCCCATGAAAACCAGTGCCAGAAACGTCTTTCAGGGGCGCATTACCTCACTGCGACAGACCGGCATCATGGTGGAAGTGGTGCTGCGCACTGCCGGCGGCCTGCGCATCGTCTCGCTTATCACGGACGAAAGCTGCCGCACCCTGGCCCTGACCGAGGGCAAACTGGTCAACGCCAGCGTCAAGGCCCCATGGGTTCTTGTGTCGCCGGGTGAATTTGCCAAAAATTCCCCGCCTCCGGCGGAAAACTGCTTTCTCGGCGTGATTGAAAAGGTACGCGAGGATCAAATGGTGGCAGAAGTTGTGGTGGCCCTGCCCGAAGGCAGCCTTGTGTGCGCCATACAAAGCTGCTGCCTTGAATCTTCCGGCGCGTTCAAAGTGGGACAAAAAGCCACCGTGCTGTTCAAATCTTTTTCTGTCATTCTGAATCTGGATTAAGGCTGTTTACGGATGAGATATTTTGTGGGGGAGGGACCCTTTTGCAAAAGGGTCTCCTCCCCCACACCCCCTCCCCCTAAAACTTTTACTGCCTTTCATGTAGAGCAATTTAAAAATGGAGCAAGGCCGCCAAACGGAATACATCAGCGTTTCCTTACCCGCCGTACCATTCCGGCCGCGCCTCCGGCACATCCGCCGCCTTGCCCTGCCAAAGATCGCGTGCTGTCATGGCACGCCGAAGGTCAGTGATGACGCCGCGCTTTTCCGCCGCCCAGGCCGGGGCCAGCAGTTCGCCGGGGGCCGGGTCGCTCTGCACCCGGTGCATGATCATGGTCGAGGGAATGCGCGGCAGGGCCGCGCAAAGCAGATCCACATATTCGTCGCGGGCCAGGGGCTTGTAGCCGCCCTCCTCATACTGGCGGGCCAGGGCCGTGCCCAGCGGCACGTAGACATTGTGTATTTTCAGCCCGCGTAGCGGCAGCGAGAGCGCCCAGTCAAGGCTTTGTAAAAAAGCTTTTTCATCCTCGCCCGGCAGTCCGGCCATGAGATGCCCGCACACCGCAAGGCCCCGCGCGGCCGCCGCGCGCACGGCCCACTCGGAACACGCGGCGTTGTGCCCACGGTTTATGCGCCTGAGCGTGGCGTCATGCATGCTTTGCAGACCAAGCTCCAGCCACACCTCGGCAAGGCCGCTTTTCTGCCCATTGTCTCCGTCAGCATTTCGCGTATAGTGCTTTGCATCACGTACGGTGACGCTGACAGGTGCGCCGCAGGCAGCCAACATGTCCAGTTTGCGCTGGTCAAGACAGTCCGGCCGCGTGCCCACGGCCACACCAAGGCAGCCGGGCAGGGCCGCTACCTGTTGGAGCAAAAGTTGCAAGCGTTCTGGCGAACCGTAGGTATTGGAGTAGGACTGAAGATAGGCCATAAAGGCCCTGTCTGCATCGGTTGTACGGTACTTTTCAAGCCAGGCCAGCCATTGGTTGTCCAGGGAAAAGCCGCGCCCGCCAAGGCCGGAACCGGAACCGGAAGCATTGCAGAACGTGCAGCCGCAACGCGAGAGCGCTCCGTCGCGATTGGGACAGGAAGCTCCCGCGTCAAGTGGAATTTTTTGCACCCGTGTGCCGTATTTACGGCGAAAATACACGGCCAGAGTATGCCAGCGCAGCATGTTTACAAGCCTTGACGGCGGAATAATCCGGGTAGCGGCGGGGACAAAGATTTTGAACCTCGCGCCAGCCATCTTGACTTCGCGCCCGATTTAGCAGAACAGTTTTCAGCCTGACGTTACCGATTTTTACCGCCCCCCGCCTTATCCGCACACCGGGCGCGGGGCGTTGTCATTAAACTTGACGGACAATTTCCCTTGGGGCGAAGATACGCATACCAGCACAGCGAGGCAAGTTAGAGTAATGTCCAAAATTCTGGATTTCGCATTAGGCATGTTTTCCAATGACCTGGCCATCGACCTTGGCACGGCCAATACCTGCGTCTACGTCAAGGGACACGGTATTGTGCTGCGTGAACCGTCGGTGGTGGCCGTCAAAAAAGATGCGCGCGGCAACAATGTGGTTCTGGCCGTTGGCCAGGACGCCAAGCGCATGCTCGGCAGAACGCCCGGCAACATCTGGGCCATCCGCCCCATGAAGGACGGCGTCATTGCCGACTTTGAAGTGACCGAAGCCATGCTGCGCCACTTCATCGCCAAGGTACACAACTCGCGCCGCCTGGTGCGCCCGCGTATCATGATATGCGTGCCCACAGGCATCACCCAGGTTGAAAAACGCGCGGTGAAAGAATCGGCCCAGTCAGCCGGCGCACGTGAAGTATACCTCATCGAGGAGCCCATGGCAGCGGCCATTGGCGCGGATCTGCCCATTCAGGAACCTACCTCCAACATGGTGGTGGATATCGGCGGCGGCACCACGGAAGTGGCGGTCATCTCCCTTTCGGGCATCGTGTATTCGCGCTCGGTTCGCGTTGGCGGCGACAAGATGGACGAAGCCATCATGACGCACGTCAAGCGCAAGTATAACATGCTCATCGGTGAATCCTCGGCTGAAGAAATCAAGATCAAGATCGCCTCGGCCTATCCGCTCGATCCGGAACAGCAGATTGAGGTCAAGGGCCGCGACCTTGTGACGGGCATTCCCCAGAATATCATCATCACCTCGGAGGAAGTGCGCAAGGCCATTTCCGAACAGGTGGACAGCATAGTGCAGGCCGTGCGCATTGCCCTGGAACAGACGCCGCCCGAACTGGCGGCCGACATTGTGGACAGGGGCATAGTGCTCACGGGCGGCGGCGCGCTGCTCAAGGGCCTGGATCAGCTTTTGCGCGAAGAAACCTCCCTGCCCATCACGGTTGTGGACGACCCCCTGTCCACCGTTGTTGTGGGCACGGGCCGGGCTATGGACAACCTGCATATTCTTAAAGAAGTGTGCATCGACTGATTCGTGCGGCATACGCGCGCACCCAGCTTCAATGCCGGTTTGCTGACGGCGCCGTGCTGGAAAAACACATTCCAGCGTGGCGCCGCTCGCGTTTGAACGGTCTGCTCAACGGGAGCCCCTGCCTGTGACCCTGCGGCGTATTCTCATTCTTGCGGGCATCATGCTCATCCTTTTTCTTGCCATGTACTCCTGGAATCAACGCACGCGCGCGCTGGACGACCTTGCGGCGGAAATCGGCCTCGAACTGGCCGGAGCCGTGCTCAAGCCCCTGCGCAGCCTCCAGGATTCCGGTCAGGACATGTGGGACCGCTATTTTGACCTTGTGGCCGTTCGTGAAGAAAACGAAGACCTCAAGCAGCGCGTCAACGAGCTTGAGGCCAAACTGCTGGCCAACGGCGAAGACATGGCGGAACTCAAGCGCTTGCGCGCCCTCATCCAGTTGCCGGTAGACCAGAGCTGGCGCCCTCTCGGCGCGCGGGTGCTGGCCGGGCGCATGGGCCCCAACGCCGTGCTTGACAGCATCACCATCAGCCGTGGCTACAGCACGGGCGGCCGACCCGGCACGCCCATCGTCACCCATCAGGGTCTTGTGGGCCGCGTGCTCAAGGCCAGCGCTCACAGCGCCATTGCCCTGCTGCTCACTGATCCTGGCAGCCGCATCGCCGTCTTTGCGCAAGAAACCCGCGCCCCCGGCATCCTTACCGGGCACGGCACCGGCCAGCCGATGGAAGTGAATTTCGTGCAGCGCGCGGCAAGGGTGCACGAAGGGGAAATACTCATCACCTCCGGGCTGGACGGCAAATACCCCAAGGGCATACCCGTGGCCAAGGTGCTCAGCGTCGCCCCCTCTGACTACACCCAGTTCATGGCCATCAAGGCCGAACCGCTGGTGGACCTGCACCATCTGGAAGAAGTGCTGCTGCTGGAGCCCACAGGCATAGCGCCGCCTCCGGATCTGGGCGCGCCGCCCAAAGAAATTCACGGGCCTCCCGCGCCCGCTCGCCCCGGCTCATGAGCGCCCTGCGCGACATCCTCTGGTGGCTCTGCTTTCTGGCCGTGGCTGTGGGCATACAGGCGGCGGTTCCGGGGCTGGACGTCATGGCGGTGGGTCTTATTATTCTGCTGCAGGAAAGGGACTACAAAAACATGCTCTGGTTGCTGCCAGCCTTCATCCTCTTGCAGGAAGGCATGGGAACCAGGGTCTTTGGCGGCGTCATCGTCTGGTACGCGGCCGTTATAATGCTGTTTCGCATGGGACGCTGGCTGTTTGAGGCCGAGAATTTTTTATTCATTTTTCTTCTTTCGGCCTGCATGGGCGGGGCGTATTACGCAGTGGCATGGCTTATGGCCCCACTGCAGGACCTGCCCTTCAATACGCATGACATACTGGATAAAAGCCTGATCCAGGCAATCTTCATACCCTTTGCCTGGAAATTACTGGTGGCAACCCGCCGTGGGAAGGGCCATGTTTCGGAAAGCTAAGAAGAGCCTGCTCGGCGCAAAAGACAAGCACGCCAGCAAGGGCATACGCTCCTGGCTGAAAATCCAGGTTGAAAGCGAAGGCTACCAGCCCCCGCGCGGCGGGGTCATCCTGCTTCAGGTGCTGGTTGGTCTGCTGTTTTTTGTTTTTGTGGTGCGCTTCTGGTATCTGCAGATGCACCGTGGGGCAGAGTTTGCGCAGCAGGCACAGAACAACCGCCTGCGCATCGAGCGCATCTTCGCCCCGCGAGGCCGCATCATGGACGATCAGGGCAAGGTGCTGGCCGACAACCGCACGGCCTACGGCCTTTCGCTGGTGCGCGAAGACTGCCCCGACATCCCCGCGACCCTGGCCCAGATCAGCGCGTGGTCGGGCATTCCCCTGCCGCAGATTTGGGACAAGTTCCGTCAGGACAGGTTCAAGGTCAAATCATTTGAACCGCTCCTGATGATTACAGATATCGATTTCGACCTCGTGGCCCGCATCGAATCGGAAATCTATGCGTGGCCCGGCCTTGAAATCGTGGTACGCACCAAGCGCAGCTACCCTGAAAAAGACCTCTTTGCGCACGTGCTCGGCTATGTGGCTGAAGCCAACGAGCAGGAAATGGCCGCAGACAGCGCCCTTGCCATGGGCGACCTTGTGGGCAAGCAGGGCCTGGAACTGGAGCTGGAAAAGCAGTTGCGCGGCCGCAAGGGCCTCTACGACGTCGAGGTGGACGCCCACTCCCGCGTACTGGGCAAATTTTTGCGTGAAGAACCCCGTGGCGGCAAGGAAATACGCCTCTCGCTGGACAGAGACCTTCAGGAGGCTGCCTGGAACGCCCTTGGCGGCGAGGCTGGCTGCGTTGTCGTTATGGAACCGAACACGGGCAAGCTGCGCGCGCTCGTCACCTCGCCCGCCTATGACAACAACCTTTTTGCGGCGGGCATTTCCCAGCGCGACTGGGACGCCCTGCGCACCAACAGCCGTTTTCCCCTGCAAAACCGGGTCATCCAGAGCGTGTATCCGCCAGGCTCGGTGTGGAAGCTGGTCGTGGCCGCCATGCTGCTGGAGCGTGGCGTCAGCCCGCGTGAAAGCGTGAACTGCTCCGGGCAGGTCACGCTTGGCAACCAGATCTTCCGCTGCTGGAAGCGCGGCGGACATGGCGCACAGGACATGCAGAACGCCCTGATCAACTCCTGCGACGTTTATTTTTATCAGATGGGCGAGCGCATGGGCATCGACAAGCTGGAGGAATTTGCCAAGGCCAGCGGCTTCGGCCGCCCCACCGGCATTGACCTGCCGCACGAAAAATCCGGACTTGTGCCCTCCAAGGACTGGAAGCGCCGCCGCTTCGGCCGCCCCTGGGTGCGCGGCGAGACCTACAACGTTTCCATCGGCCAGGGCTATACCCTGGTTACCCCCGTGCAGATGGCCGTATTTGTCGCGGGCCTGCTCAACGGCGGCGACCTGCTCAAGCCCCAGTTGCTGGATGACGCGCCGCGCGAAATCAAGGGCCACATACCTGCCAAGCCCTCTACCCTCAATTTTGTGGTTGAGGCCATGCGCAAAACGGCCGCGGGCGGCACGGCCAGGGTGGTGGGCCGCAAGGACGCCGACATGGGCGGCAAAACGGGCACGGCCCAGGTGGTCAAACTCAAGATGGCCGCCAACGACCGCCGCCTGCGCACCCACGAAATGGAATACGCCCAGCGCGATCACGCCTGGGTTACCACATGGGGCATCAAGGACGGCAAATCCTATGTGGTGGTGGTCATGGTCGAGCACGGCGGCGGCGGCTCCAGCGTGGCTGGTCCCGTGGCAAAAAAAGTCTACGATCACCTTTTTGGCCCCGACCCCAACGCTCCGGCGGCTCCTGTAATTCAGGCCCCGGTCAGCCCGGGGGAACGGGCCGACTAGAACAGAGCAACTTTGAAATGAGAAGCATTTCAAAGTTTTCATTCAGCCGAAAAATGCGATTCTCGGCTGAATCCACGCCACGTTGTGGCGCGCTGCACTGTCGTGCAGCGTTAGAGCATTTACACTTTTTCAAAGGTAAAATGCTCTAAGAACGCCAGCATGGGCGGCACCCCTTTTTACGGCCTTGGAACATGTTCTGACCAGGTAGACGCGCATGGATAAAAGTCTTCTCAGCTATATCAACTGGGGCCTCCTGGCCTGCATGCTGCTGCTCTATCTTGTGGGCGTGGGCAATCTGTATTCGGCCAGCGGTACGCGGGTCGAATCCGGGCTGGCCTTCAACAGCTTTTACCAGCGCCAGATTATCTGGGGCCTGTGCGGTCTGGCCTGCATGCTGCTGGCCATGATGTTTGACTACCGGCAGTTGCGCAACCTGGCCTGGCCCTTCTTTTTTCTGACCATATTTCTGCTGCTGCTGGTGCCCATTGCGGGCAAGACCGTGTACGGAGCCAAGCGCTGGATATCGCTTGGCTTCATGAGCCTTCAGCCCTCCGAACTGGCCAAGCTTTCAGTGCTGGTGCTGGCTGCCCGGCTGCTGGCACGCGACAGCCGCCCCCTTGGCTGGAAGGACTTTTTCTCCGTATTCTTCATCTGCCTGCTGCCCTGCGCCCTCATCATCACCCAGCCAGACCTTGGCACCACCATGCTCCTTCTGCTTATCCTGGCGGGCATGATACTTTTTCACGGGCTCAAGGGCTATGTGCTGAAAACATGCCTTCTGGCCGTGCCCGGCGTAGGGGCTCTCATGTGGTTTGTGGGCATGCACGACTATCAGCGCCAGCGCATTCTGACCTTCCTTGACCCGACTACCGACCCGCGCGGCACCGGCTACCACATCATCCAGTCGCGCATCGCCATCGGCTCCGGCGAACTGTGGGGCAAGGGCTTCAGAGAGGGCACGCAAAGCCAGCTACGCTTTCTTCCAGAACGCCATTCGGACTTTGCCGTGGCCGTTTTTGGCGAGGAATGGGGCTTTGTGGGCTGCGTTGCCCTGGTCACCCTGTTCTGCCTCTTTCTGCTTTCCATCTTTTCCACAGCCGTGCAGGCCAAGGATCGTTTTGGCAGCATGCTGGTGGTCGGAGTATTCTTTTACTTTTTCTGGCAGATACTTATCAACATGGGTATGGTCATCGGCATCATGCCCGTGGTGGGCATTCCGCTGCCCTTCATCAGCTACGGGGGCAGCGCCACTCTGGTCAATTTCACGCTGCTGGGCATAGTGCTCAACGTGTCCATGCGGCGATTCATGTTCAAGGGTTAATGCAAATATAACGGGGAGACTGCTGTGGCCAAGGACGAAATAGCCTACCTGGGTTCCGATACCGTTTATGAAGGCAAGCTGCATTTCAAGGGCACCGTACGCATTGAAGGCAAGTACAATGGCGAGATCGTGAGCGAAGGCACACTGAATGTGGGCAAGGACGCTCAGGTCACCGGCACGCTTGATGTGGGCGAACTTCTGCTCTCTGGCCGGTTCTCCGGCGAAATCACGGCCCGTCGCCGCGTGGTGGTGTACGGATCGGGCATACTTGAAGGCCGCGTGCAAACCCCCGTGCTGCTGACCGAAGAGGGCGGCATCATTGAAGGGCAGGTGAGCATGCAGAGCTCCGGCAAGGTCAAAGCCTAGACAGTGCGGTCACGCGCGCCTTTTCAGTTATTTCTGCGTCAAACTTCGCCTTTTATTCCGGTCGAGTACCATCAGAGTACACTCCCTGCATAAAAGGCTCGTTCTCCTTGATATAACTGAAAATTCATCTCGTGACCACACTGTCTGGGGGCTATGTTGTTTTGAGGTTTTTGTGGGGGAGGGACCCTTTTGCAAAAGGGTCTCCTCCCCCACGCCCCCACCCCCTAAAACTCTTGGTATGATTTTGCAGAGTTTAAAGGGTTTTCTGTTATAGAGTAGGGACGTTAGAACATTTTACCTTTGAAAAAGTGTAAACGCTCTAACGCTGCTCTCGCTACTGCAACGTGTGTTCTGACGTGAACGCGCGCCAAAACGCCTCCCACCAAAATACCGCCAGCAAGAAATACAGCCTGCTCAGGCGCACCCGCCCGCGCAGAATTTTTACTTCGCCCCGGCTGCGCCCCAAGGGGCCGCCTCCCCCGCCATTTGCCCCATATGGCAAAATAGCGCATACTCACACACTGGCACGTTGCACAACCGACACAGTCAGTTGGCAGTATGGCTTTGCATATGCGTATGCGCAGAGCCGCCAGAAACGCCCCCGGCGTTTACCCGCTTAGCGACATTGCGACCCCCATGGCGGACGCCTGTTCTCGCGCTCCGCCAGAGCAACTTCAAAGTGCACTTGCTTGAGTGGCCCCAGGCCGCAGTACAGCCAGACTACTTTGCAACGCTTTCTTCAAGGAGGCACACATGGCACAAGACTATTTTCGCGCTCTCAGAGATGTTGCGCTGGTCATCAACTCCAGCCTTGAGCCCAAGGATGTCCTGCACAAAATAACCGAACAGACAGCCGTCACCATGGGCTGCAAGGCCAGCACCATCCGCCTGCTGGACAGCACGGGCCGCTTTTTGCTGCCCAGCGCGGCCTACGGGCTTTCCGGCACCTACCTGCGCAAGGGGCCGGTGGAAGTGAAACGCAGCGGCATGGACGGCGAAGTCCTTGCCGGCAAAACCATCCACCTCAAGGACGCCGCCGCTGACGGACGCTTTCAGTACCCCGATTCGGCCAGGGCAGAAGGCCTTGTTTCCGTTCTGTCCGCCCCGCTGATGGTGGACGGCAAGGCCATTGGCCTTATCCGCGTATATTCCGCAAAAGAACGTGAGTTCACGGCCGACGAACAGACCTTTATGGAAGCCGTGGCCGCCATTTCGGCCCTGGCCATTGAAAACGCGCGCCTGCATGAGGCGCTGCGCAACAATTACGAACTGATGACCAAGCACGCGTACTCGGTTTACGAAGACTAGCCGCTTACCTTTGAAATGCCTGGCATTTCAATGAGTCATTTTGCCGAAAATGCGCTTTTCGGCAAAACCCGCGTCACGCTGTGGCGCGCGGCGCCTTGGTGCAGCAGTGGAGCATGTACCTTTTTTTCAGAAGACACTTCCCTCTAGTTTGTGAGGATTTCTCATATGAGCAAAATCAGAATAGGCATCAATGGCTTTGGCCGCATCGGCAGGCAGGTTTTTCGCGCCCTGCACAAGAGCTACCGCGACCGCGTGGAAGTGGTGGCCATCAACGACCTTTTTGACGCTGAAACCAACTTTCACCTGCTGGAATACGATTCCGTATACGGACGCGCCTATCTGGACGCCAAGATCGACGGCACAGAAGTGACCGTGGGCGACTGGAAGGTGCACTGCTTCGCCGAGCGCGACCCCAAGCAGCTTGCCTGGGGTGAATACGGCGTGGACATTGTGGTGGAAAGCACGGGCATATTCCGCAAGGCTTCCCAGTGCTCCGTCCACATTGAAAACGGGGCCAAAAAGGTCATCATCACCGCTCCGGCCAAGGAAGAAGACATCACCATCGTCATGGGCGTCAACCATCAGGAATACGATCCGGCCAAACACCACATCGTGTCCAACGCCTCGTGCACGACCAACTGCCTTGCCCCCGTGGCCCTGGTGCTGCAAAACGAATTCGGCATCCAGATCGGCAACATGACCACCATCCACTCCTACACCAACGACCAGCGCATTCTGGACATGGCCCACAAGGACCCCCGCCGTGCCCGCGCCGCCGCGTGCAATATCATTCCCACGTCCACTGGCGCGGCGCAGGCCGTGGCCAAGGTCATCCCCGCGCTCAAGGGCAAGTTCAGCGGCTACTCGCTGCGCGTGCCCACGCCCACCGTGTCTGTGGTGGACTTCAGCGGCATCCTTGAAAAGGAAACCGACACCGAAACCCTGCTGGGCAAGCTCAAGGACGCCTCGGAGACCTACCTCAAAGGCATTCTTGAATACAACGACAAGGCCCTGGTTTCCATGGACTTCAAGGGCAACCCGGCCTCCTCCATCCTTGAGGCTTCCTACACCACGGTGCAGGACGGCAAGATGGTCAAGGTGGTGGCCTGGTACGACAACGAGTGGGGCTACTCCTGCCGCGTTTGCGACCTGGCCTGCCTCATGGCTGAAAAGGGCATCTAGCACAGAGTAGCGCTGAAATGTTTCACGTTTCAACTTCTCGCTCTGCCGAAAAATACGATAACATCGCTGGCTGACCCTGCCGCACGCAACAAAAAATCCCCGTGGGAATCCACGGGGATTTTATTGTGTATCAGTCGGTTACGGCCTGTTACGTGCCTATTGGACGCCCTTTATGCGCCCTTTATAGGCCTGCTGTGCCCATGGATCGCGCCTGGCACAGCCGCGAGCGCGAAAGGGCATGCCCGCCCAGGCTCGAGGCTCAGACGGCGGCCGGATCAGGCAAAGGCGTAGCCAGCTTCCAGAGCCTTCATGTTGGCCGGAATAAGCTTGGCATAGTGGGCGCTTGTCACTCTTTTGATGGTTTCCTGCACTTCCACGAGCGGCAGCGCTCCCGTGGCCTTGAGCCACGCGCCGAGAGCCACCATGTTGGCCATCTTCACATTGCCCAGTTCATGGGCCATGTCGTTGACCGGGACATAGACAGTGCGCAGGGAGGCGTCCAGAAGCTCCTTGCCCACCAGGGAGGCGTTGACCACCTGCACCCCGTCCTTGTGCAGACGCGGCTGGAACTTGGTCAGCGAGGGTTCGTTGAGAATGATGGTGGACAAAGGTTCACGTACCAGCGGCGAGCCAATGGCGTGTTCGTCCATAACCACGGTGCAGTTGGCCGTGCCGCCGCGCATTTCCGCGCCGTACACGGGGATGAAGCTCACCTCAAGGCCGTGCTCCATGCCTGCCTGTGCCAGAAGGTTGCCTATGAGCATGACCCCCTGGCCGCCGAACCCGGCGATAATGACGTCCTGATAGCTACTCACGGCCTGCCTCCCCGGCTGTATGCCCCTTTGCGGCTTCTGCGGCGGGCACGGTTACATCCTTGTACACGCCCAGAGGAAACACGGGAATCATGGCCTCGGCAATGCGCTTGTTGGCGGCTATGGGGTCCATATGCCAGTTGGTGGGGCAGCCGGAAAGCAGCTCGATAAAGCCAAAGCCGAGCCCCTGCAACTGCACGTCAAAAGCCTTGCGCACGGCCTTTTTGGCGGCGCGCACGTTTTTGACGGAATCCAGCGAGCAGCGCGCGGCATAGGCCACGCCGTCCAGCTGGGCCATGATTTCGGCCATGCGGATGGGGCCGCCCTCATTGCCAAGGCTGCGGCCCTGGCGCGTGGTGGTGGTTTTTTGCCCCAGCAGCGTGGTGGGGGCCATCTGCCCGCCCGTCATGCCGTACACCGTATTGTTGATGAAGATGGTGGTGATCTTTTCGCCACGGTTGGCCGCGTGCAGGGATTCGGCCATGCCGATGGCGGCCATGTCGCCGTCGCCCTGATAGGTGAAGACCACGGATTCCGGCCTGGCGCGGCGCACGCCCGTTGCCACGGCGCAGGCGCGCCCGTGCGGGGCTTCAAGGCCGTCCACGTTGAAGTAGTCATAGGTAAAGGTGGCGCAGCCCACTGCGGCCACAAGTATGGTGCGATCCGCCACGCCCAGTTCGTGCAGCACCTCGCTGACAAGCCTGTGGGCTATGCCGTGGTGGCAGCCGGGGCAGTAGTGGGTCTGGCGCTCGTTGAGCACGGGATTTGTATCAAAAACCAGGGTTTCGCCCTCTTGCGGCAGCCATTGGGCGTCCATTTGCTGAGATGACATGGCTATTTCTCCTTGAGGGCCTGTAGCATGGGTTCACGCAGGGCGTCAGCCCCGATGAAGAGGCCGGGCATGATGCCGTGCCAGAGCACGGTTGACGCGCTTACGCCGGGCTGGGCAAAAAGGGCCAGCCGTACGTCTTCCACCATCTGCCCCGTATTCTGTTCCATTACCAGGAAGCGGCGGCCAGGCACGAGCGCGCGCAGTGCTGCATCCGGATAAGGAAAGAGCGTGATGGGGCGGAACAGGCCAATCTTGTGCCCCTCGGCCCGCAACTGGCGTATGGCGCTGCGGGCTATGCGGGCAATGGAGCCAAAGGCCACCACCACAAGCTCGGCGTCGTCAACGTCCACGCATTCCCACGCGCACTCGGCCTTCATGGCCTCGTGCTTTGCCATGAGCATGCGGTTGCGCTCGGCCAGCGCGCCTTCGGCAAGATACACGGACTTGAGCAGGCGCGGCGCGGCCTTGGCCCCCCGCTTGCCGTAACCTTCAAGCCTCCAGTCCTTGCTCATGGCCGCCAGCGCTTCGGGCGACACCGCGTCAGCAGGCGTCACGCGCCGCACGGGTTCCTTTATCTGGCCCACAATGGCGTCGCCCAGCACCATGACCGGGTTGGCGTACTTGAAGGCCAGGGCAAAGGCACGGAACATGAAATCATAGCATTCCTGGGCCGTGGCCGGGGCCAGCGTCAGGTTGCGGTGGTCGCCGTGACCGCCGCCCTTGACGGCCTGAAAATAGTCGCCCTGCGAGGGGCCGATGTCGCCAAGGCCCGGCCCGCCGCGCTGCATGTTGACCATGACGCCCGGAATATGGCTGCCCGCCATGTAGGAAATGCCTTCCTGCATGAGGGATACGCCGCAACTGGATGAGGACGTGAGCGCCGGAATGCCGCAGGCCGCAGCGCCGAGCAGCATGTTGACAGCCGCCACTTCGCTTTCGGCCTGCACAAACTGGCCGCCGTTCTCCGGCAGCAGCGAGGAAAGCACTTCGGGGATTTCATTCTGCGGCGTGATGGGGTAGCCGAAATAGCAGCGGCAGCCTGCGTCCACAGCGCCAAAGGCCACGGCTTCATTGCCTTTTATGAGAATGCGTTCAGAGGAGTTTTGGCCCTGACTCATGCCGCGCCCCCTTTCTTTTTTTCACTTTTGAACACGCGAATGGCCACATCGGGGCACATGAGAGCGCAGGAGGCGCAGCCGGTGCACTGCCCGTCCATCTCCATAACCTCGTAGCCATGACGGTTAAAACGGCCTGATGGCCGTAAAATATGCACAGGACAGGCTTCCACACACAGGCGGCAGCCCTTGCAGCGTTCTTCCAGAAAAACGACTCGTGACATGTATGCTCCTTGAGGCGCCTTGCCCGCCGGGGGGATGGGAACGGACAGTCTTGCGACAGGCCGTTCCGGGAGGCTTTGCCGTCAAAGCCTCGTCTGTGCCCAGGTCATGCCGCATCGGGACCATCCCGCGAGGCAGACCATGCCGTTGCCAGCCGCCATTCCGGCGTGCCGGAAAAGCTGACAGCCAGCGGCAAAGGGCGTCAGCGGATCAGCATGGCATCCCCATATGAAAAAAATCTGTACCCATTGGCAATGGCCTCGGCGTAGGCGTCCAGCATGCGCTTGCGCCCCGCGAAGGCTGCCACCAGCATAAGCAGTGAGGATTCCGGCAGATGGAAGTTGGTCACAAGACCTTCAACCACGCGGAACGGCCTGCCGGGATACAAAAAAATGTCCGTCCAGCCCATGTAGGCCTGCACCCTGCCGCAGAGTTCCGCCACGCCCTCTAGGGTGCGCAGGCTGGTTGTGCCCACGGCGATGACGGGTCTTTTCTGCGCGCGCGCCTCGGCTATGGCCAGAGCCGTGGATTCAGGAACTTCCACGTATTCCCTGTGCATGCGGTGACTGCGGATGTCGGGTGTGCGCACGGGGCTGAAGGTGCCGTACCCAACATATAGGGTTACTTCTGCCCATTGGAAGCCCCTTTCGGCCAACTTTTCCCGCAGGGGCGGCGTAAAGTGCAGGCCCGCCGTGGGCGCGGCCACCGACCCCGTCTTGTCCTGCCGGGCATAGACGGTCTGGTAGCGGCTCAAATCCTCTTCGCCGTCAGGGCGCTTGATATAAGGCGGCAGGGGGATATGCCCCGTGGCCGCAAAGGCCGCAGCCAGATCGCCCTTCCAGCCCAGGCGCACGCGGCGCTGCCCGAAGGGGCCGGATTCCAGCACGGTCACGCGGATGCCAGCGCCAAAATCAAAAGTTTCCCCTTCACGGATGCTGCCGCCAGAACGCACAAGCCCTTCAGCCTCTGCGAAAAAGCCGCCGCTTTTGTCGGCCTTGGCCCGCTCCACCACCAGGGGCAGGGGCGTGAGCAGCAAAAATTCCACCTTGCCGCCCGTGGAGCGCGTACCCAAAAGACGCGCCTGCAATACACGGGAATTGTTCGCTATCAATAATGCCCCTTCGGGCAGACAGTCCGGCAGATCACTGAACATTTTATGGTGCAGGTCAAGTGCGCCCGTGCGCGGCATGACAAGCAGCCGCGAACTGCCCCGTTCTTCAGGGGGAAACTGGGCTATCTGTTCCTGCGGCAGGTCGAAGTTGTAATTTTCCAGTAAGAAATCCGCTTCCTCAATGTGCATGGCTTCCGGGCCTTGGTTATATGTTCCCGCCAGTTGCGCCGCTGCCGCTCTTGTCAGCGCGGGGCGTTGAGGCTAGGGTGACTTGATTGCCCCCCTCGGCATTACGATGGGAGGGAAGGAGTATAGCCATGCGGCGGCCTCTTGTCATCATTGCGTTACTGGCACTTCTCGCAACGCTTTCGGGCTGCGCCTCCATTGGGCTGGAAAATCCTTTTTCCAACGACCCTCTGACCGGCGGCACAGATACCACCACAAGCCTGCTGCTTGGCGTGCCCACACCCGCAGGCATGCAGCGCTATGGCTCGCACGGCTTTCAGGATTTTGGCCCCGGCGGCGGGCGTCAGGGGCTGGAAGTGCTGCGCGGCAAGGTGGACACGGGCTTTGCGGCACAGATCATGTACTCCGGTCTGCAAAGCCAGGGCTGGCAGTTGCGCCTGGCCCTGCGCAAGGGCGCGCGCGCCGTTTATGTGTATGACCGTGGTTCCACCATGGCGGTGCTGAGCTTTGACAGCCAGACCTTGCTGACTGTTCTGAATATCTGGGTGGCCGACCGCCTGCCCGACGGCTCCCCCCTGCCCATGCAGGACGCCGCAGGCTCAAGCGGCGGGCCAAGTGGTTCCGACGGCCTTGGCGGATCAGGCGATGCCGGCGGCATGAACACCGCCCCACAGGGCGGGCAGCCCGGCCGCAGCGGCGGTACATCCGGCAGCGGCGGCAGCGGCATACAGGAGCGAAATTTATGATCGACCAGAAAAGCGGCCTGAAAACGCCCTTTGATCACAGCACACGCTTTGCGCAAAAGCGCCTGCATCTCGGCGTGTGCGGCTCCGTGGCCTGCTACCGGGCTGCGGATCTTCTCAGGGCCTGGTGCGGCATGGGCATCCATGTTTCGGCCACGCTCACGCCCGGAGCGCGGCATTTTGTGACGCCCATGCTTTTCGAATCCCTGGGCGCAACGCCTGTCTACGAAGACATGTTCACTTCCGGGCAAGAAATTTTCGCCCACCTTGAACCGGGGCAGCACGCCCACGTCATGGTGGTGGCCCCGGCCTCGGCCGACGCGCTCTTCCGCCTTGCCCACGGCGCCGCCGACGACATGCTGGCCGCGCAGGCACTGGCCTTTGACGGGCCTCTTGTCATTGCCCCGGCCATGAATCCCCGCATGTGGGCCAACCCCGCCACCCAGGCCAATGTGACCCTGCTGCGCGAGCGTGGAGCCTGCATCGTTGCCCCCGGCTGCGGCGGTACCGCCTGCGGCGACGAGGGCGAAGGCAGGCTGGCCCCCCTGCACGACATTTTTCTCGCCGCCTTGCGGGCGCTGTCTCCGCAGGACATGGCGGGCAGACGCGTGATGGTCACCCTTGGCCCCACGCGCGAAGCCTGGGACGGGGTACGCTTCTGGTCCAACCCCTCCAGCGGCCTCATGGGCGCGGCCCTGGCCGTATGCGCATGGCTGCGCGGCGCGGAGGTCACGGCCATATGCGGCCCCGGCGTGCGCACTCGCATGCCGCAGGGCATAGCCAGGCGGGACGTCGTCAGCGCCAGAGACATGTTTGCCGTGGCCGCCAACCTCTGGCCCCAAATGGATGTGGGCATGTTCACCGCCGCTGTGGCGGACTTTTCACCCAAGCCCATGGGCGGGCGCAAGTTCAAAAAATCCGAAGCCCCGGAGGGCTTCAGCCTGGACTTTCAGCCCAATCCCGACATTTTGCAAAGCCTTGCGGAGCAGCGCGCGCCCGGACAGAAAATTCTGGCCTTTGCCGCTGAAACCGCGCCGGACATGCACGCCCTGCTGCCCCTGGCCCACGCCAAGCTTGCCCGCAAAAAGGCCGACCTCCTGGCTGGCAACCTCGTCAATGCTGCGGACAGCGGCTTTGGCTCGCCCACCAACAGCATGGCAGTGGTGGACGCCAAGGGACGCGAAGAAATCTGGCCCAACCAGAGCAAGGCCGACGTGGCCTGGGAGTTGTGTTCGTGGCTTTTGCGTATGTAAATCCCCTGTCAGCCCTGTGGCAACGCCGGGGCCTCTCCAACCTGCTCATGCCCGAAGGCTTTGACGCCTTTGCGCCGCAGTCTGAAACCACGGCCCGGCCTCCCATGCACGGGCCTGCGAGCGGGTCTGCAGGCTGGTCTGCGGGCAGTGCTGCGAGCAGCCATGGCGGCAGACAGGCCGGAACGGCCACGTTCTCCGGACAAACAGGATTATCACGGCAGGCGGGAACGCCCGCACAGGCCGGAAATTCCGGTCCTACAGGCGTAACGGGCCCAGCAGGAACATCAGCACAGTCGGAGCCAACCGGACAAAGCTCAAGGCCCACGCGCCGACCTGCCGCCCCTGCCAGCCAGGCCGAGCCGTCCGGGCAGGCCCCGTATGGCGCACCGCGCCAGCCCGCGCCCGGCGTGCAGGCAAACGCTGCCTCCGGCCTCCCCTGGAAGCCCCTGCCGCCCCATGTCTGGCCCTCACCCTGGCGTCAGCAACTGGAAAAAACACGGCCCGGCCTGGTGCTGTGGACCTACTGGAATCTCGGTCTTGACCTCTGCGATCCGCAGGCAGAAGGCCGCCTTGAGCGCAGGGGCTTCTTGCAGAAACTGCTTCAGGATCTGGCGCACCCTGCCGGAACCCACACCTTCTGGCCTGCCGGCATGCCCGCCGCGCCGGAAGACCGCACCCCCGGCACGGACGAAGGCCTTGTGCCCCACGCCGACGCCTTCTGGTCGGGAACCTCGCGCCTCGGCGCACGGGGCGTGGTGGTTATGGGCTCCGCAGCCGTCAAGGCGCTGGGCCTGCCCCCCGGCCTGCGGCCCCTCCAGCAGACCCGCTACCGGGGCCACATGGTGTGGATACTGTGGGATGTGGACTATATGCAGCGCGAAGACCAGCGCTATGCCTCCACGCTGGCCTTTTTGCGGCAGTCCCTGCGACAAATCGCCCGCTAGACGTAGTGTAAGATTACGGTGAAATATTTTGTGGGGGAGGGACTCGCGCGCATTCAGCCCCTGCGGAAGCCATACCATTTTGAAATATTTTGTGGGGGAGGGACCCTTTTGTAAAAGGGTCTCCTCCCCCACGCCCCCTCCCCCTAAAACTTTTGGGGAAACGCTGATTTATTTCGTTTGGCGGACTTGCTTCACTTTTTTTGAAACAGTCGAGGACGGAAGAGTCCACTCCTGCTTCAAAAAAAGAGCGCGCCTTGCCAAACGAAATAACTGCGCGTTTCCTGGAGGTTCGTTAATCAGGGATTCCGAAGAGTAATTTCAAAATGAAATTGCTCTAAAATACGGGGTGCCGCAGGGGAAGGAAGGTCTTGGCCATCAACCGGGGCCGTACCGCCGCTGCGCCCAGCCCGAAGTGTTGTTACTTTTTTTGAAGCCACGCGGGGGCACACCAGCCCCTGTAAAACACGCGCCGCCCTGCGCTTTTTTTCGGTGCGGGCATCTGCAAAAGCTTTTTCCGGCTGCGGAGGATTTTGTGTTTATCGCCATGGGCCTCATGTTTCTGGGTATTGCCGTGGGCCTTCTGCTGCGCGGCAGGCCTCTGGCCGCCAAACTCGCGCGCTGCGTCACCCCGGCCATCATGCTGCTGCTCTTTGCCCTCGGCATTTCCGTGGGCGGCAACACCACCCTCATGGCGAACCTGCCCAAACTGGGCGGCGCTGCTGTTGTGCTCACCGTAAGCGCTATTGCGGGCTCTATTGCCTGCGTGCTCTGCATCCGCCGTTTTTTCCGCCAACCGCCGGAACCCGACGCCCTCACCACGCCCCCTGACACCGGGGGCCAGACGGGCGCGCCGTCTTCTTCCAGCCGTGTCAGCCGTGCCAGCCGTGCCAGCCATGCCAGCCAGGAGGACTCACAGGCATGAAAGGCAGCCTCGTCATCCTGTTTTTTTTCGGCGCTGGCGTACTGCTGGCCCGCATGGGCTTTATCCCCGACTACTTCATTGAACACGACATGACGCTCTACATGCTGTGGCTGCTCATGATCCTTGTGGGCATCTCAATGGGGTCGGACAGACGGCTTGGCGAAATGCTGCGCAGCCTGCGGCCCCGTGTGCTGCTGCTCCCCCTGGCCACCACGGTGGGCACCTTTGCCGGAACAGCCCTTGTCAGCCTTTTTCTCGTGTACAGCGCTGCCGAATGCATGGCTGTGGGCGCGGGATTTGCCTACTATTCGCTTTCTTCCATCTTCATCACGCAATACAAGGGGCCGGAGCTGGGAACCATTGCCCTTATCAGCAATATTCTGCGCGAACTCTTCACCCTGCTCTTCACGCCGCTGCTGGTGCGCTATATGGGCCCTATTGCGGCCATCAGCTGCGGCGGCGCTTCCACTGTCGATACCACCCTGCCAGTCATTACCCGCTACGCCGGAAACCAGTGGGTGTTCATATCCATTGTGCACGCCCTTGTGCTGGACTTCAGCGTGCCCTTCTGGGTGACGTTTTTTTGCAGCATTTGAGAGACGGTACAGCGAGCCTTCTGATCTCAAGTGGCGGCTCCAGAGGTCACGCCGTTACGCATGAACCAGAAAAAAGAAATGTGACGGGCCGCCTTGCCAGGAGAGTAAAAAACCATAAGTATGGGTGAAGAGCCAGAACACAGCCTCTGGAGGATATGGATCATGGCCCGCATGCGCTCAGCCAAACAAAAACTGAAAGATACCATCAACAGTCCGGAATGGCGCAGCCATCTTGACGAAATAGCCAAGGGCGGCCTTGAAAACGTGGGCCCGCTGTTTTCTTTTCTCTTGCTCGGCCCGCAAACCATGCACCGCGCCGCCGCGGCTCTGGGGCAGGTAACGGCCCGGCTTGCCGAAACACAGCCCGAGGCCGCCAAAAACATCATCCGCCGCCTCATGTGGCACCTCAATGAAGAATCCGGCAATATCGGTTGGGGCATCCCCAATGCCTTTGCCGAAATTCTGGCCGCCAGCGCCCCCCTTGCCAAGGATTTTCACCGCATTCTTATTTCCTACATCATTGACCTTGGTCATGACGACAATTTTTGCGACCACGACATCCTGCGGCGCTCCTGCTACTGGGGCATAGGCCGACTTGCGCAGGCACGGCCGGAGATGTGCCTTGGCGCGCGAAAATGGCTGCTCAAGGGACTGGAAGACCAGGATGTCATCTGCCGGGGCATGGCCGCCTGGGCCCTGAGCCAGTTGCCCCCCGACCTTATGGACGCCCCCGCCCTGCGCCGCCTGGCTGACGCCGGGCTTGAAGAACAGTGCGAACTCTTTGACGGCAATGACGTGTATGAAAAAAGCGTCAGCCAGATAGCCCGCGACGCGCTGGAAAAACTCGCGGCCTGATTTTCCACCCAATTTCTACGAAAAAAGCCCCCGAATGGGGGCTTTTTTTCATGAACGCCCGCGCGGCGCGCGCGTGCTATCTGAGAGCAAATACGCTTTGAACTGTCGTGCTTTCTAGAGCAGATTAATTTGAACTGCTTCACATCCCAAAGTTTTCATTCAGTCACGTTGTGGCGCGCTGCACGTTCGTGCAGCGTTAGAGCATTTACACTTTTTCAAAGTTAACATGCTCTATAATAAAAGTTTTAGGGGGTGGGGGCGTGGGGGAGGTGACCCTTTTGCAAAAGGGTCCCTCCCCCACAAAACTCCCCCACAAAACTCTCCAACGTAACGTGACAACGCGACAGTACAGCCCACCGGGCTCAGTCATCCATTTTTCGGATCACCACGCCCTGTTCTTCAAGCTGCCGCATGACGTCGCTGCACCGAAAAACATCCGCGCCCACGATTTCGGCTTCGTCCAGCAAGCTCATGGTTCCGTCGGCGTAGGCCAGCAGATCCATCATGAGATCGACCTGCTCGGTACAGGAATATCTGGTGCTCAGCGTGGGGTACAGCCCCCGCTTGCCCAGTTGCGGTTCGCACAGAACCTTGCACTGGTACGTCGCGTTTTCTTCAATAGCTGCGAGCACTTTGCGCATTATTTCAAAGCCGCCCTGAAGTCCTTGTTCCGTGACCAGCGAGCAGTCGTCCAGCGACGTGTGGTACTCGGGAAAGACATGGTACTTGGTGCGCATGACGCTGCACAGGGGCAGATCGATTCCTGGCGAGCAGTACTGCCGCTCGTCGCTGCCCCTGTCATGAAAGGTGTACCGCACAAAGTCCGGGGCAAAATGTTGCAGCACGTGCAGGGCCGCCTTGTCTGCCAGGGTGTTGCCCTTGCGGCTCGGCAGATAGGAATAGGCGCGGTCGTCTCCAAGGCAGGTCAGGTTGAACCCGGCCACCACCCGCTCGCGCAACTGCAGATAATTTTTGCTGAGATAGGTAATGGAGCCGATGGTTTCCGGCACAAAAACAAATCGGTACGTATAGCGGCGCGGCGCGGTTTGCAGCCAGCGCGCCAGGGCCAGGGCCACCACAGGGCCGGAAAGCTCATTATTGGCCATGGAGGGGTGGCACACATAGGTGGAAAGAAAAACTTCCTTCTCGCTGTGGCCGGGCAATACCAGCTCGCCATACGTGAGATGGCCGGGTGCGAGCGTGGACTTGATCACCGCATGGTACATGCCCGGTTTGAGCTTCTCGCGCACGCTGTGCTTGAGGCAGAAGCCCCAGCGCCGGGCGTAATAGGACGTTACGTAGGGGATGGCCTCTGGCAGATCCGGGCGGGAGTAGAGATGCTCCTGCAAATCCTCAAGGGACAGCATGAGATCCACTGGCTCGGAGTAGCCCACCACATGCAGATTGCAGTGAGAAAAATCGGCGATAATTTCGCCGTCGGGGCCTGTCAGCCGTGCTTCGGTGATGTTCCACTCATCGGGCACTGTCCAGTCGAACACCTGACTGCCTGAAGGAACTTCATGCATTTGCAGGCCCGGCAGCTCTTCCTTGAGTATGGAAAGAGTCTGCCGAACGCCATTACCGGTGATGCTCCGGCAAATGGGGAAAAGCCGTTGGAGAAAACTGTGCAGATTTGGCATGGAAAAAGCCTTGTAGTCTCTTGCCCGCCCGGTAGGGGCGCGGGCATAAAAATATGGAATGCTAACCAGCCGCCTTATGCGGGTCATTGTGGCAAAGCAAAAACGGCATCTCCCCTCCTGCACAGATGGCGAACCCCATGGGCCGCCTCAACGCGCGCGCTGGCCCCCGTTTGGAACCTTCTCGCCCGCTCTCCCCTCGTTGCTTCACCCCATCATGAGGCCGGAAGCCCCGCTGCGTTGCGGTACAGGCGTCCGGGCCCTATTGGGTATCTCAAGGCCGGGGTGTCTGCCCCAGGTCCGTGTCTTTCCCCCCCATAAAGGGCTATACGGGGCATACGGAAGCAAAAAGACCGCTGATTGTCCAGCACTGTTTGCATAACAAACCCGAAAGGGGAAATAAATTTTTATAACCTGCTTTTTGGGCTACTAAAAAATTTTTGGCCTTGCGCACCTTATACTGCGATACACAGGAGCAATTCCGTGGTTTTTGTCACACTACTGTAACAAAAGCTCGCGCGGCAGACGCATGCGTGCCGCCTGTCGAAAAAGCCTTTGCACGGTGCACTGCCGGAGCGGCTGCGGCTGGAAGACATCAGAGCGCCAAAACGTCAAAGGCTCCCCACACTGTGCGGGGAGCCTTTGGACAGACTACAGCCGGGCTACAGCCGGGCTACAGCCGGGCGGCTGCCGGGGCGGCCGCGCCATCAGATTCGCGCTGTTTTCAGCTTTCGGCCAGGCCTTGATCCTGTTGGCCCTGATCCTGCTTCCAGAGCAATTTAAAAGTTAAATTGCTCCGGCGGCTGCGTGCGCAGACGTTCGCTACGGAGGCGTAAGCACAGTTTATCTGCGCGGTTAAACGCCGAAGTGAGCGTGCCTTAAACTTTGAGAATGTATATTCTCAAAGTTAATCTGTGCTCGAGAGCAGCACTGATTAAAGAGCCTTCAGGAAACGCGTAGTTATTTCGTTTGGCAAGGCGCGAGCTTATTTTGACGCAGGAGTGGACTCTTCCGTCCTCGACTGTTTCAAAAAAAGTGAAGCAAGTCCGCCAAACGGAATAAATCAGCGTTTCCCTAGGCCTGATGGCCCCAGACAGTGGTGATAAGCTCATGCAGCTTGACAGAAAGAGCCTTGAGATCCGGCTTGGTGTACTGGGCATCTGCCCCCACCAGGGCGCACTTTCTGGCAAGACTCTCGTTGATCATTGAGGAAAAGATGGCCACGGGCAGCTTTTTGAGCACAGGATCATCCTTGATGCGCTTGCACAGGGCAAGGCCGTCCATGGCGGGCATTTCGATGTCCGTGATGATTCCCTGCAAAAAATCCGATATGGGGCGGTCCTCCGCCTCGCAACGATTGCGCACGGACTGCAGGTAGTCCCAGGCTTCCTGCCCGTTGACGCGCTGCTCCACCTTGAAGCGCCCTTCCTTGTTGAGCAGGTTCAGCAGCAGGCTGCGGATGCTGCTGGAATCGTCCACATGCAGGATGGTGTAGGTCTTGCCGTCCGAAGCGGCCATGTCGGCTGCGTCAAAACGCAGGGCCATGGCCGGGTGCAATTCGGCCACAATGGCTTCAAGATCCAGCAGAAATATGACGCGCTCTTCAAGCCGCACCACGCCGGTAACGGAACTGCGGCTCATGTTCTGCAAAAACTGACCGGGGGCTTCAACATCCGTCCAGCTCAACCTGTAGATGCGGTTGACGCCGGACACGAGAAAACCCGTACAGACGCCGTTGAACTCCGTCACAATGACCTTGGCGTCCTCATTGGTTATGGGAGCGCTGCCAAGAAAACGCGCCATGTCGATAAGCGGCACAATGCGCCCATTGCGGTGCAAAAACGCGCCCAGCAGGGCTTTATGGCGCATTTCCGGCATGGCCGTCACAGGTTGGCGACGGCCTATTTCAACCACCTTGGCCACATTGAGGCCATAATGGGCCTCGTAACCGTCCTGGTTGACATAGAACTCCACAATTTCGAGTTCATTGGTGCCAGTTTCGAGCAAAATATTGGTTTGCGCCATGAAAGTACTCCATTAAGCGGGCCGGGCCGCCAGCGTGCCGCATGCGGAAAGTCCAGTGCCGAAGCTCTTTTCTTGCCAAACTTATCGGCAGGAAAAAATTACTATTTACCTCATAGAAAATAAAATGTCTGTTTTCCGCGCCTGTCGCCGAACCAGTGGCACGAAACCGGACTGTGGTGGATGGGGAGCCGGGCCACCAGCAGCCCCACAGAGCCGACAGGAAAGATAGGTCCGCGGGCCGCCCTTTTTCATCCGCAGGGGATCTGCCGAAAAAGGACGGCCCCGGCCTGTTCGGGCCAGATTGCCTTTAAAAGGCTTCACATTTCAAAGAGTACATGCTCCAGACAGTGTCGTCACAAGACGAATTTCCTGTCGCATCGGGGAGACGAGCCTTTTATGCAGGGATGTGCTCTGATGATACCCTGCCGGAATAAAAGGTGAATTTCGACGCAGAAAGAACCGGAAAGGCGCTCGTGGCGGCACTGTCTAAGCCGACTGCGTCATATCGGTGAACAGTCTGGTAGACATATACCTTTCGCCTGTATCGCAGGCAAAGGTGACGATATTTTTACCTTTCATTTCCGGGCGCGCCGCGACCTTGAGGGCTGCCGCCACGTTGGCGCCGGTGGATATGCCTGTCACTATGCCGCAGCGCATGAGCGTGCGGGCCATGGTCAGGGCTTCTTCGCCATCGGCCAGCAGTATTTCGTCCAGCAGGGCACGGTCAAGGATGGCGGGCACAAAGCCTGCGCCTATGCCCTGAATGAGGTGCGGCGACGCCTTGCCGCCAGAGAGCACGGGCGAGGCTTCCGGCTCCACGGCAATGACCTTGAAGCCGGGGATGCGCTCCTTCAAAAAGCGGCCAGCCCCCGTGATGGACGAACCTGAACCCACGCCAGCCACCAGCACATCCATCTTGCCGACGCTGTCGCTGTAAATTTCAGGGCCGGTTGTTTTGTAATGGGCCTGCACGGCTTCGGGATTGGTGAACTGGCCGGGGATGAAGCCGCCCTGCTCTTCGGCGATGCGGCGGGCTTCTTCAAGAGCGCCCGTCATGCCCTTGGCAGCCGGGGTAAGCACCAGTTCCGCACCAAGGCCCTTGAGCAGGTTGCGCCGCTCAATGCTCATGGATTCGGGCATGGCGAGCACGCAACGCAGGCCCCGGACGGCCGAAACCAGGGCCAAGCCGATGCCCATGTTGCCACTGGTGGCCTCCACAACAAGACCGCCCGGTTCCAGTTCGCCCCACTGAAGGGCATTTTCGATAAGGTGAAAGGCCACGCGATCCTTGATGGAACCGCCGGGGTTACGATTTTCAAGTTTGAGCCAGACCTTGCCGGGCAGATCTTGTGAAAGATTAAGGCGCAGCAGAGGCGTATTGCCAATAGCCTGAAGAATGTTGGTCAGCATGGCGAGAAAACCTCATAGTATCGTAGGGAATGTCCCGAAAATCCTGCAGGATGGACAGGTGGAGCTTTACAACAGACGCGTTTTGCTTAACAGTCAGAACACGAGAATAGAGGAAAGCGTGTGCATTGGCAAACTTTCCTGTACATACATGCCGGGCCATTTCCCGGTGCAAAACAGCCTTGCGCCGCAGATGCCGGCCCAGCATAACGACGGAGGATACCATGAATTTTCTGAAATCCGCATTTCTTGTCTGCACTCTGTTCCTTTGCCTTTCCGCCGGTCAGGCCCACGCCAAGGCCGACACAGTAGCCCTGTATACCGAAGCGGTCATGACCGGCGACATCCCCGCCCTTGAAACCCTGCTGGCCCCCAATTACTGGCACATCGCCGGCAACGGGCACATTGAGGACAAGGAGCACTTCATCCAGTCCATCAAAAACAAGGAGATGGTGGTTGACCGCCTGACCATCACCAATGTGCGCACCACCATGATTGGCGGCGCTACCCTGATGACGGGCAACGGTTATTTCAAGGGCATATCCCAGCCTGCGCAGCCCGAAGGGCTCATGCGCTTTACCCTCGTGGTTGTGAAAAACCAGAACCGCGAGCAGGTGGTGCTGTTCCAGGCCACTCCCGTGGTCTCCACCCCCGACTGCAGGGACGGCAACTGCAAGATTCAGTAGCCCAAGAACCCGTAGCCAAAGACTCCGAAGCCAAAGACCCAGTAGCCGCTCCGGCGGTTTTCCATACTACCAAAGCCCCGTCGCCACGGGGCTTTTTTTGTTCACGGCCTGCGGCGCGCCTGTTGTATCCGCCCCGCAGGCTGGAGAAAAACAGCAATACCGTTTATACTGGCTGCAAGGATGTCAGCAGCCCCGGCACCGGTCTGCTGGCTGTCGCTGCGGCATCGATACGTCGGCTGGCCATGGGCAACAGGCCTGTACCAGAGGCAATCGACCTGCCGTCATGTCACCCGGCGGCGCGCTCCATCGGACTCTTCCCGCGCCATGGGCAATAGCCCCGTGGCTGGCCTCACAGCCCTGCCTGCGCCGCCCACAGCCGTATGCCAGGTGCGACAGCGCGAGCATCCCTCTGGCCGCGCTTTCCGGCACCTCCTCCTGCCTCACCACCCTCATGGGGCGCGGCTGCCAGGCCCCAGAACCTTCCGCACGAAAGGACTCCCCATGCATATACTTATTCTGGGTTCATCAGGTTTTTTGGGATCGCACATCACGTCCCATCTTTTGCAGCAGGGACACAGTGTTCGCGCCGCCGTGCGCGGCACTGCGGCTGGGCGTCCCCCGCAAAAGGGACTTGCGTATGCGGCCTGGGACGGCATGGACGCAGCCGCGCTGGTTCCCCTGCTGCACGATGTGGATGCGGTGATCAACCTTCAGGGCGAAAACATCGGCGCGGGACGCTGGACTGCCACCCGAAAGCAGGCCATAGCGCAAAGCAGGCTCAACGCGGGGCATGCCCTGACAGCCGCGCTGCAAACCCTGCGCGACAGGGGCTTGCGCCTGCCGGGCACCCTGTTGCAGGCATCGGCCTGCGGCTATTATGGCCTGTGGCAGGATGCCGCGACGGCTCCCGACTGTGACGAAACGTATCCCAGGGGGCAGGGTTTTCTGGCAGATGTGTGCGTCCTTTGGGAAGAAAGCACGGCTCGTGCGGAGGCGCTGGGCGTACGCCGCTGCATCCTGCGGTTTTCGCCGGTTGTGGGCCAGAAAGCTTCGGGAGGCGTGGGGGGATTTCTGGAACGGATGCTGCCGCCCTTTCTGTACTTTTTGGGCGGCCCTGTCGGTTCCGGCCGTCAGCCCATGAGCTGGGTGCATATGTCGGACGTGACGCAGGCCGTGCGCTTTCTGCTTGAGCGGGAGGACGTTCAGGGCATCTTCAACATAAGCGCCCCCATGCAAGTGAACATGCGCCAGTTTGCCAGCGCTCTGGGCAAGGCATGTTCCCGCCCGTCGTGGCTGCCTGTTCCCGGTTTTGTGCTCCGTCCGGCTTTGGGGCAAATGGCCGAGGAACTGGTTTTGAACGGGCAAAAATCGCTTCCCGTCCGGCTCAAGCTCGCTGGTTACAGCTTTCAGTGCCCTGACCTCGACCAGGCCCTGGTCGAGACACTCAAGCGGCGCGCCTGATCTGCACACATGAATTGCACACCTTGCCTGGCGCACCGTGTGATATGCGCCCTGCCTCGAACGGGGATTTTCAGAAGTTAAAGCCGCAGCTCCATCATTTGTCCGCGCAAGCAAGGCGCACCCGCCGGAGCGAACACAACGGCATGGTGCAGATACACTTTGATCAGACACATTCTGTGATGAAGCGATGCCTGAGAAACACTCTACAACCGCCTCTTGATACATTTGAGACCAGCAAATTTTTTGTGCTTTATTACAGTATGATAAGAGTTTTAGGGGGTGGGGGCGTGGGGGAGGAGACCCTTTTGCAAAAGGGTCCCTCCCCCACAAAGCACAAAGCGCTTCAAAAAAGATTACGCCAAGTCCACAAAAAAGGGCGGCGCGGCCCATAAGACCGCGCCGCCCTGGCATTTCAAAGCGCAAATGTTCTAGCAGGTTCCGCCCACCATGCGCAGCAGGCGCAGCAACTGATTGGTAAAGCCGGCTTCATTGTCGTACCAGATAAGTACTTTGACCATGGTGCCGTCGAGCACCTGGGTGGAGAGCGCATCCACCACGCCGCCGTGCGTGCTGCCCCGGAAGTCGATGGAAACCAGCGGTTCTTCGGTAAAGCCCATGTGCGCGCCCAGGGAGCCTTCACTGGCGGCCTTGAGGGCCTCGTTGACGGCCGCGGCGTCGCAGTGCCGTTCCACTTCACAGGTCAGATCCACAAGGGAACAGTCAAAGGTAGGCACACGCACGGACATGCCGTTGAGCTTGCCTTCAAGCTCGGGCATCACGATGCCCACGGCCTTGGCCGCGCCCGTGCTGGAGGGCACCATGGACACGGCGGCGGCACGGCCGCGACGCCAGTCCTTGTGGGTGCCGTCCAGAATGCGCTGGCTCATGGTGTAGCTGTGAATGGTGGTCATGAGGCCGTGACGGATGCCGAACTTCTCGTGCAGCACCTTGGCCACAGGGGCCAGGCAGTTGGTGGTGCAGGAAGCGGCTGAAATGATCTTGTGCTTGACGCAGTCGTACACATGATCGTTGACGCCCATGACGACCATGGCGTCCACATCCTTGGCAGGCGCGGATATGACGACCTTTTCAGCACCGCAGGCCAGATGTTTGGCGAGGCCCTCGGCGTCCTTGATGGTGCCCGTGGTCTCCACGGCAATGTTCACGCCAAGGCGCTTCCATTCCCATTCACCGGGTTTGCAACGGGTCACGGCGATGTGGCGTCCATTGACTATGATGCCGTTCTCGTCGTGGTCCACACTGCCCGCAAAGGTGCCGTACGTGGAATCATACTTGAAAAGATAGGCCAGGGCGGCATTATCGGCGCGCGCGTTGATGGCGGCGATTTGCAGATCCTGGTCGTCGGCCAGCAACCGCAGCAGATAGCGGCCAATGCGGCCAAAGCCGTTCATTCCCAGTTTGACGGGCATGTTGCGCTCCTTGACGAGGGCTTATGTGGTTTTAGGCTTTGCCTGAAGATCCCATCACATTATGGATCTTGTGCGCCACCATCTTCTTGACAGCTTCCCGGGCTGGCTTGAGATAGGACCGGGGGTCGAACTCTTCGGGGTGCTCGGCAAGGTACTGGCGGATGCAGGCCGTGACAGCCAGACGGATGTCCGTATCCACGTTGATCTTGCACACCCCCATGCCCGCAGCCTTGCGCAGCATGTCTTCGGGCACGCCCTTGGCTCCGCCCACCTTGCCGCCGTACTGGTTGCACAGGGCGACAAATTCCTGCGGCACGCTGGACGCGCCGTGCAGCACAAGGGGATAGTCGGGCAGTTTTTTGCTGATGGTTTCAAGCCGGTCGAAATCCAGCCTGGCCTCACCCTTGAACTTGTACGCGCCGTGGCTTGTGCCGATGGCAATGGCCAGGGAGTCGCAGCCCGTGCGCTCCACAAATTCCACAGCTTCGTCGGGATCGGTATACACGTGCTCGTCAGACTGCACATGCTCCTCAATGCCTGCCAGCTTGCCCAGCTCCGCCTCAACCCACACGCCACGGGGATGGGCGTATTCCACCACCTGTTTGGTCAGGGCGATGTTTTCTTCAAAGGGCAGGTGCGAACCGTCGATCATGACCGAGGTAAAACCGCCGTCAATGCAGTCGCGGCACATCTCAAAGCTTGGGCCGTGGTCAAGGTGCACGGCCACGGGCACGCTGGCGTCAACGTCCAGAGCGGCCTCCACCAGCTTCATGATGTACGCCTGCCCCGCGTATTTGCGCGCGCCGGAAGAAACCTGAAGAATGACAGGCGACTTTTCTTCGGAGGCCGCGTTCATAATGCCCTGGATTATTTCCATGTTATTGACGTTGAACGCGCCAATGGCATAGCCCCCCGCATAGGCGGCGGCAAACATTTCTTTGGGATTGGTAAGAGGCATGAATTCCTCCGTGGTTTTCTGCGGCAAGGGCTGCCGAAATACTCAAGTTTAATGGCATTTGCCCATGCAGGCATCAAGACAGCATGGCTAGCACCAACGCCCGTTACAAGCAAGAGTCACATACACCAAATTTGCGCGAAGGGGAATGGTTTAACGCCGCCACAAGAGCATCCCTGGCCGTTCTGACGATTCTTGATCCACGGCAGGCGCGCACCCATGGCCGTTTTGGGGCATATCCCCCGCCAATTCAACACATACACAAAGCGCTAAAACACGAAACGGCTTTTACGCGGTGCGTCGCGCCTGCCCGTCTGCGCGCGTGCTACGCGCCTGCGGGCCAACGGAAGAACTAGAGCAGATCAACTTTTGAAGCAGGAGTGGACGCTTCCGTCCTCGACTGTTTCAAAAAAAGTGAAGCAAGGCCGCCAAACGGAATACAGCAGCGTTTCCTTAAAGCCCCATCTTTGTCAGGGCGCGCATGCCCCTGTGATCCGTAAACTCGAAATTCAGGGGCGTCATGGTGATGTGCCCCCGGTTGAGCAGATCCTTGTCCGAATCGGGCTCGATGCTCTCCATGGGGATTTCGCCCTCAAGCCACCAGTAGGGCACGCCCCTCGGGTCTTCACGCTCAAGATAGACGTTTTTCCACACGGCGCTGGTCTGGGGGCAGATGCGCAGTTCGCGCGCCTCCTCCAGCGGGCAGGCCGGATAGTTCACATTGATGACCCGGCGGCGGCCCACTTCAGCCCAGTTGATGCGGCTGGCCAGAGCCACCGCGTGCCGGGCCTGGGGCATGAGGTCCACGTCCGGGCCGGTGTTGTGGCTGAAACTGTCGTGCGACACGGCCATGCTGGGCAGTTCCTCGTGAGCGGCCTCGGTGGCGGCCCCCACGGTGCCGGAGTACAGGATGTCCGGCCCCACGTTGGCCCCGGCGTTGATGCCGGACATGACAAGGTCGGGCCTTTGGGGCAGCAGACGCCCCAGGGCCAGCTTTACGCAGTCTGTGGGCGTGCCAAAAACGCCTGTGCCCGTGAAGCCGGGTTCTTCAATCACCGTGGCCCGCACAGGCTCAAAAACCGTGAGCGAGTGCCCCACCCCGGACTGCTGGCGCATGGGGGCCACTACGAAAACCGTGTGCCCAGCTTCCATCAAAGCCGCGTACAGGGCACGCAGGCCCCTGGCCCGGATGCCGTCGTCATTGGTCAGGAGAACGTTCATTGACAATACCTCGGAAAGAAGGGAAATTCGGGCCATAGACCCGTTGCGGCCACCGCCGTAAACGGAGACCCAAAAGAACGGAGCGCTGGCCGCTCCTGGAAAGATATATGGAAAAAGGTTGTTACGTCAAAGACATTAGCGCCACGTCAGAAGCGCGCGGCCTGTTCGCCGTAAGCCAGGCGGCGCAGGGGCAGTCCCGCAACGGGCCGTACTGGCGGCTTACCCTGACGGACGCCAGCGGCAGTCTGGAAGCCAAGATATGGAGCCCCCTCAGCGCTGATTTCAGCGAGATTCCCTCCGGCTCCCTTGTCTGGGTTGAAGGCCGCGCCGGGCTTTACCGCGATCAGGTACAGCTTACGGTGGAGCACATGCGCCTGCTCGACGAGGCCGAAAGCGCCACCGTGGATCACACGGCCCTTATGCCCGCCAGTCCCTATCCGCTGGACGACATGCTTCAGGAGCTGGACGGGCTCATCAAGACCGAGTTTACCCACACGCCCTGGCGCAAGCTGGTACAGGGCTTTTTCAACAATGAAGAGCTGCGGGCCGCTTTTCGCATATGCCCGGCCGCCAAGGGCGTACACCATGCCTATGTGGGCGGTCTGCTGGAGCATACCCTGAGCGTCTTCACCCTTTGCCGCCGCATTGCCGACCAGTACCCGGAACTGGACCGTCAGACCCTGCTGGCCGGGGCGCTCTTTCACGATATCGGCAAGATACGCGAATTTTCCGGCGGCCTTGCCAACGATTATACCGACGAGGGCCGCCTGCTCGGGCACCTCATGCTTGGCGTAGAAATGCTGGCTCCCTTCATGACCAAATCCGGCCTTGAAGAGCCTTTGCAGCAGCACCTCAAGCACCTTATCCTGAGCCACCACGGCGAACTCCAGTTCGGCGCGGTGCGCCCGCCCCACACGCCCGAGGCCATGGCCCTGCACTATGCCGACAATCTGGACGCCAAGATGGCCCAGTGCCGTGGCCTTTTCGCCCAACTGGACGACGAGGGGCAGGACTGGACCCCCTGGCAGGCCACCCTGGGACGCCCCGTTTACCGGGCAGCGCGAACACCGGAAAAAGCCGCCCCCGCAACCCGCAAAAAGGCGGTCAAAGAAGAATGTTTATCACTTTTGAAGGTATAGAGGGCGCGGGCAAATCCACAGCCATCGAGTTTCTTGTGGAGTACCTGCAGGGCCACGGATACGACCCCGTCACCACCAGAGAACCGGGCGGCAGCGCCCTTGGCCGACGCCTGCGCTCACTGCTGCTGGACGTGCGCACCACAGGGCTTTGCAGCCGGGCCGAGCTGTTTCTTTTTCTGGCTGACCGCGCCCAGCATGTGGCCGAGGTCATCAGCCCCGCCCTTGAGGCCGGGCAGGTGGTGCTCTGCGATCGCTTCACGGATTCCACGCTGGCCTATCAGGGCTATGGGCGCGGGCTGGATATCGAATATCTGCGCGGTCTCAACCAGGCTGCCACCGGCGGGCTTCAGCCGGAACTGACCCTGCTGCTGGACCTGCCCGTGCGTTGCGGGCTGGAGCGCGCTGGCGAACGCAACCGCGCCACCGGCATAGTCATTGCCGAAGGCCGCTTTGACAGTGAAAGCCTGGACTTTCACGAGCGCGTGCGCCGGGGCTACCGCGCCCTGGCGGAAGAAGAGCCCGAACGCTTTGCCATCATTGACGCCTCGCAGCCGCCCGAAGACGTGGTGCTTCAGTGCCGTTCGGCCATTGAGGCGCATCTGCGCCGCCGTGGCAGGGGGCTCGACTAGAGCGGAGAAATTCAGAGTAACAAGCTGAAATTATTCATATTTCAATCTGTTACTCCAGGGAATGCCATTGAGCGCCAGCATTCTCAAAAATTGAAGACGCCCGTTCCGGCCAGCAACAGCACAGGCACGCCGCGCGGACGTCTTCACGGCGGATGATGCCCATGCAGCCGCCCAAATTACTGGGCGCCATTGTACCGCACGGCACCATCACCACGGCCACCACGGCCGCCTCCTCAAGTAGCGCGGCAGCGCAGATATTCCGCTTCCACGCATGACAGTCGGCCATAACAGTCGACCATAACAATTCTGTCACATAACCTGTTTACAATCCGCCTGACGGGGAGAATACCATGCAAGAATTTTACGACCTCAAGATCGAAGGCACCAAGCTGCATTTCATTCCCCGTGAAGGCGGGTCCGCAGGCTTTGAATTCGCCCTGCCCGAGCCCCCGGTCAACCACACGGCGGCCGGTATTCTGGGCGATCCGGAGCTCATGTACTGCGTGGCCTTCCGCAAGGAAGAAGGGCACGGCGGCCTCTTTGCCATGTACGACGAAAACGGCCTGCTCTTTGTGGCCGTGGCGGCCAGCAACCTGGCCTATTCGCTGGGTCTGGCCGAAATGGGCCGCATGGTGACCTACGCCCGCTACGGGGCCGACATCTTTGACGCGCTGGACGAAAATGATGACTGAGCCGTGGGCCGGGCAACGCCCGGCAACGCACTCTTTCCCGCAGGTGGGCGCAGAGGCCGCATTCCGTGCCGCGCAAAGGCTGGGAGTGGTCTTTTTTCCCGCTTTTGACTGGGCCATCTCCGCCACCCATCCAGAGCGCGAGGAGCGCCTGCTCTACACGCGCGATCAGCTTGTGGAAGAAGGGCTGTTCGATATTCCCGGCATCACGGAATACCGCCCCGCCTTCGCCAGCCACGCGCAGCTTGAGCGTGTCCACTTCTGCCTGCCCACGGTTCGCGCCGTGAGCACGGATTCGCACCTGGCAGCGGCAGGCGGGGCCATACGCGCCGCCCGCCTTGTGCTCGAAGGGCACGAAGACCGCGCCTTTGCCCTTGTGCGCCCGCCGGGGCATCACGCCATGCGCGTGGTGCACGGCAATCGTGGCTTCTGCAATATCAACAATGAAGCCGTCATGGTGGAGTACATCCGCGACACCTACCCGCACCCCGACGGCCGCCCCCTGCGCATCGCCATTGTGGACACGGACGTGCACCACGGCGACGGCACCCAGGACGTGTTCTGGAACGATCCGCACACGCTCTTCATTTCCCTGCATCAGGACGGGCGCACCCTGTATCCCGGCACGGGCTTTATTAAAGAATGCGGCGGCCCCGGCGCTCTTGGGCGCACCATCAACATTCCCCTGCCGCCGGAAACCTCGGACGAAGGCTATCTTTACGCCGTGGAACACGCGGTGCTGCCCATTCTGGAAGACTTCAAGCCGGACTTCATCATCAACTCCGCCGGGCAGGACAACCACTTCACCGATCCTCTGGCCAACATGAAGCTGTCGGCGCAGGGTTACGCGGCCCTCACAAAAATGCTCAATCCCCATGTGGCGGTGCTTGAGGGCGGTTATGCCATCCGCGGCGCTCTGCCTTACGTGAACCTGGCCATCTGCATGGCCCTGGCGGGGCTGGACGCGGGCGACATCCGCGAGCCGGGCTGGACGCCGCAAGCCACGCGCCAGGATCCCAAGGTGGGGCAGTACATAGCCCGCCTGTGCGGGCAGGTGCGCGACTGCTATTTCAACCCGCCCGCCGAGCCTTTTGAGGGCCGGGTGGAAGGCCGGGGTCAGGATCGCTGGTGGGTGCGGCAAAAGCATATTTTTTATGATACAGACATGATCAGCGAGGGGCAGTCAGAAGGCTGGCGGCTCTGCGCCGACTGCTCCGGCCTCGGACGCATCGAAACGGCGTCGGATCGCGTGGCCCGTTCGCTCTGCCTGCTCATACCGCGCCATGCCTGCCCGGCCTGCCGGGCCAAGGGACAGGAGCTTGCCGTGGAAGCCCGCAAGGCCGGACGCTACGCCCACGTGCTGCTGCTGGACGGCGATGCCGCAGGCGTCATGCCAGATGCCGGGCGCGAACATTTGCGGGTGTAGACGGCCCCGCGCGGACATACGGGAGCCTGCGGGCAGGACAACGACCAGCTTTCAGGCCCACGCGGCCTTGCCCATATTATGCGGTATGGGTTGGTCGTCCCCTTTGCGAGACACGGTTTGAATTTTCAGGGGCAGTATGCCTGACGGCGGATGAGAGATCGCACGGGTTCCGTACAGTGCGGTTGACTGATCCGGCCTTTGCAGGCATATAGCCAAACTTTGCGCCCGTAATGGCCTTACGGCCACAGGCGCTTTTTGTGTGATGGGACGTGACCGGGCGGCGCAGCCGCACGGATTTTCTTTTGACCCCCTATCTTGCTGAGAGGGAAGAGCTATGGCGAATATCCTTATCATCGGCGCGGGCGGCGTCGGGAGCGTGGTTGTCCACAAATGCGCCCAGGTGGCCAAGGAAGGCGGCACTTTTGACAAAATCACCCTTGCCAGCCGCACGGTAGCCCGCTGCGACGCCATCGCCGCGAGCGTGAAGGCGCGCTACGGCGTGGACATTGCCACCGCCAAGGTGGACGCTGACAACGTGCCCGAACTCTGCGCGCTTATCCGCAGTATCAAGCCCGACCTTGTGTGCAACGTGGCCCTGCCCTATCAGGACCTGCACATTATGGACGCCTGCCTTGAATGCGGCGTACACTATGTGGACACGGCCAACTACGAACCGCTGGACACCGCCAAGTTTGAATACAAATGGCAGTGGGCCTACGCGGAACGCTTTCGCGAAGCCGGGCTCACCGCCCTGCTCGGTTCCGGCTTTGACCCCGGCGTCACCAACGTCTTTGCCGCCTGGGTCATGAAGCACGAGATGGACGAAGTGCATGTGCTCGACATCATCGACTGCAATGCCGGTGACCACGGCCAGCCCTTTGCCACCAACTTCAACCCTGAAATCAATATCCGCGAAGTGACCGCGCGCGGCCGCTACTGGGAGCGGGGCGAATGGGTGGAGACCGATCCGCTGTCCTGGTCCATGAATTTTGATTTCCCCGACGGCATCGGCGGCAAGAAGTGCTTTCTCATGTACCACGAGGAGCTGGAATCCCTGGTCAAGAACCTCAAGGGACTGCGCCGCGCCCGCTTCTGGATGACCTTTTCTGACAACTACCTCAACCACCTGAAAGTGCTCGGCAATGTGGGTATGACCCGTATTGACCCCGTGAACTTCCAGGGGCAGGACATTGTGCCCATCCAGTTTCTGGCCAAGCTGCTGCCCGATCCGTCCTCGCTCGGCCCCCTGACCAAGGGCAAGACCTGCATTGGCGACCTCATGCGCGGCGTCAGCGGCGGCAAGGAAAAAACCGTATATATCTACAATATCTGCGACCACGAAGAGTGCTATGCCGAGGTTGGTTCGCAGGCCATTTCGTACACCACGGGCGTGCCCGCCATGATCGGCTCCAAGATGGTGGCCGAAGGTACGTGGCGCAAACCCGGCGTGTGGAATATGGAGCAGTTTGATCCCGATCCCTTCCTCAAGGATCTGGGCAAGTATGGGCTGCCCTGGCAGTGCGTGGATGTGACGGGAAAGATTTAGTTTTTTCTGATGGTTGGAGCGCCTGCGAGGATTTTTCTGCGAGGAACTTTAAGCGGTAAATAATACGTCTGTTTTTGAAAGGCTGTTTGCCCGGTTGACGGGTGGGCGGCCTTTCATTTTTTCCTTTTTTCAGATTTTTCTTTTATATCCAGTGGGTTGTGTAGCTACGACGTCAGGAAAAAGAAACCCGGGCTTGTCCTTTGAACGGTGGCTTTTGTACCCTGCGGGTACGGGGTTTTTCTTTTATTGAGTTTGGGCCGCCTGCGCGGCGCGCGGCAGATGGGTGAGCTTGTGGTGTCGGTATTCCCTGAGAGAATGAGGCAAGGCTTGTCCTTTGAGAGGCGGTTGTTGCGCCCTGCGGGTACGGAAGTTTTCATTTTCTTTAATTTGGGCCGCCTGCGCGGCGGGCGCTCAAAAGGCATAAAAACCGAGCCTGTCCTTTGAACTGTGGCTTTTGTACCCTGCGGGTACGAACGCTTTCACTTTCTTTAATTTGGGCCGCCTCCGGCGGGGGCAGATGGGGGCCTGTTAGGGGCTGCCGCCCCTCCGAGGCCCCCTCTGCACTCCCCCCGGACGACCCCGCTGGGCTTGTCGTATACCTCCACTCCCACGGGCCAGCCTTCAAGGGCCTTCCATATCCCACCATTCCACGAGGGCTGCGCGGCTATTGCTCCGGGAGCTTCCTCGCTTCGCTCGGTGATCTCCCTGCGCGCCGCGCAATGCCAGCGTGCGCTTTTGCGTTCGATGAGAGGACAGGAGGCGTCTGGTGGCTGTAGGAATCTGCGAAAATGGCGCACGCCGCGAAGGCGGCCAAAACAGCATAAAAAGAAAAGTCCTCGCGCCCGCAAGGCACAAAAATTCCTCTCAAAGGACAAGCCTGCTTTTAACCCGCCCGGAGTACTGCTCGCGCAAGCTCTCCCGCGTAGGCGGCCAAAACAAGAGAAAAAGAAAAGCTCACGTGCCCGCAGGACACAGAAAGCCACTTTCAAAGGACAGGCCCGGTTTTTATCCTTCCAGAAATACTGGCCGTGCAAACTCTCCCGCCACAACAAGCCTTCCTGCAACAACCAGCCGCCATTTCTGTAAATTCTTAGAGCACCCCTACCCCCCTTTGCTCTCATTCTGCGCGAAGGCGCTCGCTGGCACAACGAGGCATCTTCGCCGACCTCTATTCACCGCGAACCCGCCCACTGGCGTTGCGCGGCGCGGAGGGAGATCACCGAGCGCAGCGAGGAAGCTCCCGGAGCAAGTGCCGCGCAGCCCTCGCGGAATGACGGAAACTGGAAAGCCCAAGCGGGGTGCTTCGGGGGGGATGCAAGGGGGGCCGAGAAGGGGGCGCAGCCCCATAACCGGCCCCACCTTGCCCCCGCCGGAGGCGGCCCAAACAACAGATAAAGAAAAGCCCCCGTGTCCGCAGGACACAACATCCACTTCTCAAAGGACAAGCCTGCTTTTAACCCGCCCGGAGTACTGCCCGCGCAAGCTCTCCCGCGTAGGCGGCCAAAACACGAGAAAATGAAAAATCCCCGCGCCCGCAGGGCACAGAAACCCCCTCTCAAAGGACAAGCCCGGTTTTTATCCTTCCAGAAATACTGGCCGTGCAAACTCCCCCGCCACAACGAGCTTTTCCTTAACAATCAGCCGCCATTTCTGAAGATTCCTAGAGCCCCCCTACCCCCCTTTGCTCTCATTCAGCGCAAGGGCGCTCACTGGCACAACGAGGCATCTTCGCCGACCTCTATTCACCGCGAAGGCGCACGCTGGCATTGCGCGGCGCGCAGGGAGATCACCGAGCGCAGCGAGGAAGCTCCCGGAGCAAGTGCCGCGCAGCCCTCGCGGAATGACGGAAACTGGAAAGCCCAAGCGGGGTGCTTCGGGGGGGATGCAAGGGGGGCCGAGAAGGGGGCGCAGCCCCATAACCGGCCCCGCCTTGCCCCCGCCGGAGGCGGCCCAAACTAAGTAAAAAGAAAAGCTCCCGTACCCGCAGGGCACAGAAGCCACCTCCCAAAGGACTATCCCTGCTTTGTTTTCTTCAAAGCGCCTACCCGCAATACTTCATCGCCCGCCGCGCAGGCGGCCAAACTAATAAATGAAGAAAAGCCCCCGTGCCCGCAGGGCACAGGCCACCTCACGATATGGCTACTGTACAGGTCTTGCTCGATTGCCTAAAATCTTACTCGTGTTCATAGCACAAAGCTTGTCTGACAACTTATAGAGAAGAGGCACTTATCATGCGTTATGCACATACAAATCTCATCGCTAAAAACTGGCGATCTCTGTCGCTATTTTATCAAAAAGTATTTGAATGCAAGCCAGTTCCACCTGAACGGAATTTGAAAGGTGCATGGTTGGAACGCCTGACAGGCATGCCGGATGTTCATATCGTTGGTGAACATCTGAGATTGCCAGGATACGACGATGCGGGTCCGACTCTCGAAATATTCAGTTATGACACTTCAACTTCAGGAGTGCCAAAACTGAACCTCCACGGTTTTTCGCATATTGCTTTTGAAGTAGAAAGTGTCGCTGATACGGTTAAATTACTGCTTAGCGAGGGAGGCGAGCTTGTGGGGGAAATAGTCAGTAGAGAATACGACACATTGGGCACAGGAACTTTTGCATATGCAAAAGATCCAGAAGGAAACATCATTGAGGTACAGAGTTGGAAGAAGCATAAAGATAGCAGTGCAGAATAAGCCCGGCAAAGCAAAAGTAGTGTTGGAAACCCTTTGTCTTGACTGAAAGATTGCCGCCGCTGTGGGCCATCTGTGCGCTTTGCCCGTCAAAAAATGGCGTGCCGTCCCCGATAGAGAGAACGGCAGTATACCATTCCCACTCAAAGACAAAATGCCAAACCACCCCAAAAACCATTCATCCACCCCAACCCCTTGCGCCCTCGCCGCCAATGCGTCAAAATTCCAAAAGCAGGCCACGCCAACTCCGCGCCAACTCCGCGCCAACTTCGCGCAATCGCCACGCCAACACCAGGCCTGCGCAGCACACTCACCCAGAGGAACCTTAATGCACTGTCAGCACCTTCTCTTTGACCCGGCCCGCATCCCCTCACCCTGCTTTGTTCTGGACGAAAACCAGCTTCTGACCAATGCGGCCATCCTCAACACCGTACAGGAGCGCACCGGGGCAAAAATCCTTCTCGCCCTCAAGGGTTATGCGGCCTGGGCGACCTTTCCCCTGCTTTCCCGCTTCACGGGGCACGGCCCCCTGTGGGGCGCCTGCGCCAGTTCTGTGGACGAAGCCCGCCTGGCCCGCGAGGAATTCGGCGGCGAGGTTCACTCCTTCGCCGCAGCCTGGAACAAGCGCGAAGTGGCGGAACTGCTGACGCTGACAGACCACATCGTCTTCAACTCCATTGCGCAGTGGCGCGAATTCGCGCCCGCCATCGAAGCGTGGAATCACGGCCGCTGCCCTGACAGACAGATACAGTGCGGCCTGCGCATCAATCCGGAACATTCCGAAGGCGCTGCGGAAATATACAATCCCTGCGCGCCCGGCTCACGCCTTGGCATACGGCGCAAACATTTCGACCCCACGGCTCTGGACGGCATCTCCGGCCTGCATTTTCACACGCTCTGCGAGCAGGGATCGGACGCGCTGGAGCGCACCCTGGCCGCTGTGGAGAAAAATTTCGGCCAGTGGCTGCCCCGTTGCAAATGGATCAACATGGGCGGCGGGCATCACATTACCAAGCCGGGCTATGACATAGACCTGCTCTGCAGCCTGCTCATCCAGTGGCGCGACCGCTATCAGGCGCAGATTTACCTTGAGCCCGGCGAGGCGGTGGCCCTGGACGCGGGCTGGCTAGTCACCACGGTGCTGGACGTTATCGAGGCCGACATGCCCATCGTCATTCTGGACATAGGCGTGCCCTGCCACATGCCCGACGTTATTGAAATGCCGTACAGGCCGCGCGTGACGTATGAACACGACGGCGCAGCCGTGCAGGCTGGCGAGGCGGGCCAAAGGGCCTGGACCTGCCGTCTGGCGGGCAAGTCATGCCTGGCGGGCGATGTGGCTGGCGAATATTCCTTTGACGCGCCCCTCAAGCCGGGGCAACGCCTCATATTTGAAGACATGGCCATATACAGCATGGTCAAGACCACCACCTTCAACGGTCTGCGCCTGCCCTCCATCGGCATCTGCGGCCAGGATGCCAGCGGCGAAACGGACTTTCGCATGCTGCGCCAGTTCGGCTACGCGGATTTTAAAACCCGGCTTTCCTGATGCGCCGCGAAGAGCCGCGCAAGAACGCTTTCACCAGCAGTGCCGTCCCATCCGCAAGGCTCCTCCGACGCATGGCGGCGGCTTGAAACATCTCTGGCATCTGAAACAGAAAAACCCCGGTAGTACCGGGGTTTTTCTGTTTCGCGCATTCGCAATACATCTGCGGGCGGCGCGTATATAGAGCAGATCAACTTTGAAAATGTACATCCTCAAAGTTTAAGCCACGCTCACTTCGGCATTTAACCGCGCAGATAAACTGCGCTTACGCCTCCGTAGAGAACGTCTGCTCACGCAGCCGTCAGAGCAATGTAAAAGTTACATTGCTCTATTTGAGCTTTTTGACGGCTTTTTCCATACCCTCTGGCAGGGGGTAGCAGTGCTCCTCACCGGGAAAAGCCCCGGCGCGCACTTCACGGGTGTAGGCCTCGATGGCGTCGCGCAGGGCCTTGTCCACCGAGCCGAAATATTTGACAAAGCGCGGCAAAGGCCGGGTGTTCAGGCCGGTCATGTCCTGCCAGACCAGCACCTGCCCGTCGCATTCCGCGCCAGCGCCTATGCCGATGACGGGGATAACAAGCTCCCTGGTGACGCGGGCTGCCAGGGCGGCGGGCACGCATTCCAGCACAAGGGCAAAGGCCCCGGCATCCTGAAGGGCGCGGGCGTCGTCCAGCAGTTTCTGGGCAGCGCTGGGCGTCTTGCCCTGCATCCTGAACCCGCCGAAGGCGTTGACAGACTGGGGGGTAAGCCCCAGATGCCCCATGACGGGTATGGACGCCCGCACAAGAGCCTTGACCACGTCGCAAAATTCCGAACCGCCTTCAAGCTTGACGGCCTGGGCGTGCCCTTCTGTTACCAGCCTGCCCGCATTGCGCACGGCTTCATCCACACTGGTGTGATAGCTCATGTAGGGCATGTCGCAGATCACAAGGGCCTGCGCCGCTGCCCGCGCCACAGCGCCGCAATGGCGTATCATGTCGTCCATGGTGACGCTGAGCGTATCCTCGTACCCCAGCATGACCATGCCGAGCGAATCCCCCACCAGCAGGGCGTTGACCCCGGCGTCGTCCATAACGCGGGCCGTGCTGTAGTCGTAGGCGGTAAGCACCACAAGCTTGTCCTGCCCCTTGGCGGCGCGAAATGTGACCACAGTGTTCTTCATGGTGAATGCTCCTTGGTAAAAACCGTGTCGGCAACTGCCGGGGATGCCTGACGGCCAGCGATCCAGACGGCGAAAAACGCGTCAGGAACGGCTGTTGGCCGCCACCGCCAGCCCCATAAGCAGATGCGTCAGCTTGGCCGCCGTAAAATCACAGTGGTGCAGACCCGCAATGGGGGCAAGCTCCACCACGTCCAGCCCCACGACCTGACGCCCTTCCACGCAGCGCTCAAGAATGAACTGGGCCTCGCGCCAGCTCAAGCCGCCGGGCGACGGCGTTCCGGTGGCAGGCATGAGGGAGGCGTCAAAGGCGTCCACGTCAAAGGTGATGTAAATCCGCTGGGGGAAGCCCTCTGGCAGGGGCAGTTCGGGCAGGCCCACACGGGCCATGAAATAGGCGTCGTAGTGGGTGACGTTGTGCGCCTTGCGCACCTCGGCCTCCTCACGGCAAAAGTCGCGCACGCCAAACTGCACCAGCGGCAGGCCCAGGTCAGCCACAGCGCGGTGCATGACGCAGGCATGCGAATAGGGGCTGCCCTCATAGCTTGAACGCAGATCGGCATGGGCGTCAAACTGCACAATACCAAAGGGTTCGCCCGTGCTCTGCGCCTGTTTTGCCAGGGCGCGCAACGCGCCAAGGCTCACCGTATGCTCGCCGCCAAGCAGCACCGGCAGGGCCTTGCAGGCAAGCGCCTGTGCCGTGGCGGCCTCGATGCGGTCAATGACCCCCTCAATGGGGCCGCTACAGTCCACAGGCGGGGCGGTATAAAAACCTGATTCTCCTGGAGTAAGGCCGCTTTCCCAGGCTTCAAGCTGCTGAGAGGCCGTGAGCAGGGCTTCCGGGCCGTGGGCCGTGCCAGCGCCGTAAGAAACGCTCTGCTCCAGCGGAACGGGGATAATATGAAAGGCGGCCTGTTCGGGCCGGGAAGGGCTGTATTCCGATGCAAGAAAATGCTGCATGACTATCCTCAGGCTGTATGGATGAACCAAATAAAACGGCCCGCTTGGGGAGGCAGGCCGTCTTATTTGGAGGAGGCTGTCAGCAAAAGAAAGGAAGGTGCTTTCTATTCTGCAATGCCCGTGCCAAGTGGAATCAAGAAATAAATTTCTTTAACCACGCGTAATTTATAGTAATTTGTTTCAGGAACAAATACTGTTTCGTTTAAAAACTTATACTCTCCCGCCCTGTGCCCCACGTTGCAGGCTTGCCGCTGTACAAAAAATTATCTCACAGATGAGCGCCGTCAACCCTTGGAGCCGATGAACTTTGAGAATGTACATTCTCAAAGCGTACGGCACGCCCGCTTCGGCGCTTAACCGCGCAAATAAATAGCTGCGCTGTCTTCGCGGCAGATTTTCCGCCCGAGACTTACTGCACCGTTTCCTTGCCGCCAGTGGCCGGAGCCCCCTGTATGCTGATGGTCAGCTTTTCCGCCAGTTCGCGCGCGCCGGGGGTCTGACGCCATTCGTCAAAGAGTTTGCGCCACGCGCCAAACTCCGTGAAGCCGCGGTCCAGCTGATCTTCGTGCATCTGCACCCAGGTATTGAAAAGCTGCATCTGCACCTGAAAGGTGGAGCTGTTGAAGATCATGGCCGCGCTGTCGCGCGCTACGCTCTTGCCCTCCACGTGGGTAGCCACGAAGTTGCATATGGCGCGCTGCGACATTTCAAAGGTCACTTCCTGACCGTTCATTTCATCGGCCAGAGGCAGCAGATGGGGGTAGAGTTCGGCAATGCGCTCCATACCCTTGACCGGCACGGCCATGAACAGCGGCGCGTCACCTCCTGCCGGGGCGGCATCGGGCTTTTCGCTGATAAAATAGAAGCGCAGCCAGTTTTCAAACATGACCGCTTCAATCATGGCGGCTACGGCGCTCTGGAATTGGCTCTGTGGCTCAGGCATGGAAACTCCTTCACTTTTTGGCAGCGCAAGCACCCTGGCTCCAACCGCCATCAGAACTTGGCTCACGTACTTCTGGAACAGATCATCAGGCCGTGGCCGATGCAGAGAGCCCCTGAAAGGCGCTCATGCCGCACGGCCTAGAGAAAAATGTCGCAAGCGGCTCCATATGTACTATCCGGGCCAGCCCGCGTCAATGCGGTACGCCGTAAAGCCGGGGCGCATATCCATTTTCTGACGGCAAGGATGCGGCCAGTTCAGACGACGCCAAAGCGAAAGCAGCCAATACGGATGCGACCAATGCCAATGCGACCAATGCGGATGCAGCCAATAATGCCAATGCGAGCAGTTGGCGTTTCCTTAAGATGCGGCCAGACGCTCGCGCCGCAGGCGCAGCGCCCTGGTGCCCATAAGGCTCAAAATCAGGGCGGCGCTTCCCGTCACTGCGCAGACTATCCCCAGAGGCACAGCGGTTCCCGGCCCTGCCAGGCCCACCAGCGGGGAGGAGCACGCCCCGAAGATAAAGGCTGCCACGCCGATCACGCCCGAAGCCGCGCCCGCGCCCACATCCTGCGCCGCGATGCCAAGGGTGAAGCTGGTGGCGAAGGTCACACCCTGAAGCGTGATCATGCAATACAGGGCGGCTATAAGGGGCCAGGGCGAGACCGGACGCGCCAGGGTCACGCCCAGCACTGCCAGGCAGGCCACCCAGCGCAGGACGTTTCCTGCCACAAGCAGCTTTTCCTCCTTGACGCGGCGGGCCAGCCGCCCCGTAATGACGGCCATGAAGGACAGGCTGAGCGCGTTGGCCCCAAAGATCAGGGCATAGGCCGTGGACGAAAAACCGTACATATCCTGCAAAATAAAGGGTGAGGCAGCCACATAGCCGAAAAATCCGGCCATGGTGAACCCCTGCACCCCGGCAAAGCACATGAAGGCTTTTTCGCTGAAGAGTTTGCCCGAGTAGCGCATGGCGGCAAGCACGCCGCCGGGCCGCCGGGCCTCAGGAAGCAGGGTTTCCGGCAGCAGCCAGCCGCACAGGCACACAAGCAGCAGGCCAAAGCCCGTCAGAAAGAGAAATACCGCATGCCAGTTGCCCAGCGCGGCCAGTCCGCCGCCCAAAAGCGGGGCCACAATGGGGGCCACGCTCTGTATGGCGGCAAGCACGGCCATGAAGCTTGTGAGCTCCGGCCCGCGAAAAAGGTCGCAGGCAATGGCGCGTGAGAGCACCACGCCCCCTGCCCCGCTGAGCCCCTGCGCAAACCGCAGGGCAATAAAACCTTCGCCGGAGCTGGCCTTGGCGCAAAGAAATGACGCAAGGGTAAAGAAGGCCAGCGCCAGCAGCAGGGGGCCACGCCGCCCGCGACTGTCTGAAATGGGGCCTATGAATATCTGCCCGATGGCCATACCCATCAGAAAGGCGGTAATGGTGATCTGCGAGGCCGCCGTCGAGATGGAAAGATCCCCGGCGATCTGGGGCAGGCTCGGCAAATAGGTGTCTATGCTCAAGGGGCCGAATGCCCCCAGCATGGCCAGCAGCAGCGCGAAAAGAAGCCTGCGGCCACGGCTCAGCCGTGCGCCGGGGCCGACGACAAGGTCATTCTGTGAAAAACTCATACGGTACTATTCCCTTAATTTTGGCGGATATTCAACCCGGCTGCGGGCAAAGTCAAGTTGCTCCGCTACAGGGCACAACAGGACACTGGCCGCACGACGCTCTGGCGGGCCGAAAAGCCTTGTGCTAGGGTCGCGTCATGATCGACTACGCTCAAGCGCTCAACCAAGCCCAATACCAGGCAGCCACCAGCGGCGACGGCCCCGTGCTGGTGGTGGCCGGCGCGGGCAGCGGCAAAACCCGCACCATTGTCTACCGTCTGGCCTGGCTGGCCGAAAACGGCGTCTCGCCCGACGCCATGCTGCTGCTCACCTTTACCCGCAAGGCCGCGCAGGAAATGCTGCACCGCGCGGGACTGTTGCTGAATCAGGGGCTTACCGGCGTGCAGGGCGGCACCTTTCACGCCTTTTCGTTCAGCGTGCTGCGCCGTTGGAAACCCGCGTGGCTGGCCGACCGCCCCTTTACGGTTATGGACGCCGCAGACATCACGGCAGCGGTCAAGCACTGCAAGGACACTCTCAAGCTGGGCAAGGGCGACAAATCCTTTCCCAAAACCCAGACCGTGGTGGGCCTGCTCAGCAAGGCGCGCAACAAGGAACTGCCGCTGGACGAAGTGCTGCGGCGCGAGGCCTTTCACCTGCTGCCCCATGCCGAAAGCCTGACCCGCCTGGGCGAGGCCTACAACGCCTACAGGCGCGAAAAAGGCCTCATGGACTATGACGACCTGCTTTTTGAACTTGAAGATCTGCTGCGCACCAATGCCCTGGCCGCCGCCAGCCTGCGCCAGCGCTTCAGCCACATTCTTGTGGACGAATATCAGGACACCAACCTCGTGCAGGCGCGCATCGTGCGTCTGCTGGCCGGGCCGGAAGACGGCCCCCCGGGCAACGTCATGGCCGTGGGCGACGAGGCCCAGTCCATCTACGCCTTCCGGGGGGCGAACGTCCGCAACATTCTGGATTTCCCCAATTTTTTCCCCGGCACCAAGGTCGTACGGCTGGAGGAGAACTACAGGTCAACCAAGCCCGTGCTGGATGTGGCCAACAGCCTGCTGGCCCATGCGGCGGAGTCCTTTCATAAAAACCTGTTCACCAGAAAGGAAGGCGGCGAGCCGGTGCGCCTGGTCACGCCCCTGAGCGATGCCAGCCAGGCCAAGCTTGTGGTGCGCCGTGTGGAGGACCTGCTGCGCGAGCACTTGCCCCACGAAATCGCGGTGCTCTTCCGTGCGGGCTTCCACTCCTACAATCTTGAAATGGCGCTCAACCAGGCCGGCATCGGCTTTCGCAAGTACGGCGGCCTGCGCTATACCGAGGCGGCCCACGTCAAGGACGTCATGGCCTACGCCCGCCTGCTGCTCAACCCGCTGGACCTGCCCGCCTTTGCCCGCGTGGCCGCCCAGCACAGCGGCATCGGCCCCAAAACCGTGGAAAAGCTCTATGCCGTGGCGCGCAGCGGCGACGCGGCCGCCACGGAAAAAGCCTTTGGCAAACACGTGGGCTTTCTGGAAGACATGCGCTTCATCAACGACCTGCGCGCGCGCCCCATGGCCCCATCGTCCACGCTGGCGGCCATACTGGAGCACTACCGCCCCCGGCTGGAAACCCTGTACCCCGAAGACTGGCCCCGCCGTCAGCAGGGTCTTGAAGAAATCATTCAGATGGCTTCTGGCTACGTGCATCTGGATCTTTTTCTGGCCGATCTGGCGCTGGAGTCGCCCGAAGAGGACGAAAACGACGCCGAAGGCAAGATTACCCTTTCCACCGTGCATTCGGCCAAGGGGCTGGAATGGAACGCCGTGTGCATCATCGATCTTGTGGAAGACCGCTTTCCCTCGCGTCACGCCCTGGCGCGGCCCGAAGATTTTGAAGAAGAACGCCGCCTCATGTACGTGGCCTGCACCCGCGCCCGCAAACATCTGGACCTCTACGCCCCGGCCTCCCTGTACAACAGGGCCGAGCGCGGCAGTCAGCACGTGAACCAGAGCCCCTTTGTGCGCGAACTGGCCCCAGGCCTTGTGGAAGAATGGGTGGAGGGCTTTGGCGGCGGTCTTTCACGCCGCACGCCGGGCAGCTTCGGCGGCACTGCTACGTACCAGCCACTGGCCCGGCCCCTGGCCCGCCCGCAGGCATACTCGCAGGCACATTCGCAGGCACATTCGCAGGCCAGTCGCGATTACGCCGCCTTTGACGATTGCCAGTTGCCTCCGGAACAGGATAATGCCGCGTCCGGCCTGAACTTTGCGCGGCCGCACAGTCTTGCCCCCCGTCAGGAAAACCCGGCCGAGGGTGAAAGCCAAACAGCTGGCAGTTCCGGCACAACGGGCACAGGCAGCACTGCCGCCAGCCAGGGGCAACTCTGCTACTGCACCCACCGCATCTTCGGGCGCGGCAAGATTATCAAGCATCTGTCGCCCGAAAAGGTGCAGGTGAACTTTCCCGGCTTCGGCCTCAAGGTCATTTTGAGCGAATACCTGCTCATGGAGAATTGATATGGTTGCGCCCCCAATGTCCGACGGCACAGCCGCGCCACTGTCGGAAGACCGTATACTGGCCTGCCTGGCCGGATATTTTCCCCAGACCCATCCTTCATTGCTGCTGGGCCGGGGCGACGACTGCGCCGTGCTCAAGGCCGAACGCCCCCTTTGCGTGAGCAGCGACCTTTTTTTGGAAGACATCCATTTTCGCCGTTCCTATTTTACGCCCGAAGACACGGGCTACAAGGCCCTTGCCGTCAATGTCAGCGATCTGGCGGGCTGCGGGGCGCGGCCCCTTGGCTTCACTCTCTGCCTGGGCCTGCCCGCATGGGTGGATATGGAGTGGCTCAACAGATTCTTCAGCGGCATGGCCGAAGTGGCCGGTCAGCACCGTATGGCGCTGGCCGGAGGCGACCTTTCGCGCAGCAAGAGCCTGCACATTTCCATCACCGTCTGGGGCGAGACGGCAGACCCCGGCCATTTTCTGGTGCGGGGCGGCAGCATGCCCGGAGACGTGCTTTTTGTGGTCGGCCCCCTGGGCCTTGCACGCGTGGGGCTTGCCCAACTGGAAACGCAGGGGCGTCAGGCCCTTGAAGCCTGGCCCGCCGCCTGCGCGGCCCATCTGCGGCCCGCACCGCAAGTGGACGCTGGCCTGATGCTGGCGCGCGCGGGTTACAACGCGCGGCCCCCCGCCCTCATGGATCTTTCGGACGGCATCATGCGCGACCTGCCGCGCCTGCTGGGCCTCACAGGTGAACTCAGCGTGGTCTGCCCGGAAAAATGCACGGGCCTCGGCGCGGAAATTGTGCTGCCACAAGGCCGCCTGCACCCCGAAATACTGCGCTACGCTGCGGCCACGGGCAAAAACCCGGTGCATGAAGCCCTGCTCGGCGGTGAGGACTACGCCCTGCTCGGCACCTGCGCGCCCGACATGCTGCCGCCCCTGCACGCGGCCATCCCCGGCCTGTACAGCATTGGCGTGGTCACATCCGGGGGTGGCATTGTGTGCAACAACGCGCCTCTGGACAACCTTGGCGGCGGATTTGACCACTTTGAGGCCTGAAACACTTCGGCCTGTGACTGGCAAAAGCGCAGACCGGATCAGCTCGCCCTTGAAGCAGCACACATTTCAATAATGGCATTCTGCCAGAAACGACGCTTTCCGGCAGAATGCCCGCCGCGCTGTGGCGCGCTGCGCTCTCGTGCAGCGTTGAAGCATCTCCCCTTTTTCAAAGGCAAAATGCTTTAACGCTCCTTACTTCGAAACACTTTCTGACAACAGACAAGCGTCTTTGACCGCAGGAAACACGCATGCACAAGGATTTTCAGTCAGCACAGGAGCTTATGGCCCCTTATGTGGAAGAAATGCGCGACATCTGCCGGGATGCGTGGACGCAGGGCCTGCTTTCGGGCTGTAACGGCAACGCCAGCCGCCGCCTGCCCGCCCCGCATGAGAGCGTCGCGTGCCTGACCTGCACAGGGGCTGCCAAGGGCCGCCTTGCCCCGCAGAACTGCTGCCTTGTGGAGATTGAGAGCGCGGCCCCGCTGCACGGCGGCCCGGCGTCGACGGAATCCGGCATGCACCTGGCCATTTACAACGCAAAACCGCAATGCGGAGCAATATTGCATACGCACCCGCGCCGCCTGCTGGCCCTGAGCCTGCGCCTTGAAAAGGAGGGCCAAGGGATGGAAGAATTTTTACGCCTCCCGCTTTTCGAGGCAAACGTGTGGCGCGCCCGCCTGGGCTTCGCCCCTGCCCTGCCGCCCGGAACTGCGAAACTGGCCGACGCCGTGGCCAGGGCAAGCCTTGATCATCCGGCTGTGTGGATGGCAGGGCACGGCCTGTGCAGCACGGGCGCGACCCTGGCCGAAGCGCTTTGCCTGACCGAAGAACTGGAACATCTGGCCGCCATCCAGCTTTTGAGCATGCGCTGATCTGTTCTCACCTTTCTGGCTCCCACCCCGCACTTCACGCCAAAAAAGATAAAGGCCCGCCACCGGGCCTTTTTTGCTGCCCCCCGTAGATACGCCCTGAAAACCCTGGTTCTACAAAATATCGTAACACGATTAACAAAATCGTGTTTTTTAGCTTGCCAAAGAACCTGCCCTTGTGTAGCATCTTTGAAAAATTCGTAACACAATCTTTCAGCACAGCATCTTACCAAGGAGCCCGACATGAACCTTTTGCAGCAGCTTGGCCATAAGGCAAAACCCATCCTCGGCGGTCTGGCCCTTACGGCTCTGCTGGGCGCATCCCTGCCCGCAACGGCGCACGAATTCATCCTCAAGCCCGACACGGCCACCCCGGCCGCCGGACAGAAGACCCGCGTGCAGGCCCAGGCTTCGCATGTATTCATGATCAGCGAAGAAGCGGAAAAGCCCGAAAGCGTGAACCTGCAACTGGTGCAAAAGGGCAAGTCCACTCCCGTGACCCTGACCGAAGACGCTTCGCTTGCCGCCCTTGTGGGCGACATTCTGCTGACGGACGCGGCCCCGGCCCTGCTGGTAGGCCACCGCCTGCCCCAGATATGGAGCGAAACCACGGAAGGCGTGCTTGAGGGCAACCGCGCCCAGCTTGAGGCGCAAGGCAAGAAAGTCCGCTCTGTGGGCAAGTATGAAAAGTTCGCCAAAAGCCTGCTCAACCCTGCCGCCAATGACGCGCTGTACAAAACCCCGCAAAACCAGATGCTGGAAATCCTCCTGCTGGACAATCCCGCAACCGTCAAGCCGGGCGGCGTTATGAACGTACAGGTGCTGCTGCGCGGCAAACCCCTGCCGGGCGCTGCCGTGGGCCTGACCCACGACGGTTTCAGCAAGGAAGAAGACGCCTACAAGGTTACGGCCACCACCGACGCCCAGGGCAAAGCCGCCCTTGCCGTGGACGCGCCAGCGCTCTGGATGGTTCGCACCGCCACCGTTGAAAAAACGCCGGGCACGGACGCCGACGCCCACCACCTGCGGGCCACCTACGTTTTCCCGGTGCAATAACGCGACAGCATGATCATGAGATTTGCCGTGTCAGCAAAAGTTTTCAGCCTGGTTCTGCTCTGCGCCTGCTTTGTGATGGCCAATGCGCGGCACGCCTCTGCCCATGCCCTGCGCGCCGCCGAAATCCCCCAGGGGCAGGCCGTTGTCATGCAGTTCGCCTATTCCACGGGCGAAGTGCCTGCCTACGCAAATGTGGAAATATACGGCCCGGCCGATGCGGGCATGGAATTCCAGAATGGCCGCACCGACGCCCAGGGACGCTTCGCCTTTGTGCCCAATGCCCCGGGCCACTGGCGGGTGATCATGGCCGACAACATGGGCCACAGGGTAGTGCACGAGACTACTGTGGCCGAAAACGGCGGCGCCGCTCCCACGGCAGACGCCGCCACTGACGCATGGGGACGTTTTGCCACACCCCTGCGGGCCCTGCTGGGCGTCAGTTTGCTGCTGAATCTGGGAACAATGTCCGTGCTGTGGCGTCAACGCCGCAAGGCGTAAAGCCAGGTTGGCAACACGGCCATGAGGCCCGCCCATGGGGGGCGGGCCTCTTTTTTATTTAAGGAAACGCGTAGTTATTCCGTTTGGGGGCTTTGCTGCACTTTTTTTGAAACAGTCGGGGACGGAAGAGTCCACCCCTGCTTGAAAAAAGGTCGCGCCTTGCCAAAGGAAATACCAGCGCGTTTCCAGACGGTTCTTTAATCCGCGCTTCCTTAAATCATTGCAGATTGTTATCTAGAACAATCTCTCGCGCTGAAATTGCACTACTCGGGCGAGCACTCCGCATCGGCGGAGACGTGTACTATCTCGCCCACCATGGCGGCGGGCTCGTTCACGCCCACGCCAAAATCCTTTCTTTTTATGTCGCCCCACACCTTGAAGGAACGTGTGGGCTTTTTCGTCATGGGATTGGTCACCACCTCGCTGCTGCGGAAGTTGAAGGTCACTTCCTTTGCCACGCCGCGTATGGTCAAAAGGCCGCTGATCTTGCCTTCGCCCGCGCCCTCAAGCCGCACCTTGCTGCTCTCAAAGGTCATGACGGGGTGTACCGCCGCTTCAAAGAAATCACCGCTGCGCAGATGTTCGTCGCGCGCAGCCACGTCTGTATCAACGCTGGCTGTCTGGGCGGCCATGCTGAACTTTGCGTCGGAGAGGTCGTCCTTGCCGATCTCGGCAGTGACCGTGAACTCGGCAAACCTGCCGGTTATTTCGGTTATGGTGAGATGCCTGACTACAAAGCCAAGGCGGGAATGGGCCGGATCATTCTTCCATGTGGTCATGGTATTCTCCTTGTTTTTTGCCGCCTCTGCACACAGGGCAGAGGTCATTTTGCGGGGCAAAAACCCTGGCCACCCGGACGGGCATGTGTGGAGCAGCTGCACGCTGCAATGGCGCTGGCGGATGCGCGGGCATGTGCTTGCCGCGAAAATACGCGCAACTGTACGCGAGGGTAAACTGCGTAGCGGGGTCTTCAACTGCGAAATGAGGGAGGCCTATGAGAAGCTCTCCCTGGAAGCCCGCGTCAGATCAAAAAACCTTGTCTTACACAACACGCAATAAAGGTTTTAGGGGGTGGGGGCGTGGGGGAGGAGACCCTTTTGCAAAAGGGTCCCTCCCCCACAAGGCATTTCAATGTAAAACAGCGTTGCCCTAGCCCGTTTAGTCACGGGATGAATTTTCAGTTATGTCGCGCCGAATCGCGACGCAGAAATAACTGAAAAGGCGCTCGTGACGACACTGGCTAAAATACGCCGGGCAGACCATTATCCCGCAGCGCGGCGTCACAGGAGCCGATGTGGTAGCAGGTATGGCTGGCCAGCATGGCCACCGCCGCGCCATAGGCCACGTCGCGCCCGATCTTTTTGCTCAGCACAGTGTGGATACGGGTGAGGTCCTTGTCCGAAAGGCCGTCCAGCCAGGCGTCCACGCCGACACGCACGGTTTCGGCATACTCCCGCATGGCGTCCTTGCCGATGGCGCAGGAACCCTGAACCTTGAGCATGAGGGTGGCCATGTCGCAGGGGGCGGACGCGGGCGCGTCGTTTTCACCAAGGGTGAAAAAATTCAGTACGGCAAGGGCATGGGCGATCTGCTGCCACACGGGCCAGCCGCCGCGTGTTTCATTCCATATCTTTTCGGGGCAGACGTCGATGAACTGGGTCAGAAGGCTCCAGGAATGGCGGTACGGGGCCTGAACGGCATTGATAATGTCTCGTGACATGCTTTTCTCCTTTTAGGGCGTTGCCGCCGTCATGCGTGTGCCTGACGGACACGCCGGGCACACTGTTTGGCTCCACCATAACCAAAGCCCCCGCCTTGTGCAAAGCGGGGGCCTGAACATGGATCAACCGGCTGGCGAAGCCCGCCGTCAGCAGATGACGTCCGCGCGTCAGCGTATGGCGGCGGTGCGGATGTTATTCGAAACGGCTGGCGTTGGTGATAAGCACCATGTCCACAGGCACGTTTTCGTGCATGCCCATGCTCTTGGTCTTAACCTTGGCGATCTTGTCAACCACATCCATGCCCTCGGTCACGCGGCCAAAGGCGCAATAGCCCCAGCCGTCAAGGGTGGGGGAGCTGTGATCGAGGAAGCTGTTGTCCACCAGGTTGATAAAAAACTGGGCCGTGGCGCTGTGCGGGTCGCGGGTGCGGGCCATGGCGATGGTGCCGCGCTCGTTCTTCACGCCGTTGTCGGCTTCATTGGCCACGGGTTCGCGGGTGGACTTTTCGTCCATGCGCGCGCCAAGGCCGCCGCCCTGAATCATGAAACCGGGAATAACGCGGTGGAAGATGGTGTTGGTGTAAAACCCTTCATCCACATATTGCAAAAAGTTGGCAACGGTTTTCGGGGCCTTGTCGGTGAAGAGCTCGATCAAAATGTCGCCGGACGTGGTTTCCAGCAAAACCGTGGGATTGTCAGCCATGATAGCTCCTTTAGTGGTGATGGCACGCGCCTGCCCAAGCGGAAAGCGCGCCCTGAGCCGGAATATAGAGTATGGCCGGAAAGATGACAATGCCTGCAGCCGGGTATAGATTGTTTGCATGCCCGCAAAAAACAAAAAAGCATCCGTCACCGTGTCCGCAGGCAAAAGCGCCCGACAGGCAGCCAGCCTTTTACCGGGCCTTGAGCCTGCCTGCCCGCCAGCCAGCCAGACAGCCAGTTCACCCGCCAGTTCGCCCGCATTGGGGACTGAAACAATCGCGCATCTGCCTCCGGACAGGCACCTGCCAGCCTTGAAGCAGGCGCTGCTCGACTGGTTTGCCGTCCATCAGCGTGACCTGCCGTGGCGCGCCAGCTATACGCCCTATGAAGTCTGGATTTCAGAAGTCATGCTGCAGCAGACGCAGATGGAACGCGGCGTCAGCTATTTTTTGCGCTGGATGCAGCGCTTCCCTGACATCGCCACTCTGGCCGCCGCCCATGAAGAGGACGTGCTCCGCCAGTGGGAAGGTCTTGGCTACTATTCACGCGCCCGCCACATTCTGGCTGCCGCCCGCAAAATCATGACGGAACACGGGGGCGTGTTTCCCTCCGACCTCGCGTCCATCCGCGCCCTGCCGGGTGTGGGGCCGTACACGGCCGGGGCCATTGCCAGCATAGCCTTTGGCGAAAAGCTGCCCTGCGTGGACGCCAATGTGGAGCGCGTCATCTCGCGCATTTTTGATGTGGACAGCCCCGTGAAGCAGGACCCGGCCGCGGGCATAATCCACCGCTGGGCCCTGCGCCTTGTGCCCGAAGGCAAATCACGCGAGCACAATCAGGCCATGATGGAACTGGGTGCCCTCATCTGCCGCAAAAAACCGCGCTGCGAGCTTTGCCCCCTGGCCTGCTTCTGTATCAGCCGCCATCTGGGCATACAGGATCAGCGGCCCGTGCCGGGCAAACGCGCCGTCATCACGCCGGTGCGCGCAGTCACGGGTGTGCTTTGCATAGGAAAACACATTTTTGTGCAAAAACGTCCGCCTTCCGGCGTATGGGGAAACCTGTGGGAATTCCCCGGCGGCAGGGTCGAGCCTGACGAAAGTCCGGAACAGGCCGCAGTGCGTGAATTTATGGAAGAAACGGGTTTTGCGGTGCGGGTGGCCGCCAGATATGGCGTCATACGCCACGGCTACACCACCTACCGGCTTACCCTGCACTGCTTTGGCCTTGAACTGGCCAACAGCGGCGCAAATGCGCAGCTAGCGCCGCAGGACGATGCCTGCCCCACGCCGCCGCAACTCACCGCCGCCACCCAATACCGCTGGGCAACCCCTGACGAACTGGAGGGCCTGGCCATGCCCGCAGCGCACCGCAAGCTTGCGGACAGCCTTTTTGGCCCGTCCGGCGAGGCGTCGCCCTTGCACACTGACCTTCAGAAAAAACAGGGACGGCTTTTCTGATATCTGTCAGTGCTTATAAAATAGCGTATTTTCTCTTGCCTTTTCTATATAATGTTTCCTATTATTGACTAGAGAGAAGAGGATGTCCTGCAGAAGGCAGGCATGAGGCAAGAGCTAGATTTTGCGCCTGATATGGACCTCAAGGCCGTGTCAGACAGCATACCCGAAAGCGCGGACCACACGCCGTCCTTCGCCCACTCGTTGCGCACGCTGCTGCGCCTTCTGGGCAAGCCGGTATCTCTCCCTCTGTTGCTCAGCGGCATACGCGGCGGCCCAAGTTCAGATTCTCCCTCGGCCTGCCTGCGTTCGGCCAAACGCTACGGACTCGACGCGCGCATAGTGCGCCGCAAAAATCTCAACAGTATCTCCCCCCTTGTGCTCCCCTGCATTCTGCTGCTCAAAAACGATCAGAGCTGCGTTCTGCTCAAGCAGGATGCCGGGGCAGACACGGCTGAAGTCATCTTTCCCGAACAAGGCGAACACGCAAAGAGCATAAACCGTCAGGAACTGGAGTCCCAGTACACTGGCTACGCTGTTTTCGGCAGTCTCACGGGCAAGCTGGACGCCCGCGCCCGCGTTCCCCTGCCCGTCACCAGGCGCTGGTTCTGGGACGTCATCGGCCACTACATGCCGCTGTACAAGCATGTGATCATCGCTACCGTCATCATCAATCTTCTGGGCGTGGCTGGCTCGCTCTTCGCCATGAACGTCTATGACCGCGTTGTGCCCAACCAGGCCGAGGAAACCCTGTGGGTGCTGGCCTCTGGAGTGCTGCTGGCCTATATGGTCGACTTTATCCTGCGCAATGTGCGCGGCTATTTTGTGGATCTGGCCGGGCGCAACGCCGATGTGGTGCTGTCCAGCAAGCTTATGGAAAAGGTGCTTAATCTGCGCATGGACGCAAAGCCCGATTCCACGGGCGCGCTTGTAAATAACCTCAGTGGATTCGAATCGTTACGGGATTTTTTCAGTTCCGGCAGTCTGGTTGTTCTGGCCGACCTGCCTTTTCTTGTCATCTTTCTCGGCCTCATATTTCTTATCGGCGGCCCCATTGTGAGCGTGCCCCTGGCGGCCGTGCCCCTTATGGTGGGCCTGGGCCTTTTGCTGCAAATGGGCGCGCGGCGTCATGCCGCCTCCAACTACCTGCTGAACATGCAAAAACACGCCCTGCTGGTTGAAATCGTGCACGGGCTTGAAACCGTCAAAACCAGCCGGGCCGAAAGCCGCCTGCTCAACCTGTGGGAACAGGTCTGTGATGCCTCGGCAGAGACCTCGCGCATGGCCCGCCGCTACGCCACCCTGACCCTCAGCGTGTCCAGCGGGCTCAGCCAGCTTGTGTCCGTGGGGGTCATCGTCTGGGGCGTATACCGCATCATGGACAACTCGATGACCATGGGCGGCCTCATTGCCTGCAACATTCTGGCGGGCCGGGCCATGGCTCCGCTCATGCAGCTGGCGGGCATGATCTCGCGCCTGCACCAGTCACGCATGGCCCTCGCCGCGCTGAACACCATCATGGAACTGCCCACCGAGGACCCGGCCGAGACCGACAAGACGGACTTTGGCCTGCTGCAGCCCGCCTTCACGTTTGAACACGTGGGTTTCAGTTATCCGGGGGCAAAGCACAATTCGCTGTCCGACGTGAGCTTTACCATACGGCCCCACGAAAAGGTGGCCATCATCGGCCGCATGGGATCGGGCAAATCCACCATCGGCAGACTCATGACCGGGCTCTACACACCCCAGGACGGGGCCGTGCGCTTTGGCGGCGTTGACCTGCGGCAGATGGATGCCGTCAACCTGCGAGGGCGCATAGGCTACCTGCCCCAGGACGTAACCCTTTTCTACGGCTCCATACGCGACAACATCGCGCTGGACGATCCCGGCATCGAGGATCAGCGGGTGCTGCGGGCCGCGTATCAGGCCGGAGCCACGGACTTTATCCGCGCGCTGCCCGGCGGCCTGGGCGCGCCCGTGGGCGAGCAGGGCTTTGCCATTTCCGGCGGGCAGCGGCAGTCCGTTGCCCTGGCCCGCGCCCTTTTGCACGACCCCGAAGTGCTCATCCTCGACGAGCCCACAAGCAATATGGACAAGGCCACAGAAAGCCTGCTGCGCACCCGCCTTGCCAAACTGGCCGAAAACAAGACCCTTGTTCTCATCACGCACAGGGCCAGCCTGCTGGCTCTCGTGAACCGGCTCATCATTATCGACAACGGGCGCGTGGTGGCCGACGGCCCCCGCGACGAAGTGCTTGAAGCCATCAACAGCCAGACCTTGCAAAAGCGCCAGGCTGCCGACCCGGCGCCGGGCCAACGGCAAAACGAACAGCAAAACGAAAATATGCCCGCTGGCCTGAGCGCGAACGAGGCCGCCAACGAAGCGGCGGCAACCACAGCCAAACTCGCGCCAGCGCAGACTCTCGCACGTGCTGGAGGCGCGCCCGAAAGCGGCATGAGAGGAGCAGCATGAGCGCCCTGGTGAACTTTTGGAGGCGGCTTTTCGGCCTCCCCTCATTACAGGAAGAGGAGCACCTGCCCTACATGAACAAGGTAGATGCGGCCCTGCATCGCAAGGGCCGTGTGGCGGCCGTTTTTCTCTCTCTTGGCACTGCGGTGCTGCTGTGCATTCTTGTCATCTGGGCGGCCTGGGCCTCCATCGATGAAGTCACGCGCGGCCACGGGCAGGTGGTGTCCGCCAGCGGCACCCAGGTCATACAGAACCTTGAGGGCGGCATTCTGCGCGAAGTGCTGGTGCGCGAAGGGCAGATAGTTGAAAAAGACCAGCCGCTTGCGCGGCTGGACAACCTTGGCGCGGCCAGCCAGTACACTGACGCCCTGACCAAGGCTCTGGAAAACCGCGTGGCCCTCGCACGTCTTGAAGCGGAAAAAAATGCTGTTCCCCCGACATTTGACGCGGAACTGCTGACTTCGGCCCCGCAGGTCGTGGCCGACCAGGAAGAGATGTACCACAGCCGCCGTGAACGCTTTTTGTCAGAAATGGCCATGCTGACCTCGCAGCACCGGCAGCGCCTCAAGGATGTGGACGAGCACCGTGGCCGCAAGACCCAACTTGAGCACAACCTTGCCCTGGCCGAAGAGCGCCGCGATCTGGCCAAGCCGCTTGAAGCGCGCAAGCTTTATCCCAGGGTGGACTTCCTTGACCTGGAACAGCGCGTTGTGACCCTGCGCGGCGACCTGGAAGCCATTGCGGCATCATTGGGCAAAGCCGAGGAGGCCGTCCGTGAGATCGAGCGCAAGCTGAACCTGCACAAGGCCGAATACGAATCTGACATCAACGCCGAGATCAACAAACGGCGTACGGAACTGACATCGCTTCAGGCCATGCTTTCGGCCGGGGGCGACCGTGTTACCCGCACAGAACTGCGCTCCCCGGTACGGGGCACGGTTAAAAGGGTCATCATCAATACGCTTGGCGGAGTGGTGCGCTCTGGCGATCCCATCATGGAAATCGTGCCCCTGGGCGACACCCTGCTGGTCGAGGCGCGCATCCGTCCGGCCGACATCGCCTTCATTCACGCGGAGCAGCGGGCCATGGTCAAGATATCGGCCTATGATTTTTCTATCTATGGCGGTCTTGAGGCCGTGGTGGAGCAGATCAGCGCAGACACCATTGAAGACAAAAAGAGCGAGTTTTTCTACCTCGTCAAGCTGCGCACCAAGAAGAATGAAATTGTCTACCGCAATGAACACCTGCCCATCATTCCGGGCATGGTGGCCGGAGTAGAGATCGTTTCCGGCAAAAAAACCGTACTGGACTACCTGCTCAAACCCCTGCTCAAGGCACAACAAAACGCCATGAGAGAACGATAGATCGCGAGGCGCATATGCTTGCTTCACATCCCCTGTACATGCCCCCTCCAGGGCTTCAGTCAGTACTCAAAGGCTTTACACCCCAGTCACGTATTGAGCTGAACTTTTCCATGAAAGATCTTTTTGTCGGGCTGGAAGGGTATAATCTCGTCTTTTCACGCAACGACGGCTCCCGGCTGGTTCTTGAGAACTATCTGGCCCCGCCCCAGCCCGGCATGCAATATGCGCCGGCTGGCCCCGACCAGCACCTGGCATCTTTGGTGGAAGCTGCGCACCCTGCCATCATTGTCAATGGCAAGGAAATGTCGCCTTCGTTCTTTTTTTCCTCCCTGGGCGAGGAGGACATGCCCCTGCCGGGCATTGCCTATGTGCGTAACGCGTCTTTTCAGGACTATGAGCATGACAACCTCCACGAGGGCATTGGCTCTTTGAGCGGCCTCGCCTCTACCGAGGCATTGCTGCGGCGCGGCGGATCGGGGGCAGATAACGATGACGCCGTGGGGCAAAGCCTGTTCTATACCGGGGCTGGCGGCCTCTATGGTGACGGCTTTGGCGGCAGACTGAACGGCGGGTTCCAAACCGGGCCGGGTTCAGGCACTGGCACTGGCACTGGCACTGTGCCGGGAACGGGTACTGGCCCCGGTGGTTCTGGTACCGGGCCGGGCACTGGCACAGGCCCTGGTACGGGCGGGCCGGGTACTGGCACAGATCCTGGCACAGGCCCGGGCACTGGTACGGATCCTGGCACGGGGCCGGGAACGGGCACAGATCCAGGCACAGGCCCGGGTACTGGTACAGATCCTGGCACGGGGCCGGGTACTGGCACAGATCCTGGCACGGGCCCGGGTACTGGCACAGATCCTGGCACAGGGCCGGGTACTGGTACAGATCCGGGCACAGATCCAGGCACAGGCCCGGGTACTGGCACAGATCCTGGCACGGGCCCGGGTACTGGCGGAGGAACCACTGGCCCCACCGCTGTGGCGGCCCAGGCCAGTCTGACTGAAGACGATACTGATGTGACCGGCCAGATCCCCATGCCGCAGAACGCGGCAGGACATACCCTGTCATTTGTGGAACAAAACGGCATTCCGGGCCAATACGGAACCTTCAGCGTGGACGCCAATGGCGTGTATTCGTACCAACTGAACAACACCCTGCTCAGCGTCCAGGGGCTTGGAGAAGGCCAGTCGCTTACCGAGACCTTCACCTACACCGTAAGCGACGGCGCGGGCGGCACCACCTCCAACACTGTCACCATTACCATCAATGGCCTCAATGACGCGCCCACTGTCGATTCCGCCGCCGCCTCCATCCTTGAAGACCAGGACCACACCACAGGCATTCTGCCCACGCCGCAGGACATCGACGCAAACGACTCCCCCCAGTATCTGACGCAGACAAATTCGGCAGGGCAGTACGGCTACCTCAGCCTCAATGCCGACGGAACCTATACCTATACGCTGGACAACAGCCTGCCCATCGTCCAGCGATTGGGCTCCGGCGACTTTTTGACGGAAACGTTCACCTACACGGTGGATGACGGCCATGGGGGCACAGCCACTGGCAATCTTGTCATTACCATAAACGGAACCAACGATGTGCCCACAGTGTCGGCGGCCACGGCTTCGGTGGACGAGGACGGCCCCGTGCTCATGGGCGTTCTGCCCACGCCCCACGATGTGGATGCGGGCGATGTGCCGCAGTTCGTGCCGCAAACCGGCAGTGTGGGCGCATACGGCGTGCTTACCGTGGATGCCCAGGGCAACTACAGCTATGTTCTGGACAACTCGCGACCGGAAATCCAGGCGCTCAGCCAGGGCGACACGCTAACGGAGCAATTTATCTTTACCGTTACGGACGGTCAGAGCTACGTCAGCAAAACACTGACCATCACCATCAACGGCACTAACGACGCGCCCACCGTGGCGGCCTCATCAGCCGCGCTGACCGAGCATCAGGGTCTTGTGGGCGGGGTCCTGCCCGCGCCGCACGATGTGGACGCCAACGACACTCTGAACTTCATTGAGCAGCACAACGCTCACGGCCAGTACGGCAGTTTCAGCGTGGATGCCGCCGGAAACTATACCTACGTGCTTGACTACACCGCGCCCGATCTCCAGCATCTGGCAGATGGGCAGCAACTTACCGAAGTTTTTACCTATACGGTGTATGATAACCATGGCGGCATGGCTTCCAATACCATTACCATCACCGTCACCGGCACCAATGACGCGCCGCAGGTCGACGCGGCCGTGGCGTCCATTGATGAAGACGTTGCCGGCATCAGCGGCACCCTGCCCGCCCCCACAGACATGGACGCAGGAGATGTGGCACACTTCGTACCCCAGGCTGATGTTCAGGGCCAGTACGGCAGCTTTTCGTTGCAGGCGGACGGCAGCTATACCTACACGCTCGATAACACCCTGCCAGTTGTCCAGCAGCTTGGTGTAGGCTCACAACTAACCGAAACATTTACCTATACCGTCACGGATCAGCACGGCGCAACTGCGTCCAACACCATTACCATCACCATCAAGGGCACCAACGACGACCCGCAGGTCAGCGCCGCCACAGCCAGTATCTTTGAGGATGATGCCAGCATCAGCGGCACTTTGCCCACGCCCACGGACGTGGATGCCAATGACGTGGTGCTGTTCGTGCCCCAGACCGACGCTCCCGGCCAGTACGGCAGCTTCACCCTGCAGGCGGACGGCAGCTACTCCTACACGCTCGATAACGCCCTGCCGGTTGTCCAGCAACTTGGCGTTGGGGCGCACCTCACCGAGACCTTTACCTATACCGTCACGGATCAGCACGGCGCAACCGCGTCCAACACCATCACCATCACCATCAACGGCACCAACGACGCGCCGCAGGTCAGCGCGGCTGTCATCACTGTCCCCGGTGACGCCACCGACGTCAGCGGAACCCTGCCCATGCCCACAGACGTGGACGCGGGCGACATACCGCTCTACGATGCGCAAAACACGGTGGGCCAGTTTGGCACCTTCACCCTGCAGCCCGACGGCAGCTACACCTTTACCCTCGACAACTCCCTGCCTGCGGTGGCGCAGCTGAGTGCGGGCGAACAGCTTACGGAAACCTTCACCGCCACAGTCAGAGATCCGCACGGGGCGACCTCGACCAGCACCATCACCATCACCGTCAATGGCACCAACAGCGCGCCGCAGGTCAGCGCCGCCACGGCCAGTATATTTGAAGACGACGCCAGTATCAGCGGCACCCTGCCCACGCCAACGGACGTGAACGCCAATGACGTGGTGTTGTTCAAGCCCCAGACCGACGCTCCCGGCCAGTACGGCAGCTTCACCCTGCAGGCGGACGGCAGCTACACCTACACGCTCGATAACGCCCTGGATGCAGTGCAACAGCTTGGCGTTGGCGCACAACTGACCGAGACCTTTACCTATACCGTCACGGATCAGCACGGCGCAACTGCGTCCAACACCATCACCATCACCATCAACGGCACCAACGACGCGCCGCAGGTCAGCGCGGCTGTCATCACTGTCCCCGGTGACGCCACCGACGTCAGCGGAACTCTGCCCATGCCCACAGATGTGGATGCGGGCGACATACCGCACTACGATGCGCAAAACACGGTGGGCCAGTTTGGCACCTTCACCTTGCAGCCCGACGGCAGCTATACCTTTACCCTCGACAATTCCCTGCCTGCGGTGGCGCAGCTGAGTGCGGGCGAACAGCTTACGGAAACCTTCACCGCCACTGTCAGAGATCCGCACGGGGCGACCTCGACCAGCACCATCACCATCACCGTCAATGGCACCAACAGCGCACCGCAGGTCAGCGCCGCCACGGCCAGCATTTTTGAGGATGACGCCAGCATCAGCGGCACCCTGCCCACGCCCACGGACGTGAACGCTAATGACGTGGTGTTGTTCAAGCCCCAGACCGACGCTCAGGGCCAGTACGGCAGCTTCACCCTGCAGGCGGACGGCAGCTACACCTACACGCTCGATAACGCCCTGGATGCAGTGCAACAGCTTGGCGTAGGGGCTCATCTTACAGAAACTTTTACCTATACCGTCACGGATCAGCACGGCGCAACCGCGTCCAACACCATTACCATCACCATCAACGGCACCAACGACGCGCCGCAGGTCAGCGCGGCTGTCATCACTGTCCCCGGTGACGCCACCGACGTCAGCGGAACCCTGCCCATGCCCACAGACGTGGATGCGGGCGACATACCGCAATATGATGCGCAAAACACGGTGGGCCAGTTTGGCACCTTCACCCTGCAGCCCGACGGCAGCTACACCTTTACCCTCGACAACTCCCTGCCTGCGGTGGCGCAGCTTGGCGCGGGCGAACAGCTTACGGAAACCTTCACCGCCACGGTCAGAGACCCGCACGGGGCGACCTCGACCAGCACCATCACCATCACCGTCAACGGCACCAACAGCGCGCCGCAGGTCAGCGCCGCCACGGCCAGTATCTTTGAAGACGATGCCAGCATCAGTGGCACCCTGCCCACGCCCACGGACGTGAACGCCAATGACGTGGTGCAGTTCAAGCCCCAGACCGACGCTCAGGGCCAGTACGGCAGCTTCACCCTGCAGGCGGACGGCAGCTATACCTACACGCTCAACAATGCCCTGGATGCAGTTCAACAACTCGGCGTAGGCGCTCATCTTACCGAAACCTTTACCTATACCGTCACGGATCAGCACGGCGCAACCGCGTCCAACACCATTACCATCACCATCAACGGCACCAATGACGCGCCGCAGGTCAGCGCCGCCGTCATCACTGTCCCCGGTGACGCCACCGACGTCAGCGGAACCCTGCCCATGCCCACAGACGTGGATGCGGGCGACATCCCGCAATACGATGCGCAAAACACGGTGGGCCAGTTTGGCACCTTCACCCTGCAGCCCGACGGCAGCTATACCTTTACCCTCGACAACTCCCTGCCTGCGGTGGCGCAGCTCGGCGCGGGCGAACAGCTTACGGAAACCTTCACCGCCACCGTCAGAGATCCGCACGGGGCGACCTCGACCAGCACCATCACCATCACCGTCAACGGCACCAACAGCGCGCCGCAGGTCAGCGCCGCCACGGCCAGTATCTTTGAGGATGAAGCCAGCATCAGTGGCACCCTGCCCACACCCACGGACGTGAACGCCAATGACGTGGTGTTGTTCCAGCCCCAGACCGACGCTCCCGGCCAGTACGGCAGCTTTTCGTTGCAGGCGGACGGCACCTATACTTACACTCTCGATAATGCCCTGCCAGTTGTCCAGCAGCTTGGCGTTGGCGCACAACTGACTGAAACATTTACCTATACCGTCACGGATCAGCACGGCGCAACCGCGTCCAACACCATTACCATCACTATCAACGGCACCAACGACGCGCCGCAGGTCAGTGCGGCTGTTGTCTTTATTCAAAATGATGAAACCAGCGTCAGTGGAAATCTGCCCATGCCCACAGACGTGGATGCGGGCGACATGCCGCAATACATCGCGCAAAACACGGTGGGGCAGTTTGGCACCCTCACCTTGCAGCCCGATGGCAGCTACACCTATGTCCTCAACAACTCCCTGCCTGCGGTGCAGGGCTTGGGGCATGGCGGCAAGCTTACGGAAACCTTCACCGCCACCGTCACAGACCATCACGGGGGGACCGCGACCAGCACCATAACACTCACCATTCATGGCACCAACACCGCACCGCAGGTCAGTGCGGCCGTGGCCAGCATCAATGAAGATGATGCCAGCATCAGCGGCACCCTGCCCACACCCACAGACGTGGACACGGGCGACAGCGCGCACTTCCTGTCCCAGGCCGACGCTCCCGGCCAGTTCGGCAGCTTTACCCTGCACGCGGACGGCAGCTACACCTATACGCTCAACAACGCCCTGGCAGCTGTGCAGCAACTTGGCGTGGGCAGTCAACTCACCGAAACATTTACCTATACTGTTATGGATCAGTCCGGTGCGACTGCGTCCAACACCATCACCATCACCATCAACGGCACCAACGACAATCCGCAGGTCAGTGCCGCCGTGGCCAGCATCAATGAAGACGTTGCCAGCATCAGCGGTACCCTGCCCACGCCCACGGATGTAGACGCGGGCGACAGCGTGCACTTTGTGCCCCAGACCGACGCTCCCGGCCAATACGGCAGCTTCACCCTGCAGGCAGACGGCACCTACACCTACACGCTCAACAACGCCCTGGCAGCTGTGCAGCAACTAGGCGTGGGCAGCCAACTGACCGAGACCTTTACCTATACCGTCACGGATCAGCACAATGCTACGGGCACAAATACCATTACCATCACCATCAACGGCACCAACGACGCGCCGCAGGTCAGCGCGGCTGTCGCATCCATCAATGAGGATGATGCCAGCATCAGCGGCACCCTGCCCACTCCCACGGATGTGGACGCGGGCGACAGCGTGCACTTTGTGCCCCAGACCGACGCTTCCGGCCAGTACGGCAGCTTTACCCTGCACGCGGACGGCACCTACACCTACACGCTCAACAACGCCCTGGCAGCAGTGCAGCAACTTGGCGTGGGCAGCCAGCTGACCGAGACCTTTACCTATACCGTCACGGATCAGCACAACGCTACGGGCACCAATACCATCACCATCACCATCAACGGCACCAACGACAATCCGCAGGTCAGCGCGGCCGTGGCCAGCATCAATGAAGACGTTGCCAGCATCAGCGGCATCCTGCCCACGCCCACGGATGTGGACGCGGGCGACAGCGTGCACTTTGTGCCCCAGGCCAACGCTTCCGGCCAGTACGGCAGCTTCACCCTGCAGGCGGACGGCACCTACACCTACACGCTCAACAACGCCCTGGCAGCAGTGCAGCAGCTTGGCGTGGGCAGCCAACTGACCGAAACATTTACCTATACCGTCACGGATCAGCACAACGCTACGGGCACAAATACCATTACCATCACCATCAAGGGCACCAACGACAATCCGCAGGTCAGTGCCGCCGTGGCCAGCATCAGTGAAGATGATGCCAGCATCAGCGGCACCCTGCCCACGCCCACGGATGTGGACGCGGGCGACAGCGTGCACTTTGTGCCCCAGACCGACGCTCCTGGCCAGTACGGCAGCTTTACCCTGCAGGCAGACGGCACCTACACCTACACGCTCAACAACGCCCTGGCAGCTGTGCAACAGCTTGGCGTGGGCAGCCAACTGACCGAAACCTTTACCTATACCGTCACGGATCAGCACAACGCCACGGGCACAAATACCATCACCATCACCATCAACGGCACCAACGACGCGCCGCAGGTCAGCGCCGCCGTGGCCAGCATCAATGAAGACGTTGCCAACATCAGCGGCATCCTGCCCACGCCCACGGATGTGGACACGGGCGACAGCGTGCACTTTGTGCCTCAGACCAATGCACCCGGCCTGTACGGCAGCTTTACCCTGCTGGCGGACGGCAGCTATGTGTACGCGCTCAACAACTCCCTGGCAGCTGTGCAACAGCTTGGCGTTGGAGCGCATCTGACCGAAACCTTTACCTATACCGTCACGGATCAGCACAACGCTACGGGCACCAATACCATCACCATCACCATCAACGGCACCAACGATGCGCCGCAGATCAGCGCGGCCATCATTTTTGTTCCCAGTAACGTCACTGACGCCAGTGGAATCCTGCCCATGCCCACGGATGTGGATGCGGGTGACGTCCCGCAGTACATAGCGCAAAGCACGGTCGGTCAGTTTGGCACCTTCACGCTTCAGGCTGATGGCAGCTACACCTTCGCGCTCAACAATTCCCTGCCAGCCGTGGCGCAGCTTGGCGCTGGCGAGCAACTTTCCGAAACATTCACTGCCTCCGCCACTGACCAGCATGGGGCCACATCGTCCAACACCATTACCATCACCATCAAGGGCACCAACAGCGCGCCGCAGGTCAGTGCCGCCACGGCGAGCATCAATGAGGATGACCCCAGCATCAGTGGCACCCTGCCCACGCCCACGGATGTGAACGCCAATGACGTGGTGCACTTCGTGCCCCAGGCCAGTGCTTCCGGCCAGTACGGCAGCTTTACCCTGCAGGCGGACGGCACCTACACCTACACGCTCAACAACGCCCTGCCGGTTGTCCAGCAGCTTGGCGTAGGCAGCCAACTCACCGAGACCTTTATTTATACGGTCACGGATCAGCACGGTGCGACTGCATCCAACACCATCACCATCACCATTAACGGCACCAACGACAATCCGCAGGTCAGCGCTGCCGTGGCCAGCATCAATGAAGATGATGCCAGCATCAGCGGCACCCTGCCTGCCCCCACAGACGTGGACACGGGCGACTCGGTAAGCTTCCTGTCCCAGGCCTCCACTCAGGGGCTCTACGGCAGCTTCACCCTGCAGGCGAACGGCACGTACACCTACGCACTCAACAACGCCCTGCCGATCGTCCAGCAGCTTGGCGTTGGCGCGCACCTGACCGAGACCTTTGCCTATACGGTCAAGGATCAGCACGGCGCTACCGCGTCCAATACCATCACCATCACCATCAACGGAACCAATGACGCCCCACAGGTCAGCGCCGCCGTGGCCAGCATCAATGAAGATGATGCCAGCATCAGCGGCACCCTGCCTGCCCCCACAGACGTGGACACGGGCGACACGGTCAGCTTCCTGTCCCAGGCCTCCACTCAGGGGCTCTACGGCAACTTCACCCTGCAGGCCAACGGCACCTACACCTACACGCTCAACAATGCCCTGCCGGTCGTCCAGCAGCTTGGCGAGGGACAGCATCTCACCGAAACCTTTACCTATACGGTCAAGGATCAGCACGGCGCTGCAGCCTCCAGCACCATGACCATTACCATCAACGGAACCAACGACAATCCCGTCATTGCGCCCATTGTCACAACGCCCCTCAAGGAAGACAACATCCTGACGTCCGCCGGCACGCTTACGGTGGCGGATGCGGATTTGGGCGACACCGCCGTGTTCCAGGCACAAAACATGGCAGGCTTGTACGGCAGCTTTGTGCTCAACAGCAACGGCGCATACGTCTATACGCTCAACAACAGCCTGCCTGCCGTGCAGGGCCTGGGGCATGGCGAACAGCTTGTGGAAACGTTTACCGTGGCAGCCAATGACGGCCACGGCGGCATCACCGCGCGCACGATTTCCTTCACCATCAACGGCACCAATGACGCGCCTTCGGTTGGTTCCGCCACGGTAAGCATGAACAATGCAACGGACAAACTCTACGGCAAACTGCCCACCCCCACGGATCCGGACAACACGCTCGACAATATCATCAGCGACAATGTGACCTTTATACCGCGGCCACATGTGCATGGCGATTACGGCACATTTTCGCTGAATGCTGACGGCTCCTATGTCTACGACCTCAACACGGGGCTGTTGTCTGTGGTGTTGCTTACACTGGGAGCCAAGCTCACAGACAGATTCTCATACACGGTTGTAGACGAACACGGCGCATCGGCCACCAACACCATTGACATCGTCATTACTGGCGGCCTGCTGGGGAGCATCAGCCTCACCACAATACTTGACGGCGCCACAAGCCTGTTGGGCAACCTGCTGATTCCCGAATTCTCCAATGCCACCTTCTCACTGCAAAGCAGCCCCAACGGCCAGTACGGCACGCTGACCCTCAACAGCAACGGCACATATACCTACAACCTCTCGGCTCAAGGCATAAGTGAAAGCCAAAAACTCGGTGAAGGCGAAACCTCCACAGACGTTTTTATGGTAAAGGTCACGTCCGGCTTGAAGTCCGTGGTCACACCGCTGACCATCACCATCGTCGGTTCCAATGACGCGCCGACAGTCCAGCCATCCCAGCTTTCCGTTTCAGAAGACGACGTTGCCGCCATGTACGGCCAGCTTGTCATGGCTGACCCGGACAGGTCGGACACGCCAAGGGCTGTGCCCCAGACCACTGAAGGCCAGTACGGCACCTTCTTTCTCAACCCCAACGGATCATACACCTATGTGCTGAACAAGGACTCCGCCGTCGTAAAAGCCCTGAACAACGGCGACACGCTTGACGAGACCTTTACCGTCACCGTGGTTGACGGGCATGGCGGTTCAGCCCAGAGCACTGTAACCGTGACCATCCACGGCTCAGGCGAGGCTCCCCTCATGCAGGGCGCGAGCGCCATGCGCCTCTTCTTTGTCCCCGACGAAGTGAACGCTTCCGCCAGCCATGAGCAGCTCCAGGCAACCACGGAAGACCACAACGCCACTGCCCAGAACAGTCAGGAAGCTGCCCCCCATGCCGATCCCTACGCCGACACGGGTACGAGCGTGCCAGTGGCCGACAGCAGCACGCAAACCGGACACGAAAACACCCAGAGCGACGCTGCCGCAGCCACGCCGGAAACAGCGGAACAAGCCTCCGCTGACAATCACACAACCGCCACAGGAGAAAGCAGCGCCCAGGAACAAACGCACGCGGATGCTACACACAAGGATACGGCGCTTACGGGTGCGGACTCTACACACGCGGAAGCGGCCAGCGCAGATGCAGCGAACGCCAGCCAAACAGACGTCACGCATGCAGATGTGAGCCACACGGGCACGGGCAATGCAGAAACGGAGCATGCCGCAACCAGCGCCCCCGCCGTGCACGCCGACACGCTGGATGAAGAACTGGCCGACAGTTTCATGCACGACCAAACCGGCCCCCTGATCATTGACCTTGAAGACGCCCTGCACCCCGCCGCGCAAGGAACTGACAGTGCAAACAGCGCACAGCCCCCAGCCGCGCAGGACGACAGCCTCTTCCCGGTGGAAACGCAAAGCCCCGGAGCTTTGGCCTCCGCCGCCGACGCTGCGGCGCACGACACCATGGCGGCATCCCCCGAGCAGCCGACCGAGGCGCAGGCCGAAAGCACAAGCCCGCAGCCGCAAAGCGCGGAAGCTCAGGCCGCCCCTGCCGCTGCTTCCCCAAGCCCGGACATGATGGAAAGCGAAACCGACCAGATGGCCGTGTTGCAGCACCTGACGCAGAATGGACACTAGCGCGAGAGGGCTTTGAAAGGCTCTGTGAAGGGCTCTGTGAAAAGTTTTGTGGGGGAGGGACCCTTTTGCAAAAGGGTCTCCTCCCCCACACCCCCACCCCCTAAAACTCTTATGGAAACGCTGATTTATTCCGCTTGGCGGCGTTGCTTCACTTTTTTTGAAACAGTCGAGGACGAAAGAGTCCACTCCTGCTTCAAAAAAAGGGCGCGCCTTGCCAAACGAAACAACTGCGCGTTTCCAAGAAGCTCTCTAATCAGTGCTTTCTTGGTATGTTTTAGAACAGTGTAACCTTAAAAAGTGTAAATGCTCCATCACTGCACGAGAGCGCCGCGCGCCACCGCAACCTTTATCCACGCGACATTATGAGCAGGCAGCAAAAATCAGTGAAGGCCGGGAATATTCCCGGCCTTCATGCGTATCCATGTCAGTAAAAATCCTGCCGCGCGGGCTATTCTTTCAGCCGTCCGGTCAGACCCGCCAGCCGCTGCGTGAGCGCCACCAGCTTGTCCGTTTCCTGCCGCACCGCTTCCATTGATCTGGCAGTGCCCACCATGACGTCATTGGCCTCGACGATGGAGCGGTTGATCTGCTCACTGGTCACGGACTGCTCCTCGCTGGCTGCGGCAATGGCGCTGATCCTGCCCGTGGTGTCTTCCACCGTGCCCACAATGGCCTCAAGCGCCTGGCCGGACTCGCCGGCGAAACCCGTGGCCTGCTCAACATGGGTCACGGCATTGTCCATTGAGGCCATGCTCTTTGAGGTGCTTTGCTGAATGGCATTGATGGCGTTGCCCACATTGTTTGTTGAAGTTACTGTTTTTTCAGCAAGTTTTCGCACTTCGTCCGCTACCACCGCAAAACCGCGCCCGGCATCGCCAGCGCGGGCGGCTTCAATGGCGGCATTGAGGGCCAGCAGGTTGGTCTGGTCTGCTATATCTGAAATGACATTCATAATTTCTGAAATGGCCCTGGCGTGGTTGTTCAAAAGAACCATGTCGCTCTTGAGCGCCATTGAAACCTCATGCACCTCTTCAATACTCTGCGTGGCGTTACGCACCACAGTAGCGCCCTCGTGGGCCTTGTCCCGCGTCTGCGTTGAGGCCACTGAAGCGTTGGCCGCGTTTTGCGCCACCTCGCGTACCGTGGCGGTCATTTCATTCATGGCCGTGGCGACCTCGCTCAGCAGCCGCGAAGCACGGTTCGTGTCCTTGTTCGAGCGGCCTATGCCCGCCACCAGGCCTTCGGCAATGGCGGCAAGCTCCTGCACGGCTCTTTCAAGCTCCAGCGCCGCCGCTTCCATGCGCTGGTTCTTTTCGGTGATGACCTGCTCGGCTTTTTTGAGGGCCGTCATGTCCACATAAAGGCACAGACCGCCAAGGCAGGTCTGGTGCTCGTCATACACGGGAAACACATTGGCCAGCACGTCGATGCGCCTGCCCTTGTGCCCTGTTATCGTTACGGAAAGATTGCGAAAGTTCTGGCCATGCCGGATGCTCTTGCCAACGGCGGTCTCACGACCGGGATCATTGTAAAAAAGCTCGGCCAGGGTCTTGCCAAGGCAGGCTCCCACTGGCCCGTCGATCTCAAGCATATCCAGGCATTCCTGGTTGGTGTGGGTTGCGCGCTCATCAACGTCCACCAGCAGGTAGGCCAGGGGCATGCCGCCGAGTATGCCGTGCAGTACGCCACTGGCATGGCATGCCTTGTCGGCAAGTTCCTCAGCCGCCGCATACAGTTCCTTCAGATCTGCAGGGGCCCTTGACGAAGTGGTGCATGAAGACTGGCCCGATGGCCCCGGTTCGCAGCCATTTCGCAGGCACAGGGTCAAAGCCCTGAACACCCCGCCGTAGATCAGCCGCGCTCCCAGCCCCATGACAAGCAGTACGCCACCCCCGCCAACCGCAGCTCCCCACAGGGGGGTTGTCGCCGCGCCGGTCGCAAGGCCCATAGCCCAGACAATTCCCATGGCTACGGCCAGGGTCAACAGGCCCAGGCCCCAGATTTTCTGATGCAGCGACATACGCCCTCCCCAAGTAAAAAGGTACGATAACTATTCACTAAAAAGGGAGTCTTGCTATAAAAACTGCCCAATTATATGCGTGAAGAGATTTTGTGTGCGGTTTTTTGAACAGATATGCTATTTCTTACGGATGAGACTGTGAATAGCACTACTATAACAGATTTCTTGATTTCGCATAATGGACTAGACAGTGTAGTCACGAGATGAATTTTCAGTCATATCAAGGAGAACCAGCCTTTTATGTAGGGAGTGTACTCTGATGGTACTCGACCGGAATAAAAGGCGAAGTTCGACGGAGAGAGGCCTGAAAAGGCGCTCGTAACGACACTGTCTACCATGGCGCTCGACCGACATTTCGGCGCGCTTTTTTTTGCGAAAGCTTCCTATCTTTCTGTTGTAACGGTATTTTTTCAATTTTCTTTATTTTTGGGCAAAACACAAGTTTTTCTTTTTGGCGCGAAAGCCTTGACAAGTTCCATATGGTAAGCTAGTTGGATGCATTCAAAGTGGATGACAGTACCTGCCACCACTACATCCTGATGCGGAACGCAGTTCCAGCGGGGTGGCCTGAATAGGCCCCCTTTTTTTTGTCCCTGCGACGGTCCATGCCCCGCACAAAAGGAAAGAATGACTGATCAAACCCTGAGAGAAACCGTCATACGTCTGGCCCAACCCGTGGTTCACTCCCTCGGACTCCTTGTCTGGGGGGTGGAGATAGCCCGGGCCGGGCGCACCCTTGTGCGGCTCTTTGTGGATGTGCCTACAGCGCCCCAGGCCGACGAACACCAGGCAGCCCCTGGCGTCACGGCCGTTTCATCCGCCGCTGGCATCAGCGACGGCTTCGCGCCCTCAGACCATAGCCCTGACGAATCTTCCGACACTCCCGCTCCAGCCGCCCCCACGTCAGCCACCATTGAGCAGTGCGAAGAAATTTCGCGCCATCTGGCGCTTGCGCTGGAAGTGGAAGACAGCATCCCTGACGCCTATGTGCTGGAAGTTTCCACGCCGGGCCTGAGCCGCTTGTTTTTCAGCCTTGATCAGATGACCCGCTATGTGGGCGACGTGGTTGAGGCACGGCTGCACACCCCCGTGGCTTCCACTGACCCGGCGGCCCACGGCGGCCCGCGCCGCATCTGGCGCGGCACGCTTACGGCGGTGGAAGATGAGGGCTTTGTGCTTGCGCCCGTTGCCATCAGCCCCGAAGGCGACGTGGAGGACGAAAACCATCCTCCCGTGTTTCTTCCCTGGAGCTCTGTGCGCCGGGCCACCCGCATGTATATTTTCAGGCCGCCGCAAAAGCCGGGCAAAAAACCTGGCAAAAAACCCCAGGGCAAAGATGCCCCTGCGGGCAAGGGCGGTCAGACGGCCAAAAAAAAGGCCGCTTCAGGCAAAAAGAAGGGCAACACTGTTGCCGATAACGATCATACGGCCAGCTGAGGCAGGCCCGAAAGCCGCGCTGCGCGGCAGCACGGGCGGCCCATGCGCCGTTGCCGGAACAAGCGATTTTACGCCGCCCAGGGCGGCAGCCGGAGGCACTCATGAATCTTGAACTCAAAAAGGCCATTGACCAGATCAGTAAGGACAAGGGCCTTGACCGCAACATGCTCATTGACACGCTTGAAGACGCGGTGCGCACCTCCGTGCTGCGCCGCTTCAGCGAAGATATGGACGTGGAAGTGTCCTACAATGACGAAACGGGCGATATTGAGGTCTACCAGTTCAAAATCGTGATGGCCGATGGCGATGTGGCCAATCCGGACACGCAGATTGAACTGACCGAAGCCCTTGCCCACGATCCTTCCGTTCAGGTTGATGACGAAATGGGCTTCCGCGTCAAGGTGGAAGACCTGGGGCGCATCGCGGCCCAGTCCGCCAAGCAGGTCATCATCCAGCGCATGCGCGACGCTGAGCAGGAAATCATTTACAGCGAATACAAGGATCGCCTGGGCGAAATCGTTTCGGGCATCGTGCAGCGCCGCGACAAGGGCGGCTGGGTGGTCAACCTGGGCCGCACCGAAGCCATTTTGCCGCGCGAAGAACAGATCCCGCGTGAGCACTACAAGCGCGGCGACCGCGTGCAGGCCCTCATTATCGAGGTTCGCCAGGAGGGTCGCGGCCCGCAGGTGGTCATTTCACGCTCGCACCGCGACTATATGGCCGCCCTCTTCCGCCGTGAGGTGCCCGAAGTGGACGACGGCGTCGTGCAGATCATGGGCGTGGCCCGTGACCCCGGCTCCCGCGCCAAGGTGGCGGTGCTCTCACGCGAGCGTGACGTCGACCCGGTCGGCGCCTGCGTTGGCGTGCGCGGTTCGCGCATCCAGAACATCGTGCAGGAACTGCACGGCGAACGCATAGACATCGTTGTCTGGAGCGCCGACATAGCCACCTACGCCCGCAATGCCCTGGCCCCGGCCCTGGTATCGCGCATTGTGGTGGATGAAGAAGAAAACCTGCTCGAAGTCATCGTGCCGGACGATCAGCTCACCAACGCCATCGGGCGCAAGGGGCAGAACGTCAAACTGGCCGCCAGACTTCTGGGCTGGAAAGTCGATATATTTACCGAGACCCGCTACAACGAGGCCAATGCCATCGGGCACGGCCTCGAGCAGGTGGCCAGTGTGGCCGAAGTATCCATCGAGGCTCTGCTTGACGCGGGATTCAGCTCGCTTGACAAGCTGCGCCAGGCCACGGACCAGGAACTTTCAGACAAGCTGACCATCAGCGCGTCCCGTATTGCCGACCTGCGTTCGGCCATCAACTTCCTGGCTCCGGTGGTGGAAAGCACGCCCGAATCTTCTGCCGTTGAATTGGGCAAGGTGCATTCCGCTGATGAGACCTCCGGCCAGGACACGGCTGACGGCAATGCCTACGAGGATACGCAGGCTTAGGGGCGCCGACATGGTGGATGGGCAGAACACGGCTGAAACCGTGCAGGGGCCGGTACGCATGTGCATCATATGCCGCCGACGCTTCGCCAAGGCCCAGTTGACCCGCCATGTGCTGACCGCCCAGGGAATTTTGACTATTGACGCTAATAAGACCAGACCTGGCAGGGGCTGGTATCTCTGTTCCGATGCCGTATGCGCGGCGAGGTTCGCCAAGTTCAGGCCCGGAACACGGCGCAAGGGGGGGAAACATGTCTGAAGAAAAAATTAAAGTATCGGAATTTGCCAAGGAATTTGCCAAGGAATTTCCGGCCGTGCCCCAAAAGGATATGCTGCGCGTGATGCGCGAGCTGGGCACGTCCGCCAAAACCATAGCAGGTTCTCTGAGCACTGAGGAGGCGGCACGCGTGCGCGAACATTTTGCCGAACAAAAACAGGCGGATGCCGAGCGTTCCGGCTCTCACCCCAACGTCATCGTGCGTCGCCGTCGTAAGGATGCTGACAAGGCCGATGCTCCTGAAGCCGCGGAAACCGCTTCCGCAGTTACGGAAGTGAGCGCCCCCGAAGCCGTGGAAAAGCCTGTGGAAGTCGAAAGCCCCGCTGTGGTCGAAGCCGCACCTGCGCCCAAGGCCGAAGCCCCGGCCGCCAGCCCCCGCAAAGCTCCGGAAAAAGCCGAGCCTGTGGCCGCAAAGGCCGAGACCGCCGATGCGCCCAAGGCCACCAAGGCCAGGGTCGTTTCTGCGGCCCGCGTCATCAGCCGCCCCGGCGAAGAAGAAAAGAAGCCCGAACCTGTTGTGGTGGAAAAGAAGCCCACGGCTCCTGAAGTTTCACCCGTGGCCGCTGCGCTTGCCGCCCGTGCCGCTGATGAAGCAGAAGTAAAGGCTCAGGAAAAGGCTGCTGCAAAGGCTCACGAAAAGAACGAGGCTGAAAAGGCGGCCAAGGCCGCTCGCGTGGCGCGCCCCGACGCTTCCGCCATGCCTGAGGGCTCGTCCGCGCCCACCCTGCCCCAGCGTGCCCCCGAAGCCCGCGCGGAAGCCTGGAAAGATTCCGACAATACCGATGACGCCGATGGCGCGCCCCGCCGCGCCTCCAGGGCTGATGGCGGGCAGGCCCCTGCCGCTCCCCAGGTGCGTATTATTTCACGGCCCACTCCCGGCAGCCAGCAGGAACGCCCCTCGCGTCCCATGGGCGCACGCCCCGCTGGCGGCCCCGGATATTCCGGCCCTGGCGGCTCCGGCCCCGGCGGCCCGCGCGGCGACAATGCCGGCAGGCCCCCGCGTCCTGGCGCTCCCCGCCCGGCTGGCCCTGGCGGCCCCCGTCCGGCTGGCCCTGGTGGCCCTCGCCCGGCTGGCCCCGGCGGCCCTCGTCCTGCCGGAGGCGGATTCGGCCAGCAGGCCGCGCCCGCGTCCCCCACGGACAGCCGCGATGGTCAGAGCAAGAAAAAGCGCCTCAAGGGCCGTCGTACCGTTGATTTTCAGCAGGGTGATTCCGTTCGCCGGGATGATGACGACAGCGTGCGTCTGAGCCGTGGCAAGGGTCGTCGCAAGGGCGGCAAGCCCGTGCCAGCCACGACCACGCAGCCGCTCAAGGCCGCCAAGCGCAAAATCCGCGTCACGGAAGCCATCCGTGTGGCCGACATGGCCCACCAGATGGGTCTCAAAGCCAATGAGATCATCAAGGTTCTCTTTGGCCTTGGCATCATGGCCACCATCAACCAGGCCCTGGACTTTGACACGGCCACCCTGGTCGCTTCCGAATTTGGCTATGAAGTGGAAAAGGTGGGCTTCTCTGAAGACGACTACCTGACCCCCAAGGACGTGGACGCGCCCGAAACCCTCAAGCCGCGCCCGCCCGTGGTGACCATCATGGGCCACGTGGACCACGGCAAAACCTCGCTGCTTGACGCCATCCGCAAGACCAACGTCACCAGCGGCGAAGCTGGCGGCATCACCCAGCACATCGGCGCTTACCACGTGAAGACCAAGCGTGGCGAAATCGTCTTCCTCGACACGCCCGGCCATGAAGCCTTTACGGCCATGCGCGCCCGCGGCGCTCAGGTGACGGACCTCGTCATCCTTGTGGTGGCCGCCGACGACGGCGTTATGGAGCAGACCCGCGAGGCCATCAACCACTCGCGCGCCGCCAACGTGCCCATCATGGTGGCGGTCAACAAGATGGACAAGCCCGGGGCTGACCCGGACCGCGTCCTGCGTGAGCTTGCCGAACTGGGCCTCCAGGCCGAAGAATGGGGCGGCGACACCATCGTTGCCAAGGTGGCGGCCAAGACCCGCATGGGTCTGGACGAACTGCTGGAAATGGTGGCTCTGCAAGCCGAAATTATGGAACTCAAGGCCAATCCCGACAAGCTTGCCCGCGGCCACATTGTGGAAGCCAAGCTGGACAAGGGACGCGGCCCTGTGGCCACCGTGCTTATTCAGGAAGGTACCCTGCGCCAGGGTGACAACTTCGTGTGCGGCCCCTTCTCTGGCCGTGTGCGCGCCCTCATGAGCGATCAGGGCAAGAAGGTCAAGGACGCCGGCCCCTCGCTGCCCGTGGAAGTACAGGGCTTTGAAGGCGTGCCGGAAGCCGGTGAGGAATTCTTTGTGGTCAGCGACGAAAAGCTGGCCCGCCGCATCGCCGACTCGCGCGCCATCAAGCAGCGTGAACGCGACCTCGCCTCGGAATCGCGCGTGACTCTGGAAACCTTCCTGTCCCAGCGCAAGTCCGATCAGGAAACCCTGACCCTCAACCTCGTGCTCAAGGCCGACGTTCAGGGCAGCCTGGAAGCCATCACCGAAGCCCTGCTCAAGCAGAGCACCGAAAAAGTGCGCATCAACGTGGTGCACGGCGGTACCGGCGCCATTACAGAATCCGACATTCTGCTGGCTTCTGCCTCGCAGGCCATCATCATCGGCTTCAACGTGCGGCCCACATCCAAGATCAAGGACGTGGCCGAACACGAGAATGTGGATATCCGCTTCTATGAGATCATCTACAAGCTTGTGGACGATATCAAGAGCGCCATGACGGGCATGCTCGCCCCTGTGCAGCGTGAAGTGTACCTCGGCCAGGCCGAAGTGCGCGACACCTTCAGCGTGCCCAAGGTTGGCGTTATCGCAGGCTCCTATGTGGCCGACGGCAAAATCGCCCGCAATGCCGGTGTACGCCTGCTGCGCGACGGCGTGGTGGTCTACACGGGCAAGATCTCTTCCCTCAAGCGCTTCAAGGATGACTCCAAGGAAGTGGTCAAGGGCAATGAGTGCGGCGTGGGCCTTGAAAACTTCAATGACGTCAAGATTGGCGATATCATCGAAGCTTTCGAAACTGTTGAAGAAGCCGCGACGCTGTAGAAAGTTGGGGCGCAGCAGGTGCACCACGCATCTGCTGTCGCCATCCCTAACGCCTTCGGCCTAAGGGCTGCCGCATCGAAGCTTTCGAAACTGTTGAAGAAGCCGCGACGCTGTAGAAAGTTGAGGCGCAGCAGGTGCACCACGCATCTGCTGTCGCCATCCCTAACCAGCGCGGCCTCCACACTGCGGGAACTGCCCGGCAAGCCGCTGTGTGAAAACTACGTATGAACTCTTTCGGGGGAAGGAATGCCTGCACAAGGCATTCCTTCCCCCGGTTTTTGACAGGATTCTGGCAGCCGCACGCATGACCGTTGAGCATTTCGTGCTGAAAATGCTGGCATTATTTATCGCCAACAGATACCATTCCCAACAGGCCATTCTCAGGCCAGCATCATTGTGCTCTTTAGCGATGCCGGGCCAACTGGCCGAAGCGCTTTGAGCGGAATTCTGGCCTCTTTTTTGGGTTTGCGCTGCTCCAAAGAATGGCTCCGTCTGCGGGCTGCCACAGCCAAGCCGCCAAAATCAACCGGCCCCCATCCGGGACGCGAAATACGTATATCCCCATGTTCATGGCAGTACTCACAGTGGAATTCAACCTGCACGGCAATGATAATCTCAAGGCCAAGCGCCGCGTTGCCAACAGTTTGAAGCAGAAAACGCGCAATAAATTTAATGTGGCCATTGCGGAAGCAGGCACAGAAAACAGCCTGAGCAGCCTGCGTCTGGCCGTTGTCTCCATTTCCAACAGCGAAGGGCATTTACGCAGCCGCATGGACAAATGCGCGCTGATGATGGAGGCCGTCTGCCCTGAAGAAATGGTGGAAAGTCAGGTGGAAATATATGCAGCAGATTAATGCCATACCTGGGCCTTACGCCGAGAAGGCCCTTCAGATAGCCGAGGCCCTGAGCCAGATGGATCAGATTGTTGTGGCGGGCCATGTCCATCCCGATGGAGACGCCGCCGGATCCGTGGCCGCAGTGGGGCACATTCTGCGTGACATGGGCAAGGAATTCATGCTTTACGCCAACCCCAGGCTGCCTGGATATCTGGATTTTTTCCCCATGCCTGCCGTGGTACATACGACCCTGGAGCACCCGCCCTTCACCCCCCGGTGTGCGGTTCTGCTCGACTGTGGCGAACCGGAGCGCCTTGGCGCTGAACTGGCCGGACTTTTGCCCCAGCTCGACAGCGTGAATATTGACCACCACCTTGGCGGCGACGGCATGGGCAGCCGGGATAACTGGGTAGTTACCGAAGCGGCCGCCACGGCCCAGCTTGTGGCCTACGTGTCCATGGCGGCGGGGCTTCCCCTGACCGGCGATCTTTCCCTGGCTGTGGCCCTGGGGCTCATAACAGACACGGGCGGCTTCTGCCATGGCAACACCAGCGCCGACGTGCTTTCGCTGGCCTCGCATCTGGTGCAAAACGGCTGCAACCTGCCCTGGCTGCGGGAGCAACTGGACAATAACTGGAGCCTCGGGCGCTGGCGTTTGTGGGGGCTGCTTATGGAAAACTCCTGCGTGGTGCATGACGGGCAGATCGGCATCTGCCAGGTACGGCTGCAAGACCTGAGCCGCTGCCAGGCCCTCAAAGAGGATATGGAAGGCTTTGTGGAGCAGTTGCGCCGCCTGCACGGCGTCAAGGTCGCGGCCCTGCTGCGCGAAGACAGCCCGCAACTGTGCAAGTTCAGTCTGCGCTCCTACGGCGATCTGGACGTGCGCTCCATTGCCGCAGATCTGGACGGCGGCGGGCATTTCAACGCCGCAGGGGGAACCCTGCGCATGCCGCTGGAACAAGCCGGGCAAGTCTTGCTGAACCACATCGGCCGTTATCTGGACAATTTGAAAAACACGGCCAGGTAGCGCACGCAGCCCGCGCACTGTGATCCACCCACAAAAAGAAGCCCCACAGCGCACAGGGATAAAATAACCTGTCGTTGCTGGCCATATCTTTTGACTTATAACAGAGCAGAGGATATGGTTACGCCTTGCGTATGGTTAATAAAGATACACTAGCACAGTTCTGCCGTAGTCAGAATCAGCCGGAATCACCTTCCTGCACGCCGGAGCGCGACTCCGGTACCGGGTCAGGCAATGCCGTCACTCCCGCAACCCTGCGGGATGGCAAGGCATATGCTCTGCCCCAGCAACACGGTGTCCTTGTGCTCAATAAGCCCTCCGGGCCCACCTCGGCCCGTTGCCTCACAGCCATCAAAAGGCTCGGGCAGAAAAAAATCGGCCATGCCGGCACGCTGGATCCTTTGGCTTCCGGCGTGCTGTTGGTATTGTTGGGGCAGGCCACCAAGCTTTCCGGGCACCTTCTGTCCGGGGGCGGCAAGGTGTATCGCGGCGTTTTGCGCCTTGGGCAGACCACGGATACCTGGGATATCGAAGGCCAGGTACTGGAAGAAGCCCCCTGGCAGCACATCAGCGTAGAAGACGTCAGGCGCGAGGTGGCGGCCTGGCTTGATCTGACGGAACAGCCCGTTCCGTCCTACTCTGCCGCAAAGCATGAAGGCCAGCCCCTGTACAAGCTGGCCCGCAAGGGGCTTGAAGCCCCGCAAAAGATCAAACGCATGAAAATTTCACAGGCGGACGTGCTTGAAACAAGCCTGCCGTTTGTGAGCTTTCGGGTCGCATGCAGTTCCGGCACCTATATACGCTCCCTGGCCCACAGCTTGGGGAAGCGACTTGGTTGCGGAGCCGTGCTCACGGAACTGACCCGGGAGTATAGTCACCCCTTCGGCCTCGATGTGGCCCGCGATCCGGCGGACTTCACGGCTGATCCCACCCTGTTGCCTGGCTGCGTCATCCCTGTGGAGGATGCGCTGCCGCACTGGCCCAGGGTGGATCTGACGCTGGAAGAAGCCGCCCGCGTGCGCAACGGCATCGCGGTGCCCTGCCGAACGCCACAAGCTGGCGACGGCGACGGCGAAGACCTCGCGTTTTTGATGGAACAGGGCCAGGCCCTGGCTCTGGCCAAACGCGAAGCAACAGCCGCCGGGCCCTGCTGGGCCGTGTTGCGGGGACTTTGGAACTAAGGGCCTTCACGCCCGTAACAGCCTTACTCAAGGAGAACTGCTGTGGTAATGGATGTAACTCAGAAAAAAGCGGTCATTGACGCCCACGCCAAACATGAAGGCGACACCGGCTCCCCGGAAGTGCAGGTTGCCCTGCTTACTGCCCGTATTGAAGACCTTACCGGTCACTTCAAAGAGCACAAGAAGGACTTTCACTCCCGTACGGGCCTGCTGAAGCTTGTTGGCCGTCGCCGCAATATTCTGAACTACCTGAAGAAGACCGATGTTCAGCGCTACCGTGCGCTGATTGAGAAGCTTGGCCTGCGCAAGTAAGGCTTTTGGCTGCAAGGGGGGAGCCTGAGGCTTCCCCCTTGCCACTTAGAGCAGAATCCACGCCGCATTGCGGCGCGCTGCACGCTCGTGCAGCGGGAGATCAGCTACCTTTTTTCAAAGGGTACAGCTCCAGGGTTGAAGCTGCACTTACGCTTTCGCAGCGAGCGACTGCTCACGCACTCGCCAGAGCACTTTCAAGGTGAAAATGCTCTGCTGCACGCAAACTGCCCCCATGGGGCGTAACGTCTGAAGGGGGGTCCGGGAAAATCAGGCAGGGACACGCCGCTTTGCCCGCTTTTGCCGGAATCCCCTTCGCCCATGCAAAGGAATCTACATGTTGCAAGATATTTTCAATCCCACCCGCCTTACCTGCCAGGTCGGCGGCAAGGAAATTATTCTGGAAACCGGCCGTATGGCCAATCAGGCCCACGGTGAAGTCTGGATCCAGTGCGGCGGCACCGTGGTGCTCGTCACCGTCTGCTCGCAGCCCCTGGAATTCGACAAGGGATTCTTTCCCCTTACCGTTGAATACTCCGAAAAAATGTACGCCGCCGGCCGCATCCCCGGCAGCTTCTTTCGCCGCGAAATCGGCCGTCCGTCCGAGCGTGAAACCCTGGTTGCGCGCCTCATCGACAGGCCCATTCGCCCGCTGTTCCCCAAGGGCCTGAACGAAGACGTGCAGGTGCTGGCCAGCGTCATTTCCGCTGACCAGGAAAACGAGTCCGACGTGCTGGCGCTTACCGGCGCTTCGGCAGCCATCATGCTGTCCCCCCTGCCCTTTGAAGGCCCTGTGGCCGGTGGCCGCATCGGCCGCGTCAACGGTCAGTTCGTGCTCAACCCCACCTTTGAGCAGCAGGCCCTCAGCGATTTCAATATCGTTTTCGCCGCTTCCGGCGACGCCCTCACCATGGTGGAAGGCGACGCCCAATTTGTGCCCGAAGACGTGATCATCGACGCCCTGGAATGGGGCCGTCAGCAGATTCTCCCCCTGGTGGAAATCCAGCACAAGCTGCGCGAGCTTTGCGGCAAGCCCAAGATGGCCTTTACCCCGCACGAAGACGACGCGGCCCTGGTGGCCCTCGTGCATGAGCTGGCCCTTGCCAACGGCATGGAAGAAGCCCTGCGCGTGCCGGAAAAAATGCCCCGCAAGGACGCTCGCAAAGAAGTGAAAATCAAGGTGATGGAGGCCCTCAAGGCCAACGCCGCCTGGGCTGAAAACGAAGCCGCGCTCAAGGCTGTGGGCGACATTTTGTCCGGCCTTGAAAAGAAGCTGGTGCGCGCCCGCATCGTCAACGAAGGCACGCGCATCGACGGCCGCGACACCACCACGGTGCGTCCCATCCAGATCCAGACCGGTCTTTTGCCCCGCGCTCACGGCTCCGCCCTGTTCCGCCGTGGCGAAACCAAGTCCCTGGTGGTAGCCACCCTCGGCTCCTCCACTGACGAACAGCGCATGGACTCCCTCACCGGCGATGTCACCAAGCGCTTTATGCTGCACTACAACTTCCCGCCCTTCTCCGTGGGCGAAGTGAAGCCCGTGCGCGTGTCCCGCCGCGAAATCGGCCACGGCGCTCTGGCTGAAAAGTCCCTGCGCCCCGTGCTGCCCACTGCCACGGACTTTCCCTTTACCCTGCGCGTGGTGTCCGAAACGATGGAATCCAACGGTTCCTCGTCAATGGCCGCCGTGTGCGGCGGCTCGCTCTCCCTCATGGACGCGGGCGTGCCCGTGAGCGCTCCTGTGGCCGGTGTGGCCATGGGCCTCATCAAGGAAGGCGACAAGTTCATCGTGCTCACCGACATTCTCGGTGACGAAGACGCCCTGGGCGATATGGACTTCAAGATCGCCGGTACTGCCGAAGGCATCACCGGCGTGCAGATGGACATCAAGATCACGGGCCTGACCACGGAAATCATGCGCAGCGCCATGCAGCAGGCCCGTCAGGGCCGCCTGCACATTCTGGAAGAAATGGCCAGCGCCATCGCTTCGCCGCGCAAGGAACTTTCGCGCTATGCCCCGCAGCATGCCGAAGTCTTTGTGAACCCCGACATCATCCGCCTCATCATCGGCCCCGGCGGCAAGAACATCAAGGCCATCACCGCGGCTACCGGCGCTTCCGTGGACATCGAGGATTCGGGCCGCGTGTCCATCTTCGCCCCCACGGCCGAGTCCCTTGAAAAGGCCCGCGAAATGGTTTCCTACTACGACCAGCGCCCCGATATTGGCAAGAACTACACTGCCAAGGTGCGCAAAATCATGGAAATCGGCGCCATCGTTGAAGTTCTGCCCAACGTGGAAGCCCTTGTGCACGTTTCGCAGCTGGACGTTAACCGCGTGGAACAGCCCGGCGACGTGGCGCGCCTTGGCGAAGACATGGTGGTCAAGGTCATTGAAATCAATGGCGACCGCATCCGCGCCAGCCGCAAGGCCGTGCTGCTGGAAGAACAGGGCCATCCCTGGAATCCCGAAGACACCGCCCGCCCGCCCCGCTCTGACCGTGGCGACCGCGACCGTGGCGGCGACAGGGGCCGTGGCGACCGTGACCGTGGTGGTCGTGGCGACCGCGGCGACCGCGGTGGCCGTGGCGACAGGCGCTAACCGCCTGCCGGACATTCTCAACGCGCAGTATACCTGAGGCTTGAGTTGAAGCATTCCCCGGCCGGGCGCATCGCGCCTGGCCGGGTCGCTGAAAGAGCAGTAAAGGAAGCTCCCATGTCCAAAAAGATCGAAAACACAGCACCTGAAACCGCTGACAACGAAACGTCCGCAAGCCGGGATGCCGAAGCCGAAGCCAGGGCGCACGAAGACGCCCAGGCCGCTGCCGAAGGCAAAAACCGTACGCACTATGAGGGCCTTGGCGATGCCTGGGCAGTGCTTACGGGGCACAATCCGGCTGAAGTAATGGGACAGATTGTGGCCACGGTTCTGCATGAAGGCGGCACCCGCCCTTCATGGCAGTGGAAACGCGGCAACATGGACCACATCCTGATGGCCTGGCCGCAGGATCAGCCCGTGCGCGCCTCGGTGCTCATGACCGGCGAAGAAGGCGAAAAGCTCACGCCCACCTCCGCCTCGCCCCTGCTGGACGGTCTGCCCAATGACCTTATGGTTGACAGCATCTACGCGTGGGAAAGCGGCATGGGCGCCAACGTGGCCGTCAGCATGATCGAGGGCAAGAACCCCATGTGGTTTTTTGACCCGCTGTATGGCCGTGACAGGGCAGACCTTACCCCTGGCGTCACACACACCTTTCTGGTGGCCGGTCTGGCCTATGCGGTGCGCAAGGCCCTGCTGGACCATATGACCATCACCCAGGGCCCGCAGTACGAAGCCTATGCCGAGCAGTGGCTTGAGGCCAATCCCGACAAAAGCCGTCTGGACGTGCCGCCCCTGCAGGTGGATGTGAGCGATCGCCACATGATCATGCCAGGCCGCAACTTCAGCGAATACCAGATGCGCGCCATTATTGATCAGGTGCAGGACACCCATCTGGAAAACATGCCCATCAAGGTGCTGTTTGTCACCTTTCCCTTTGAAAACCGCGAGCCGCTGCGCCTGGTCATCTATGCGTCAAAGATGGTCCTGGGCGATCTGGAGCCGGAAGCGGGCATGGCCATTGATGCCTACATCTGGCTTCAGGGCCGCATTATTGACATTGACGAGGCCCCGCAACAGTAGCGGCCCGTTTTTTTTCACTGAGGGGCACGGAGGCGCAGCGCCTCCGCCCCCTTCAATTAGCGGCAGGCCGCCCCGGCGCACACGGCTGACCGCACGGAATATATCATGAACGCGCCTCTTCTCTGGTTTATCGTGGGTGTGGCTTTTTTTGTGGCCGAACTCATGACCCCGGCCATGGTGCTGCTCTTTTTTGGCGTGGGGGCCTGGGCTTCCGCCCTGGCCGCGCTGCTGGGCATGGACCTCGCATGGCAGATTGTTGTCTTTATCTGCATTTCCCTTCTTACCCTGCTGTTTTTGCGCCGCCGCCTCCGGGCTGTTTTTGGCGGGCGCTCCAGCCGTAACCCGTCCGCCAACTGCGACGGGCAGAACGAGGAACAGTGCGCGCCACACCTCCTGACAGGCCGGCAGGGCGTGGTCAGCAAAGCACTGCACCCCGGCCAGGTGGGCGAGGTCAGCATTGACGGCAGCTTCTGGCGCGCCACGGCTCCCGAACACATTGCGGCAGGCAGTCCGGTGCTGGTGCTGGGGGCTGATCCTGGCAATGCGCTTGTGCTGCGCGTGCAGCCCGTGACCGTATCCTGAACCGCTTCTTTTAAGTTGACGGGCATGCCGTGGTGACGGGCATGCCGCAACACCACCACGACAGCCACAACAACCACAACAGCCACAACAACCCAGGCAACCGGGCCGCCACGCCAGCCAGGCCCTGCGGCCGCAAACCGCGCCACATCTTTTGTAAAATGCGCGCAAGCGCCGCATGGCTACGCAGGGCACCGCGCCACAACACAGCGCACCGTGTCGGCCCCAGAATGCTTGCCCGCGCCAACTCCGTGCTGCCAGACACAGCGAATTTCCGTTGGCAGTACTATTCTCACAGGCCGGGGGCACCCCGCTTCGGCGTGTAACAGCGCGCACACCCCGCGCATACGCCTTTTCGCGAGCGTCCGTTCCCGCAGCCGCCAAGAGCAGTTGCCGCGTAACATTGCTCTACACTTTACGAATGAGGTACTTATGGAATTCATGAACAGCTTCGGATGGCTTTTTCTCCTGGCCGTATTGGTTATCATCGTCCTTGTCAAAACAGCGGTTGTCGTGCCCAACCAGTCCGCCTTCGTGGTGGAGCGGCTCGGCAAGTTCAGCAAGGTTTTGTACGCGGGTTTTCATATTCTTGTGCCCTTTGTGGATGTTATCGCCTACAAGCGCAGCCTCAAGGAGCAGGTGCTGGACGTGCCCAAGCAGACCTGCATCACCCGCGACAACGTGAGCGTGGACATCGACGGCGTGCTCTACCTCCAGATCATCACGCCCGACAAATCCGCCTACGGCATTTCGGATTACGAATGGGGCGCGATTCAGCTGGCGCAGACATCCCTGCGTTCCGTCATAGGCACGCTTGAGCTCGACCGCACCTTTGAAGAACGCACGCGCATCAACCAGGAAGTGGTGGAGGCCCTTGACGCCGCCACAGCACCCTGGGGCGTCAAGGTGCTGCGCTATGAAATCCGCGACATCACGCCCCCCATCACCGTTATGGAAGCCATGGAAAAGCAGATGCGCGCAGAGCGCGAAAAGCGCGCCGTCATTGCCCAGTCCGAAGGCGAAATGCAGTCTCGCATCAATCTGGCGGAAGGGGCCAAGGCCGCTGCCATTGCCCAATCCGAGGGCGACAAGCAGGCCGTGATCAACAAGGCCGACGGCGAAGCCGCGCAGATCCGCACCGTGGCCATGGCCACGGCCGAAGGCCTGCGCATTGTGGGCGAACAGCTTGGCAACGATGCCGTGGCCGCTGCCCAACTGCGCCTTGCCGAATCCTACATCACCCAGTTCGGCCAGCTTGCCAAGCAGGGCAACAGCCTCATCATCCCCTCGGACATCGCCGATGCGGCGGGCATGGTGGCCGCCGTGAGCAAGATCATCAAGCCCGGCGAAGGCCTTGGCAAGAGCGGCACCCACGTCTAGAGCCTGCTGCCAGCCACGTTTTTTCATTATTGCCAAGCGGCCCTTTTCATGCGGTGGAGCACATTGGTGTACATTCCCGCATGAAAAGGGCCGCTTTGAGTATCTTGGCTACAAACTGCCATAAATTCGGGCCGCCCTGTACTTTCACAAGGCGGCCCGTTTTCATGTGAATATCTTTGTCTGCCGGGGCAGTTACGCCTTATACAGGTTATAGCCAAGCTCGCGGGCCACAAAGGCGGCCATTTTCTGCCCGCGCACGCTGTTGCCCACAGGGTCCAGCGGCGGCGAAAAAGCCGCTATGCCCATAATGCCCGGCACAATGGTCACAATGCCGCCACCCACGCCGCTCTTGCCGGGCAGGCCCACGGTGTAGGCCCATGCGCCCGAACTGTCGTACATGCCTTCCATGGTCATTTCCGCCATGATGCAGGCGCAGTTTTCCGGCTTGAGCACCTGTTCCCCGGTAAGGGGGTTGCGCCCCCTGGCGGCAATGGTCGCGCCAATGGTGGCCAGTTCCACTGTTGTCAGCAGGGTCGAGCATTGGCGCGTATACACGTCGCAGGCTTCCATGGGGTCGCAGTACATATAGCCTGCCGCGTACAAAAGCCAGGCAATGCCACGGTTATGGAAATTGGTGGTCTGCTCCGAGCGGTTAAGCTCGTCGGACATGGCGATGTCCTTTGCACCGAGCCTGCGCTGCATGTCCAGGATGCGCTGCCAGCGCTCCTCCCTGGAAGCGGCCTTCACAAGGCTGGCCGATGCCATGGCCCCGGCGTTGACCAGAGGCGACAGGGGCTTGTCGCCATGCAGTTCAAGAGCCATGACCGAATTGAAGGGCAGCCCCGTGGGACTGACGCCTATTTTTTCCTGTACCGTCTGCCTTCCCATATCCTCCAGAGCAAGGGCAAGGGTGCAGACCTTTGAAATGGACTCTATGGCAAAGCGGTACTGCGCGTCGCCCGCCGAAGCCCATTGCCCCTGCGCCGTTACAACGGCCACCGCTGCAAGATCACTGGGGATATTGGCCAGAAAGGGAATATAGTCGGCATTGGCTCCGCCCGGAGCCTTGCTGTACTGCGCATGGGCGCTGTCCACCACGGACTGGATTTTTTCAATGTCAGGCATGGGCATTTCCTTTGCGCAGGGCGGCACTCCAGGCCGCCCTGCACCGGCACGGCGTCACCGCGCCGTTACGACTGGGGATCAGTGGCAGCGGGCTTTTGCGCCCCTGGCTGGCTCTGGGCCTTTTCTTTCTCCCAGGTGAACGGCTCGAAGTCCGAGTCCGGGTCACGCCATTCCGGCTTGCGCATGGCGAAGATTATCAGGGGGATGGCGACAAAAATGACCACCAGCACCACAAGATACATGACGTAACTCTCCGGGCTACCTATGGATATCTGCACCGGGGGCACAAAACTGAGGGCAAAGGCCAGCAGGGAACCCAAAAAGCCCAATGCGGCCCACAAATACATGGCGGGCACGCGATAGGGCCGGGGCCGGGCTGGCTGCGTCTGCCGCAGGCGTATGCCGCTAGCAAACATGAGCATGTACATGACAAGATACAAAATGACGGTGAGTTGCGACAAAATCTGAAACGCCGCCTGCACCGAGGGCATGATCACAAAGGTGATGGACAGGATGCTCACGATAACCGCCTGAACGATCATCAAACGGCTGCCCATGCCGAACCTGTTGGTCTTCTGGAACCAGCGCGGCAGGTATCCGGCCTTGGCCACCGCCAGCATACCCGTGTTGGGGCCAGCTATCCAGGTGACCACGCCGCCCAGCACGCCAAAGGCCAGCATGACGGCCAGCACGGAACCCAGCCAGTCAGCGTCTATCCACCTGAACAGCAGATCATAGGCCAACAGCAGGCTCTGGGTAAGGTTGATGTCCTGCTTGGGCACAATAAAGGCGATGCCCAGCGTGCTCAGAAGGAAAATGGCCACTGTGCCGAGCGAGGCTATGGTGATGGCAATGGGGTATTTTTTGGTGGGATTGTCCATATCCTTGACGTGTACGGCGTTCATTTCCATGCCCGCATAGGCAAGAAAGATGCTGGCGGCCAACACGACGTTGCCGAAGTTGGTAAAGTCGGGCAAAAGCGCGCCCCAGCTCAGTTCGATCAGGGGCGGCTTGCCGCTGAAGAACAGGTAGGCAAAACCCAGTATGACCACGACCCCCGCAGGAATAATGGTGCCCACAATGCCGCACCATTTGGAAACCCGCGCAAAGATGCCGACCCCGCGCAGGGCGATGAGCACCGAAAGCCAGTATACAACAAGCACAAAGCCCGTGATGTACCATTTATTGGCGGCAATGGTTTCGGCCATACTTATGTGGGGATCCATAAATGCTATGGAAACGGCCCCAAAGGTCAACACCGTGGGGAAATAGGGTATGACTTCAATCCACAGCATGGACATGGCCAGAAAACCCCAGCGTGGGCCATAGGCTTCGCTCACCCAACGGAACACGCCGCCCTTTTCGGGATAGGTCGTGGCAAGCTCGGCGGCCACAAGAGACATGGGCACAAGAAAAACAACGGCCGCAAGAGCAAAGTAAAAAATTGCCCCCAGGCCGTATTCCGCTTCAGAAGGAAGAAAACGCAGACTCACGACTGCGGTGATATTCATTACCACAATTGTGGCAATAGACATTTGGGATCCGGACGATTGCCCTTTTGCTTCTCCCATAGTGGCACTCCTCGACTATGCTTGTATGCGGATTTTATTCAAACGAAGAAAAACAGGCTGAAATCAGAAGCTGTAGACGGCTGGTTACTGACAGGCAATTAATAATGACTCCCAGCTATGAGACGGTAGGTAATAACCTTTATTCGGTCAATAGGTTTTACGTTTTATATGCCCCAATACCACTACAGAAACGCAGCCTCACAAGGGATTCTTTCAGACAATATCACAGCACCAAGCAAAAAAATTCTGTAACAGCGCAAAATAATACGGCGCATGCCGCAAAAAGTCTCGTGCAGCATGCGCCTGATACTCGGCCCATATAATAGACAAGTAAATATATTGTCAAAGATATGAGAATATGTTTAGCTTTGATTAATTGGAATTATTCCTTTTAATAGCCTGCGCAATACCTGCAGGCAGCCTTCCAGCCTGTCCACGCCGACCTCCTTCCGGAAGGATGCATGCCTGCCCAGCGAAAACCCGTAGCCATTTCGACCATGGCCCTCATGACCGTGGGCCCGGCGGATTCACAGGCATGTTCTTTATCGGCGGCCTGGGCTTTTTGGGCGTGGCTTTTGCCTTTATCGTGGGATTTTTTCCACTGCACAACCTGACCATCGGCAACCAGGCCCTGTATGTGGGGCCTGGCTGCAGGTGGACTATACACATTTCTGGCCATGCCGCTTCTTATTCAGGCTTTTGAAAAAGCCTCGATGGAAGATCAGGGCAAGAGCAGAAAACAGCGTTTAACCCAATGGCAACAATGGAGATAGAGCATGACTGCAAAGAGTACCCTGCGTAATACCGTGCTTGACGACACCTACGCCGCGTCAGATATGGCCAATGCCATGCCGCGCTACGAGATGCCCAAAAATGAAAGTCGCCCCCGGGACGTATATCAGGCCATCCACGACGAACTTATGCTGGACGGGAACTCGCGCCAGAATCTGGCCACATTCTGCCAGACCTGGGTAGACCCCGAGATCAATCAGATCATGGCCGAATGCGTTGACAAGAACATGATCGACAAGGATGAGTATCCCCAGACAGCCGAGATAGAAACCCGCTGCGTGCATATGCTGGCCGCCCTGTGGAACTCCCCCACCCCAAAGGGGACCCTTGGCTGCTCCACCACCGGCTCCAGCGAAGCCGCCATGCTTGGCGGGCTTTCCATGAAGCGGCGCTGGGTCAATATGCGCAAGGCCGCTGGCAAGCCCCATGACAAACCCAACATGGTATGCGGCCCCGTGCAGGTTTGCTGGGAAAAATTCGCCCGCTACTGGGATGTGGAACTGCGCGAAATCCCCATGGAAAAAAACCGCCTCATCATGAACGCCGAAGAAGCCGTCAAACGCTGCGACGAGAACACCATCGGCGTTGTGCCCACCCTGGGCGTGACTTTTACCGGACAGTACGAACCTGTGGAGCAAGTAAGCAAAGCACTGGACAAATTGCAGAAGAGCAAGGGATGGAACATCCCCATCCACGTTGACGGAGCCAGCGGCGGCTTTCTCGCGCCCTTCATCGATCCCGCCCTGCGCTGGGATTTCCGCCTGCCCAGGGTCAAGTCCATCAATGCTTCCGGCCACAAGTTCGGCCTTGCGCCCCTGGGCGTGGGCTGGGTTGTGTGGCGCGAAAAAACCGACCTGCCCGAAGACCTGATTTTCAATGTGAACTATCTTGGCGGCAACATGCCCACATTTGCCCTCAACTTCTCACGCCCCGGCGGGCAGATCATCGCCCAGTATTACAACCTGCTGCGCCTCGGCAAGGAAGGATACCGTCGCATTCACCAAAACTGCTACGACACGGCGCGCTACCTCGGCGAAGCCATAGGCAAGCTTGGCCCCTTTGAGGTTCTGTACAACGGGCGCGGCGGCATCCCCGCCCTGTGCTGGGCCTTCAAACCCAAGGCCAAGGTCAACTACACCCTGTACGACCTCTCCGACCGCCTGCGCTCGCGCGGCTGGCAGGTTCCCGCCTACTCCATGCCCGCCCACCGCGAAGACCTCGTGGTCATGCGCGTGCTCGTCCGCCACGGCTTCAGCCGCGACATGGGCAACCTGCTCATTGACGACATCAAACGGGCCATGGCCCACTTTGTCGCCCACCCCGTGAGCAACCCCCTTACTGAAACCGAAGCCGGCAGCAACAGCCACGCTGGCCGCTGCGCCAAAAAATAACCAAGAACAACTGCTCCTGACAACGGGGAGACGCTTTGAGCATTGTGCCAAAGCGCCTCCCCGTCTTTGCGTTCAAATCCATTTATGCTCACGAACCGCAGCCAGGGCCATGCCACGGTGAAATGCCTTGTGAGCGTTACTTTTCAGCAATAACCTCGATTTCGACCTTTGCGTCTTTCGGCAGCCGCCCGACTTCGAAGCATGAACGCGCCGGTTTATGCTCGGTAAAATATGCCCCGTATATTTCATTAATGACGTTAAAATCGTTCATGCTCGAAAGAAAGATTGTCGTTTTTACGATATCGTTAAATTCAAATCCGGCCTCGTCCAGGATAAAGCCTATATTCTTCATCACCAGGGCTGCCTGTTCCGCAAATTCTTCCGGCATTGTGCCGGTTGCGGTATCAACGCCGAGCTGTCCTGAAATATAAAGCCGGTTGGTTGTGCGGATACCCTGTGAATAAGGGCCAAGTGCCGCAGGCGCTTTATTGCTGAGTATTCTGGTATGCATTGTGTTTCCCTTCTCATATTTTCCGTTATCAAAAAGCCGCCGACAAAGCAGCTCTCCACGTCCGTACACTGAAAACCATACTCATGTCTGGAATTCGCTGTTACGTGATGATGCCCAACCGATTGGCATTAGCCATGTAAGCTTCATTGTATTCCAAAATTCTGCCTGTATTTCGAGCCAGTTCCTTGGAGTACAATCGTTCCAGCAGGTAAAGCGCAACATCAAGGTTCAAAACGCCTCCTCCCCCGGTAACAATCCGCCCTTGATCGACTATATGGGCAACCACAGGATCAATGGCTGGCCACTGCCTTTTTACATATTCGATGGGATTTTCTTCAGATCCAGAAGTCTGGTTTCGCAGAGTGGCTTTCTTGTTGTCGAGGACACCGGCGGCGGCAAGAAGCGTCACTCCCATACAAGCTGCGCCCAAGATTGCGGAAAGACTTTTGCACCGTATAAAATCGAGAGTTTGCTCACGGTGTATTTCTTCCTTCCACGTCGGGCCGCCTGCAATCAGGTAGACATCGCACTCAGGAGCATTTTTTATCGTAAATTCAGCTTCAATTTTTACATTGCAGGCTAGTGTTACCTTGTTGTGTTCGCCTGTTGCTATCACACACGTTTCAATGCTTGGCTCGAAACGCTTGGCAATGGAAAGCGCGCCAAGGGCAGCAAGGTCAATGGGTTCAACTCCGTCAAAAAGGAGTATTCCGAATTTCATTTTACCTCCGCCAGGCTGTGCCTGCTTACGAGTAAACAGACTGTTTACGTCTCCATGCGCCAGAGTTAGAGCTTTCACACTTTTTCAAAGGTAACATGCTCCAAACAGTTTTTCCGACGCATGGAGGGGCCTCAAACGCTCCTTTACAAATTTTCGCTCCTGGTTTCTCGGGTAAAGATGGCGCTGATAAGCGTAACTACCGCCAAAGTGATCAGATAAACCGAAATACCATCGGAGCCTTCCAGAACTTTCAGCAAAACCGCACAGATAATGGGGGATAAACCGCCAAACACAGCGGCAGCAACCTGCACGCCGAATGATGCCCCGGACATGCGGACGCTTGTTCCAAAGAGTTCCGGAAAATACGCGGCCTGAGGCCCATACATGGGCGCATGGCAGATGTTCATGAACAGGGCAATGGCAAGCATGATGGTAAAGCTGTCTCCACTGCCCACAAGGATGAACAGGGGATACGCACAAATAATGCTTGCAACCGCCCCAGTGATATACAGAATACGCCGTCCGATTATGTCAGAAAGCCAGCCAAAAAACGGCAGGGTAAACATCTCCAGACACGCTCCCAGAAGAACGCCGTTAAGGGCAACGCTTTTAGGAAGGCCGAGAGTGTTCGAGACATAGGACACTATGAAAATTGTCAAGACGTAAATCCATGAAACTTCAGAAGCTTTTAGCCCAATAGCGCTGAAAAACTCTTTGGGGTGCCGTTTGAAAACCTCAATCACCGGCTGTTTCACCAATTTTTTTTGCGCTTTGGCTTTGGCAAAGACAGGAGATTCGCGAACTCTGGACCGGATAAACATGCCGAGGGAGACCAGAGCAACGCTGAGCAGGAAGGGAATTCTCCACCCCCATTTCAAAAATTGCTCTTCGGGCAGCAGAGAAACGAGTGAAAAGATTATTGTGGACAGCAATAAGCCCAGTGGGTACCCGAACTGGACAAAGGAGCCGAAAAATCCACGCCTTTTCTGAGGCGCGCTTTCGATAACCATAAGCGCGGCTCCGCCCCATTCTCCACCGATTCCGATACCCTGCAAGATGCGAAGGATCACGAGCAAAATAGGCGCCCATACGCCAATGGTATTGTAATCGGGCAGAAGCCCGATACAAAACGTTCCCAGGCCCATGATCATCATCGTTGCCATGAGCATATTCTTACGACCGAGCTTATCTCCAAAATGCCCGAAAATGGCACCGCCGAATGGCCGGGCAAACAGACCGACCGCAGCGGAGCCAAAGGCGGCAATGGTGCCCAGAAATGGGTCAATGGCGGGGAAGAAAATCTTATTGAAAACCAGCGCGCTTGCCGTGCCGTAAATGGTAAAATCGTACCATTCGACCATCGTTCCAATTGAACTGGCTGTTACAACTGTTTTGAATTCGGAAGGTGAAAATTCTTTTTGTGCATCTACTACTGAGGCGTCCGACGAAGCAAGAGAAGTATCATTCATAAAATCTCCATTTCTCAATCCGTTGCGTGGTTCCCTCACTTGAAAAAAACTCTGGCTGGAGGGCATTTTTTCGGCGAGATGCGCGGGGATAATGTTAAGCAACTTCGGCGTCAGATTTATTCTCCTCCGTTTCTGATACTTCTTTTTGAACAAATATTTCTTCACGCGGGGCTGGAGCAAAGAGTTGCATAGCAGGAGCAACTTCTTCAATCCGCTGTTTTACGATTTCGACAGGCGTGGAGTACAATTTCATCAGTCCGAACAGTTTTTCGTGAGGATGATACAGTATCCCCTTGGGCGCTCCACTTTCCTTAAAGCAGCGCGCAACCTCCCTCTCAAACTGGAGCTGATAGCCGCCGGTAACGACGTCAGGCTTGTGTCGTTCCCTGAGGGCTGCAACTTCAGATGAAGGCATCTTGTCGTTCATGCCCTCAGAAAGATTTAAAATACGCGTTCCTTCGGGGGTCACGACCATGAAGCCGCTGAAAGGAGTATCCAGGGGCGTATGCAGAAGGTTGGTTAAAACAAAGCGGCAACCGGTAAAAAACCTGCCGGCAAAAAACTTGAAGTAGTTGATTTTCCGGTGATACCAGGGGAATGCGGTAATGCTGTAGCCGTTCACAGTGACCGTTTCACCCGGCTTCAAAGGCGTCAGTTGTTGATTGGGGACGGCGAAATGCGAGTGAAGGTGCTGACACACTCGTGGCGGTGCAACAATCATGGCTCCAGTTCTGGAAGCAACTTTGTAGGCATCGGTATAGTGTTCATGATGCCCATGGCTTACACAGATAACGCTAACGTTGTTATAATCACTCAAATCTGACCAATGGGTGCCATAATCCTCGGAAAAAAAGGGATCAAAAGTTAAATCTCCCCCTTTTTTTGATGTGATCACCAATGATGACCAGCCATAATACTTGACCGTGTTACCTTCAGAATCTTTTCTTCCCATGACTTCCTCTCTGTTTGGAATTTTCCTCACCTGTGGCGTCCTTCTGGCGGGAATTGCCATCAGGAAACCCCCTCCTGACGCCATTGAGGAAAACGGTATAATAAAAAGAAACTGCCTTACAACGAAAATTCCTCTTTTAGGTTATGAATTCACCATTAGCAAAAATATCCGTGACCCAAAAAAAATCCCCACCGAAAATTCGGTGGGGATTGTATTGCATTTTAATGTAGTTAGAGCATGTTACCTGAAAAAAATCTGCACACCATGCCAGCTTCTAACGAAACAAAGCCCGTGCAGCATCACCTGCATCAATAGCAAACGCAAAATGCTGTAACTATCGAAATCTATTCCGTTGTGTGAAATCCCAGCCGCTGTGAGACGCGCAGCGCGGCTTGCTGCAGGTCAGAAACGTATTTTTCTTCCGGGAATTCTAGCGGCTTTGTCTCAAAGCCAATTAAAAGAATCACCCCAGCGATGGCGCCTGTGCCGTAAAAGACAGGACTCGCAATAGACCTTGAGCCAGGGATTGATGTAAGCAGTTCAGTTCTTGTCGAAAACCCGCATTCCTTGATCTTCTCTAATTCGCTTGTGAACAAATTGTAATCAGCCCCATCATCAATTTCTTTCAGAAGAAGATGTTTATAGGCTTGCAGTGGGAGGTGGGCAGCGAAGCACTTTCCGGCGGCGCTGGTCATAAGCGGAGCGTAAAACCCGACGTGCATATCCATTGCAACTGGATGCTTACTCCGCAGATAACGGACAATCATCGGGCCATTTGGCATCCAAACTGCGAGGGCAGCCGCTTCTTCGCATTCATTACGCAAAGAATGAAGCTCTGGCTCACAAATACTTACAATATCAATTTCACTCAAAATGCCAAATCCGCATTCAAGCAGCTTGGGGCCGAGAGCATAGCGCGTGTCATCCGGCCCCTGGCGGAGCACTCCAAGCCGTACCAAACTTACCAGGTATTTATGTAGCTTGCTTCGCGGCATATTGAATTTTTCAGCCGCTGCGCTTAGTCCCAGAGGTTTGCCTGCGGAAAGAAAGCCGTCAATGATTGAAAATGCAATCTCAAGCGATTGTATGCCTTGTGATTCTGAAGTCATGTTTCGTTCCCATTTAGGTGATTGGCTTGTCCATTTTATTTATATCATAATTGCATATAGCGAACAAGTTTTTGAGGGCATACCTTGGGAACCTCGGCGACTCCTGCCGGAGCTCCACTCCCGCCATTTACCATCCAGTCACCAGACCAACCTCACGTTGCCATTGCCCACAAAACCCACCCGGCGATGGCATTGCGCGGCGCGGAGGGAGATCGCCGAGCGCAGCGAGGAAGCTCCCGCAGCAGAAGCCGCGCAGCCCTCGCGAAATGTCGGGAGCGGGAAAGCCTTTGAACGCTAGCCCGTGGGAGTGGAGATATGCGACAAGCCCAGCGGGGTCGTCCGGGGGAGTGCAGAGGGGGCCTCGGAGGGGCGCAGCATCCAGTACAGAGCAACTGGCACGCCCGCTTCGGCGTTTAACCGCGCGGGTAAACCGCGCTTACGCCTTTGCGGCGAACGCCTGCTCACGCAGTCGTCAGAGCAATTTCAATATGAAATTGCTCTACAGGCCCCCATCTGCCGCCCGCCGCGCAGGCGGCCCAAACTAAAGTATCCAGACAAGCCAGCATTACGACGACATAATTTCAAAATATTGAGCACGCCCGCCATTTACCATCACCATTGCCAGACCAATTTCACGTAACGATTGCCCACAAAACCCACCCGGCGATGGCATTGCGCGGCGCGGAGGGAGATCGCCGAGCGCAGCGAGGAAGCTCCCGCAGCAGAAGCCGCGCAGCCCTCGCGAAATGTCGGGAGCGGGAAAGCCCTTAACGGCTAGCCCGTGGGAGTGGAATTGCACGACAAGCCCTGCGGGGTGATCCGGGGGGAGTGCAGAGGGGGCCTCGGAGGGGCGGCTGCCCCTAACAGGCCCCCTTCTGCCGCCCGCCGCGCAGGCGGCCCAAACAAAAGCAATGGAAAAGCCCTCGTGCCCGCAGGGCACACATGCCGCCTCCCAAAGGACAAGCCCTTCTTTCTTGTCTTGAAACGCCAAATACGATGAATTCCCGCCCACCACAAAGACACATCCACAAAATCCCTACCATCCCCCCATTCAAACAAAACAAACGCCGCCCCCAACATACAGGAGCGGCGTTTATTTTATTTCCACGTCAGCCATACCGCATCACGCAATACCGCAATGCGCCAGCCCACCCACTTATTTCAGATTGACAACCCGCACATCTCCACGGGTTTCATTAACCTTTTTACGGAAGCTCTGCCTGCGGTCTTCACCATCTACAAGCCCTGCCAGCCATTCCGCCACATGCAGCACAGCATGCTTGTCATGCATATTGATGAGGCAGCGGGCAATGCCTATCTTGCATGATGGGCAGCCCACCACAACAGGGCCGGTATAGTCTTCACCCAGGGCTTCGCCAAGCCGCTTCTGCTTGCGGGAGCGCAGCAGGTTGTATATCTGGGGCGAGGTCATGGCGCCCATACCGGATTCGCCGCAGCAACCGGGGCTGAGCGTCACGTCGGCTCCGGTAAAATCGCCCAGGGCGCGGGCAACCTGCTTTTGCCCCTTGATCTTGTGCACGTCGGCCCATTCGCAATGGCAGGCCCCGTGATAGAGCAATTTGGAGCCTTCGGGCAGGGGGGCACTCAGGTTCTCCGAAGAAAGCAGGGGCAGCGTGAGCTGGGCCACGTCGCGCATGACAAGATCAGGGAACTGAACCTGCAGGTTCATGCGTTCCAGACCGTCGCGGCAGGAGCCGCAAGCCGTCACCAGATACTTGCAGTCAAAGCCCTGCTTGGTCAGGTTGCGCAGCATGGCGGCCAGATACTGACGGTTCTGGGCCATGTTGTCTTCAAAGGCCGTATCCATGCCAGCCGCCAGCAGGGGGAATCCGCAGCACATATGCCTGGGGGGCACGGCCACGGCAAAACCGGCCTTGAGCAGCAGCATTATGGACGAAACGCCAATGCGGTCATAGAAGAGCGCGCCGCCGCATCCGGGAAAGTACAGCACCAGCGGCATGCCGGGCGTTGGCTCGGCTGGCGCGAACACCGCGCCTCTGTGCAGCTTGAGGGATTCATAAAGGTTGGTGTAGCCCATCTTGGGGCCACGGCCGGAGAAAAGCGGACTCTGCATGCGGCGCTTCCACACCTCGGGCACAAAACCAAGAAACTTGTTCTGCATCTTCTGGCCCAGAGAGGCCATCTTGGCGGCCTTGGGCGCACGGTGGGCAATATCGCGTCCGAGCCATTCCAGCGCGCGTCCCTTGATGGGATGCCCGCCCGCGCCCTCGTGCTCCAGCAGGGCACGCAGGGTCAAAGCCACCTCGCCGGAGGGGATCTTCACCGGGCAGTTGGCCATGCAGCGTCCACAGGCCGTGCAGTGTTCCACCAGGTCGCGCATCCACTTGAGCAGACGCTCGTCAATGCGGCCCTTGTTGACCTGCGAATAGTACACGGCCTCCAGCAGCATGCCGAGCACCATGTTCTTGTTGCGCGGGTGGTACTGCATGGAGCGCTCTGGATAGCACATGGAGCAGACCTGCTTGCACTTGCCGCAGCGCGTGCAGACCTGAATGGACGTAAGCAGGTGGATGAGCTTGTCCTTGTCCGGCAGGCCGCTTTCACGGATGTCGCGGATAAGGCGGTTGAACGAGAAGGTAAAGGGGCGCACGGGCAGGTCGCGGTAGACCAGCTTGGCGGGATTCATGACGTCGCGGGGGTCCACGCGCTCCTTGAAGGCCCGCAGGGCGTCCATCTTGTCCTTGCTGAAAAAGGCGATCTTGGTGATGCCTATGCCGTGCTCGCCCGAGACTTCGCCGCCCATTTCCTGGCACTCGGCCATGACGCGGGCGGCCACCTCTTCGGCCTCTTCCAGCATCTGGGCATCGTTGGAGTTCACGGGAATATTCACATGGCAGTTGCCGTCGCCTGCGTGCATGTGGCTGGCAACCACAATGCGGCTGGCGTTCATGTATTCATGAATTTTGTTTATCTTCTTGGCCAGATGCGGATATTTTTCTTTCAGAAAGACCAAAAAGGCCTCAGCCCGCCCGGCCAGTTCCATATCCGACACGTCGGCGGCGGAAACGTCGCCAGAGGCGGCCTTGGAAGCCTGCGAAAATTCCCGGTTGAAGTCCTTGTCTTCCATCGGGTAGCCGGGCAGCCGCCCCACTTCCTGAAGCGCGTGACGATAGGCCGTAGCCGTGCATTCCAGGTTGATCTGCTCAAGAAAGAGCGCGAAATCCGGGATGCGCTCCATAGGAATGACCACGTCTTCATTGAGCTTGAAGCCCGAAGTGCGCTTGGCAATGGCCGAAAGCTTGTGGCGGTCTTCCCAGAAGCGCTCGCCCTCCTTGTCGTCGGCGGCCACGATGATGTCCACGTTATCCTGCTGCTCCACCACGCTGACGATGTCGCCCACGCAGTTGTCCAGCAGGTAGGGGTCGTCACCGTCCACCTGAAGGATGATGACCGAGATGGGCGAGCCCTCGTACTTCTCGGACTTGCGCTTGTATTCGATGGCCTGCACGTACTTGGCGTTGAATTCTTCCATGGCCGAAAGGTGGGCGTAGTCCCCTTCCTCACGGATGCGGTTGCGCAGGGCCACAAGCTCGCGCACCACCACGGCGGCCGGGTGCATTGACCGGCCAAAAAATTCCAGCACCATGATGCGCTTGTGCTTGGGCTTGGGGTGGACGATAAAACAGGCTTCGGTGATGATGCCGTCCACGCCTTCTTTCTGCATGCCGGGCAGACCGCCCAAAGCCTTGTTGGTCACGTCCTTGCCAAGGCCAGGCAGGCGGATTTCGTCGCCGCGCAGGTGCACCACGTTGCGCACGCCGCCGCTCACGTCCTTGACCACAAAGATCGCGGTTTCTGTGGGAAGGATTTTATGGCGCGGGTGATTTTCGCGCTCAATGGTGATGATTTCGCCGGTGGGGGTCACCATGCGCCACCACAAAAGATTGTCCAGCGTGGTGCCGTATTCAAAGGCCATGGGGCCGCCGGCGTTTTCCGACACATTGCCGCCGATGGTGGATGCCTGCTTGGAGGCAGGGTCCACGGAAAAAAGCGCGCCAGCGGCGTCAACGTCGTTGATGACAGTCTGGGTTATGGCCCCGGCCTGACAGGTGACCGTCATTTCCTTCATATCAATGGGCCCCACGCGCGTCAGGCGGGTAAGGCTCACAATAAGGGTGCGCTTGCGCGCGGGCACGGCCCCGCCCGTCATGCCCGAACCGCCGCCGCGCGGGATCAGGGCAAACTTCATGTCATTGGCCAGCTTCACCAGCTCGGCCACCTGCTCGGTGGTGTCGGGCTCGACCACAAGCAGGGGCAGTTCCATGCGCAGGTCCGTGGCGTCGGTGGCGGACTCCACCAGCGCGCCGGGATTGGTCAAAATACACTCGGCAGGCAGCACGTCGCCCAGGGCATCAATAAGCTTTTCCCTGAACTCCATTTCGGCCTCATGCGCCGACCAGAACATGGTGATGCCTTCGCCAATGGCCGTGGCGTAATAATGCGCCAGGGAGACAGACTCTTTATCAAAGCTCGCGCGCACGCTCTCGCGCACCGTATCGGCATCGATAAAGGGATTGTAGGCCACCAGAAAAAGCTCTTCGGCAATGGCGATGGCAAGGCTGCGCACAGACTCCGGCCATTCGGCGAAGTCGTCGATATTGATGCGCAAAATGCGATTCACCACATAGTCGGGAGAGATGGAGATATGCGGACCCTTATGGGGCATGACGTTTTAACCTCGTGAGCACTGCGGCGATCTATCAGAATGACAGACAGCAGGTTTTGTGGGAAGCCCTTTTTCTACGTTCAATGCGCACGGAAGGCAAGTGGCGGGCAATAAAAGCGCCCCGCACGGGCATCGCCGCCGGAGCGGAACATAAAAAAAATTTCAGTCTGTCACCGGATTGCGCCAAAGCCTGCTTTGACATTTGACCGTGTGCGGCTATGCTTTTTCATCGCAAACGTATGGCGCACGCACCGCGCAGCAGGAGTAGGACAACATGTTTATAGATAGATTGCAGCCCATTACTGACGCATTTGATTGGGTGCAACACTCCTGGGAACGTGCCGCAACCCAGCGGCGTGTGGCTTTTTTTATCCTGTGGGTCTACCTTCTGGCCCTGCTGGGCGTTGAACTCAACCGCCACGGACTCCTGCCCCCCTGGCTGGCAACCGTCTCGCCCAGAAACCACTTTTACGCCATCCACCTGGCTTTTACGCTCATACTGGTGCTTGAGGTCATGGGCCTCATCCTTGTCATACCCAGTTCCCTTTCGCAGTCCATGGGCAAGCAGTTCGAGATCCTCACCCTCATTCTGTTGCGCAACGCCTTCAAGGAACTGGCCCACCTGCCGGAGCCCGTCAGCGTGGCCAACGACATGCTGCCCGTGCTCTACATTGCCATATCAGGCGCAGGAGCACTGATGGTGTACCTGTGCCTTGGCCTGTACAAACGCATCGCCCGGCGACAGATGCATTTCATTTCGTCACCGAGCCTGCGCATGCGCTACGTCATGAGCAAAAAGCTGCTGGCCCTGGTGCTCTTTATCATTTTTGTGGGCGTGGCCGTGCGCGACGTCATCTTTTTTGTCACCACGGGCAGCGATCAGAGCTTTTTTGAAACCCTGTACACCATCCTGATTTTTTCCGACATCACCATGGTGCTCATTGCGCAGCGCTATATGCCCGCCTTCCACGCGGTCTTCCGCAATTCCGGCTTTGTCATCGGCACCCTGCTCATGCGGTTGGCGCTCTCCGCGTCGCCGCTGTGGAGCCCGGTCATAGGGCTGTTCGCCGCTGTCTTTGTTCTGGCCCTCACCTGGGGCACCAACTATTTCACCCCCCTGCCCCGGACGGAAACCAGCTCCGACGAAGGGCAGAAGGCCCTGCCGGAAACAACGGACTAGAGCAGATAACGAATGAAATGAGTTAACTGTTCTGCAAGGATTTTCTTGAAAATCCTTGCCACGAAATGCGAGAAGGCAGGCTTTTGCCTGCCGTAAGCGAGCATTTCAAGTGTTAAATGCTGTAGATGTCGTTTCACGGTAAAATGCTTTGTGGGGGAGGGACCCTTTTGCAAAAGGGTCTCCTCCCCCACACCCCCTCCCCCTAAAACCCGTACTTTTTGGACAGCCAGCCTTTGAAAAGGTTGGCTGCCCATGACGTTGCGCCCGTGTCTGCCAAGGCGCGGCATAAAAACCGCAGCAGACAAAAGCCCCCTTTTACGCCAGAAAGCGGATCATCCTGCCAAAACAGATGCGCGTTCGCCTGCTTGGCGGCAAACGCAGGCGCGTTGCGCCAAAACCCCTCCCCGCAGGTCGGCAATGCGGCTTACCCCGCGCGGTTTATTGAAAAACTCTAGAATAACAATACTGACAACAAAAACGCAAAAGGGCGGCCCGTCAGGACCGCCCCTTACACATCATAAAATGAAGAAAATCAGGCGTTCGCCGCCTTGAGCATTTCTTCCACCATAGAAAGCGTCGGCGTTGCGCCCGCTTCAAGCCCGCAAAGACCACGCACGGCCAGCATAAGCATATCAAATTGCAAAGACATTTCGGACACGCCGTTATGGATAATGCAATTATCACCACGCACGGCGAGACGATATGCGCGGCGGCTACGCTCCTGCCCAGAGGAACGCACGATATAATATACTTGATCGTTGGTGTCGGTCACATAAAGCTTTTGACGGGTGAGCGTGCCAAGTGCTTCGTCATACCACGAGCACTCTGAAAAAAGCCGGCCACGAAAACTCAGGTCGTTGCCGTTATCGTGCTTCAGACAAATGTCTTCCATTATTTTCTGCACGTTCATTCAATCCTCCGCGAGCTCTTGCCCGCCATTTATGCGTAGGCGAGTAACGCTTTTTGAAAGCTAGCACTGCATGCAAACTGTTGTCAATAATAGCAGCAAGCAAACAACAAAATCGCATGAAGAAAAAAATGGTCTATACTACATCTTACTAATATATTTTGATTTTTAAACTAAACTTTCTTTAAACAATCTTGCGGTTCACACGATTTTTTCATGAAACACACGCAAGGGACGGCAAGCTCGCGTCACCCGAAAACATAGCATTTCGCTGTGGGAAAAACAGGGGGGAAGACGAGGTTGCCGAAGAGCCTGACATGACAAAATAGTGCCCCGCACACAGGCACGGGGCACTATTTTGTCGCATTGCGGTTTTTTGTCTGCTCGATTCCTGCCTGCTCAAATCTGGCCCATTCAAAATCCTGCCGGCTTTGACCCTGCCAGCTCTGATTCTGAATGCTCGCGCGGTTACTCGCGTGGTTGCTCGCACGGTTGCTCGCGGGTTACGTGCGTAAAATTACTCGCATAAGTACGCGCGCAGCTGCCTGGGGCCAGTCTTCAGCCCTTGTTGCGGGCCCGGCGCTCCACAAAGCGGGAGTACGCCCGCGCCACGGGTGAATCCGGGGTCATTTCCGCCAGAAAAACGCCGCTGGCCTGCACGGGATCAGGAATAACGGCCCTGGGGGCGCGCCAGCCCATATCTTCATCCGGCAGGGGGTTGCAGGCCGTTACGTCCAGCCCCGACTTGCCCATAAGCAGCGAGACCTTCACGCCATTGAAAAAGGGCGTCTCCATAAAGGCATTGACGCGCTCCAGCAGTTCCCCGCTCATGAGGTGCAGTTCCTGCGCCAGCATGGCGTCTTCCGCGCCGATAAGCAGCATATCGCGGTGATGCCCCAGGGGGCGCGCCAGGGGGGCCAGATCTTCGCCCATGACCATGTTCCAGTTCTGCCACAAATGCCCGAGGCGACTCCTGGCCTGCGCCTGCTCCACGTCCACGCCAAGCCCGGTCATGACCGCGGCCATAACCTCGCTTGCCGCCACTGGCTCGGCATATTTATTTTTTTTACGAAACACTTTGGGAGTCATGACTTTTTCCGCCGCGCAAGGACACTATATGGGGGGATACCGGCCCGCCAGCGCTTCGGCCCGGCCAGCCCTTGTTGACTATATACGGATACATTGATATTTGCATCAGCATAAGTTGATTTACTACGGGTAAACAAATGGCACTTCTCTATTTTAAAGCTCTTTCAGACGAAACGCGGCTCCGCCTTGTTCACATTTTGCTGCATTACGAGTTGTCGGTCAACGAACTGGTGCGCATTCTGGACATGGGGCAGTCGCGGGTATCGCGGCATCTCAAGATTCTGACTGAAGCTGGTCTGCTCACGTCGCGGCGCGACGGCCTCTGGGTATTTTACGCAGCGCCCCGCAGCGGTGACGAGCGGGAATTTTTGCGCGCCATCAGCCCCTTCATCCAGGCGGACGCCGCCATGCGGGCAGACCTGAACATGGCCGCGCAAATGCTGGAAGAACGCGCCCTCAAGACCCGCCAGTTCTTCAACGCCATTGCGGAAGACTGGGACGAACTCAACCGCGAAGTTCTCGGAGCCTTTGACCTGCCCGCCGCCGTGTGCGCCGCAGTACCGCAAAACTGCGGCACAGCGGTTGACCTTGGCTGCGGCACAGGGGCCGTGCTGGCGCGCATGCTGCCGCTGTCCCAGGGGGTCATTGGCGTGGACGGTTCCGCGCGCATGCTTGAAATCTGCCGCCGCCGCTTCACGCCCGAAGACCTCGCTGCCGACCGCGTATCCCTGCGCATCGGCGAACTGAGCCATTTGCCCCTGCGCGATCAGGAGGCGGATTTCGCCTGCATCAACCTTGTGTTGCACCATCTTTCCGACCCCATACTCGGCCTGCGTGAGATACGCCGCATCATGGCGCCCGGCGGCCGTCTTTTTGTGGCGGACTTTCTGCGCCATACCGACGAAACCATGCGCAACCGCTATGGCGACCGCTGGCTTGGCTTTGAAGAGGACAGCCTGACCGCCGACCTCAAAACAGTCGGCTTCAGCACGCTGTCCTGTACACGGCAGCCAGTGGATCGCGGCCTGACCCTGCTGCTTCTCACAGCCGAGGCCAGCCACCCCCCGCGCACGTGAAGCGGACGCACAACGTCCCCCGCACGATCATCAACGCACTCAAAATACTTCAAAGGATAGGAGATATCATGACCAAAGCTCTTGACCTGAGCCTTGCGCACAAGGTTGCCGACATGGCCCTGGCGGATTTCGGCAAAAAAGAAATGCAGCTTTCCGAGCGGGAAGTTCCCGGCCTTATGGAATGCATCAAAAAATACGGCCCCAGCAAGCCCCTCAAAGGCCTCAAGGTGACGGGCTCCCTGCACATGACCATACAGACGGCCATGCTTATCCAGACCCTGCACGCTCTGGGCGCGGATATTCGCTGGGCTTCCTGCAACATTTTCTCCACGCAGGATCATGCCGCCTCCGCCATTGTCGACCTGGGCATGGCCAAGGTTTTTGCCTGGAAGGGCGAAACCCTTGAGGACTACTGGTGGTGCACCGAAATGGCGCTGACCTGGCCCGACGGCAGCGGCCCCGACCTTATCGTGGACGACGGCGGCGACGCTACCCTGCTTATCCACAAGGGCGTCGAAGCTGAGAACAACCCCGCCATCCTTGATGAAAAGACCGACAACAAGGAACTGCAGTGCATTCTTGACCGCCTCAAGCTGCGCCTCAAGGAAGATCCGCAGCACTGGCACAAGGTGGCTGCAAAAATGAAGGGCGTTTCGGAAGAAACCACCACCGGCGTGCACCGCCTCTATCAGCTGGAAGCCGCAGGCAAACTGCTGTTCCCGGCCATCAACGTCAATGACGCCGTGACCAAGTCCAAGTTCGACAACCTGTACGGCTGCCGCGAATCCCTGGCCGACGGCATCAAGCGCGCCACTGACGTCATGATCGCGGGCAAGGTGGTTGTGGTTGTCGGCTACGGCGACGTGGGCAAGGGCTGCGCCCAGTCCATGCGCGGCTTCGGCGCGCGCGTGCTGGTGACGGAAATCGACCCCATCTGCGCCCTTCAGGCCGCCATGGAAGGCTATGAAGTCACCACCATTGAAGACGCGCTGGCCCAGGGCGACATCTACGTCACCTGCACGGGCAACTACCACGTCATCACCGGCAAGCATATGGAAGGCATGAAGGACGAGGCCATTGTGTGCAATATCGGACACTTCGATAATGAAATCGAAATGACCTACCTTGAAAACACGCCCGGCATCACCTGCCTCAACATCAAGCCGCAGGTGGACAAGTGGACCCTCAAATCCGGTCGCAGCATCGTTGTGCTGGCTGAAGGCCGCCTGGTCAACCTGGGCTGCGCCACTGGCCACGCCAGCTTTGTCATGTCCAACAGCTTCACCAACCAGACCCTGGCCCAGATCAAACTGGCTACCGAAAAGCTGGAAAACAAGGTCTACACCCTGCCCAAGGAACTGGACGAAGAAGTGGCCCGCCTGCACCTCGGCCGCCTTGGCGTCAAGCTGACCAGGCTCACCCAGGAACAGGCCGACTACATCAACGTCAATGTGGACGGCCCCTACAAGTCCGATCACTACCGCTACTAGGGAAACGCTGATTTATTCCGTTTGGCGTCGTTGCTTCACTTTTTTTGAAACAGTCGAGGACGGAAGAGTCCACTCCTGTTTCAAAAAAAGAGCGCGCCTTGCCAAACGAAATAACTGCGCGTTTCTCAGTGCTTACTGCGACATTGCCCAGGCCGTTTTCGGATAGAAATGCTCTGTGGGGGAGGGACCCTTTTGTAAAAGGGTCTCCTCCCCCACACCCCCACCCCCAAAAACTTTTATTGTTTGGGATGACACAACGAGTGTTCTGATCTGATGAGAGGGGCAGAGGCTGTGCCCTTTTGGTAATACACCACCTCAAAGGGATATCCGCTCTGGGGCGTGTTCTGCTCTGAAGGGGACGGCTGCGTGGGCAGACGACGCCGCGCAGCCTGGATTATGCCAAAATCACATTTTTCGGCACACTGACAGCGTTGAAACGTCAAGCATTTCTGTGTTACCCTGATCGTGTCACGGGCAGGGCATGGGCCTTTGCCTGCGGGTCAACCGGAGCGCATGGCTCCACCTATATTTGCTGGCGAGCGTGGCTCACCAGCACACGCACGGGGCGGCTGCCCGCCGCGTCCCTGCGTCATGACCGGAGCTTTGCTTCGGTCATTTTATTTATGCGCGAACGTCTTGCGTCGGCTCTGGCCTCCGCGTTGTTAGCCTCCGCGTTGCAAGCCCGTTGCGCAGAAAGGCCGTAAAGGCGGTGCGCGTTTGCCGTTCACAGCCGCATTGCCCACCTTCCCCATGCCGTGTATGCTGCGCCCGTGTCGGCGCTGATCCGCAATGCCGGGTTCTCTGGGCACAAGAAGCCAAGGCTTCAGGGCCACTACTTCCGGGTTTTCCGCATAGCAATGATAAAAGACGGCAAGGCCTGCGCCGCTGCCAGACAAGCCAAGGAATACAATGCAAAAAGTGACCATCCATACCGACGGCTCCTGCCTCGGCAATCCTGGCCCCGGCGGCTGGGCGGCCATTCTCAAACTGGACGACGAGGACTACCGCAAGGAATTTTCCGGCGGCTATGCCCTGACCACCAACAATCGCATGGAAATGCTGGCCGTTATCGAGGCGCTGCTCCTGCTCAAAAACCCCTGTCTTGTGGATCTGTACACGGATTCGCGCTATGTCTGCGACAGCGTGAGCAAGGGCTGGCTGTGGGGATGGGTGAAAAAAAACTGGATCAAATCCGATAAAAAACCCGTGCTCAACGTAGATATGTGGCAGCGCATGCTGCCGCTCTTGAAGCAGCACAAGGTGACCTTCCACTGGCTCAAGGGCCACGCCGGACACCCTGAAAACGAACGCTGTGACATTCTGGCCCGCGCCCAGGCCTGTCGGCGCGACCTGCCTCAGGATACAGGCTACAAACCCTAACCGCCGCAGCGTAAAACGCAATACCGCAACGCCATGCCAGTTCAACCTTTTTCCGCAGAAACCGCGTTTTCTTTGCCCGCGCTCTGGCATGCCCTTGGCTGGCCGCTCTTGCGTCTGCTCATGGGCATGGCCGCTGGCCTGCTCATAGCCAATGTGCTTGAGGCTCTGCGCTGGACGCGCCACCTGGCCCGCCTGGCTGCCCCCCTGGCACGTCTGGCCCATCTGCGTGAAGTGGCCGGGGCCAGTTTTTCGCTGGCCTTTGTCTCTCCGGCGGCCGCCAACGGCCTTTTGTCGGACAGCCACAATATGGGCGAGCTTTCCGGCAAGGAACTCATGCTGGCAAACCTCTTCAACAGCCTGCCCGCCTACATGGTACACACGCCCACCATCTTTCTGCTTACCTGGCCCGTGCTGGGCATGCCTGCCGTGGTATACGTGGGGCTTACCCTGGTGGCCGCCGTGGGCCGCACGGCCTTTACCGTGGTGCTGGCGCGGCGCATCCTGCCGCCGCCGCCTCCGGGCTGTACAGCCTGCAAGGCCGAAAGCAGCGAGCGCACCGACTGGAACGCCGCGCTGCGCAAGGCATGGAAGCGCTTTATGCGCCGCCTGCCCAAACTTGTGTACTTTACCGCGCCCATCTACGTGCTTATGTATCTCTTGCAGCAGTTCGGCTACTTTGCCCTGGCCGAGCAATGGCTGTCGCAGCACATGTCCTGGCTCTCTTTTTTGAAACCGCAGGCCATGGGCATTATCGTGCTGCACCTGGCGGCGGAACTGGGCGCGGCCCTTGGCGCGGCGGGCAGTGTGCTGCAAACGGGCGGCCTCTCGCCACGCGATGTGGTGCTGGCCCTGATGGTGGGCAATATCCTGTCCACGCCCATGCGTGGCATACGGCATCAACTGCCTTCGTATTCCGGCTTTTTTCGTCCTGCCCTCGCCCTGCGCCTCATTCTGGCAAATCAGGGGCTGCGTGCGGTCAGCATGACGATTGTAACCATCATCTATTACTATGCCAGCGCCTAGAGCAGTTTACGAATGAAATGAGTTAAATGCTCTGCAAGGATTTTTCTGAAAAATCCTTGCCACGAAATGCGAGCAGGCGGGCTTTTGCCTGCCGTACGCGAGCATTTCAAGTGTTAAATGCTCTAAAGAAACGCTGATTTATTTCGTTTGGCGGACTTGCTTCACTTTTTTTGAAACGGTCGAGGACGGAAGAGTCCACTCCTGCTTGAAAAAAGATCGCGCCTTGCCAAAGGAAATACCAGCGCGTTTCCAGGAGGCTCTTTACTCAGAGCTTCCCTAAAAGCGCCAAAACCACCGGACAGGAGTCGCCAGTGTGCAAAAAAATGGATATTGATGCGGTTCAGAACGGTTTCAATACGGGCATCGTTTGCGCCCAGCTGGTGCTGAGCCATTTTTCGGAACGCTTCGGCCTGCCGGAAAAAGACGCCCTGCGCGTGGCCGCCTGTTTTGGTTCGGGCATGGGGCAGGCAGACACCTGTGGCTGCGTCACCGGGGCGCTCATGGCTATCGGCCTTGCGCACGGCGTCGCCGGGCCATGCAGCCGTGAACAAAAGCAGAGCCTCAACGCCCGTCGCGACGCCTTTATGGCGGCCTTTGCCGCTGCCAACGGCAGCATCGAGTGCCGTGGCGTTCTGGGGCATGACCTTACCGATCCGCAACAGCTCGCCGTCATCAAGGAAAAAAAGCTGTTCACCACAGTATGCGTTCCCCTGATATGCGACACCTGCACACTGCTTGAAGAATATTTGTAGTCCACGAGCCGACAAGGAGAAACCATGACGGAAATGCAAGCGACCCCACAAGACGACCAGCAACGGCCCCTCCGCGCTCCTGTGGAAATTCCCGCCCACTGCAAGGTAATCAAGCCCGAACACACGGGGTCCCGCATCGTTGTGCTGCTGCAGCCTGAAGAAAAGTATCTCTCCCTGCCCAGGCCCAAAACCTCGCGCCAGCTGCTCGCGGCACTGGGCCTTGCGGAAGAGACGGCCCTTGTGGCCCGCAACGGCGAGCTGCTCACGCCTGACAGGCATATCTGGCCCGGCGACGAGGTGCTTGTCCGCAAGGTGGCTTCTTCGGGATAGCCCGCTCTTGCTGCGACTGCTCACGCAGCCGCCAGAGCACAATAAGAGCACTGTAACTTTTACATTGCTCTAAACCCCGCCTGGCGCAAACTTCTGGGCAGGCCGCACTCTTACCGGCGCAGGCAAAAGCTGTTGCCCCGCCGCAGGGAAAATGGTACCCGCCAACAATGTTCAATCTAGATATATCCCAAGCCCTGAGCACGCTGTCCATCGCGGCGGTACCCGCTCTTCTGGGCATTATTCTGCACGAAGTGGCCCACGGATGGGTGGCCTCGCGCTGTGGCGACCCCACGGCCCGCATGATGGGACGCCTGACCCTCAACCCCCTTCCGCACATCGACCCCACGGGACTGCTGGTCTTCGGCCTCACGAGCCTTTCCGGCTCCTTTGTCTTTGGCTGGGCCAAACCCGTGCCCGTCAATCCGCGCTATTTTCGCAATCCCGCCAAGGACATGATGCTGGTTGCCCTGGCCGGCCCGCTGACCAACTTTATCCTGGCGGGCATATTCGGCGTTCTGCTATGGCTGACCCTGAACGTTTTTCCGCCGGTGGAGTGGCAACACAGCAGCCTCTACATCTTTGCGCTCAAGTCCATGCAGGCAGGGGTCATCATCAATTTCGGCCTGGGCTGGCTTAATCTGCTGCCCATTCCTCCGCTGGACGGCAGCAAGGTTGTGGCCTATTTTCTTCCTTTAAACGCGGCGCTGCGCTATCTGAGCATCGAGCGCTTTGGTTTTCTCATTCTTTTGGGCCTGCTGTTCACCGGCCTGCTGGGCACGGTGCTGGGCCCGCTGGTGGGCGGCAGCGCCCGTGGTCTGCTGACCCTGCTTGGCATTCTGTAATTTCATAAGGACTGTCTCACATGAGCAAAGAACTGCGCACTGTTTCCGGCATGCGGCCCACCGGCCCCCTGCACCTTGGCCACTACTTCGGCGTGTTGAAGAACTGGGTGGAACTGCAATACACTGAAGAAGCTTATTTTTTTGTGGCCGACTGGCACGCCCTCACCAGCGATTACGCCGACCCGTCCAATATCCGCACGAACATCCGCGAGATGGTCAAGGACTGGGTGGGCGCTGGCCTTGATCCCGAAAAATGCGTTATCTTCCGTCAGTCCGAAGTGAAGGAACACGCGGAGCTCTCCCTGCTGCTCTCCATGTTCACGCCGGTGTCGTGGCTTGAGCGCAACCCCACCTACAAGGAACAGCAGCAGCAGATCAGCAACAAGGACCTCGGCAACGCGGGCTTTTTGTGCTATCCTGTGCTCATGGCGGCCGACATTCTCATGTACCGCCCCCACGGCGTGCCCGTGGGCGAAGACCAGTTGCCCCATATGGAAATGACGCGCGAGATTGCCCGCCGCTTCAACTATCTCTACGGCGGCGAGCTTCTGCCCGAACCCAAGGCCATGCTGACCCCCGCTGCCAAATGCCCCGGTCTTGACGGCCGCAAGATGTCCAAAAGCTACAACAACGGCATCTTCCTGTCCGACCGCATGGCGGACATTCAGGAAAAAGTGCGCGGCATGTTCACTGACCAGGCCCGCCTGCGCAAATCCGATCCGGGCAACCCCGATGTCTGTAACCTCTTCCCCTACCATGTGCTGCTGAGCAGCCCGGAGGAACAGGCCGACATTCGCAAGGGCTGCACAGGGGCCACCCTGGGCTGTGTGGACTGCAAAAAGATTTTTCTCAAGAACCTTGAAACCTTCCTCACGCCCCTTCAGGAACGCCGCTCCGTTCTGGACGCCAACCCGGCGCGGGTGGACGAGATCCTCGCGCACGGCAATGAACGCGCCCGCGCCTTTGCAAGCCAGACCATGGCCCTTGTGCGCGAGAAAATGGGGCTGTAATTGAAGTTTGTGAGTGTGGACTACGGCCTGGCCCGCACGGGCCTGGCCGTGTCAGACCCTGACGGGCGCATGGCTTTTCCCCTGGCAACCCTGCGCCTGCAAGACTATGCCGACCGCAAGCTGTTTCTGGCCGCCCTGGCGGAAAAAATCATTGAAACCGGGGCACAAGGCGTGGTGATGGGGCTTCCCCTCACACAGGATGGGGAAGAAAGCCTGATCACCCGGCAGGTACGCAACGTAACCCAGCGCCTCAAGCGCCGCGTACCCCTGCCGTTCTTTTATATGCTTGAGGAGTTGAGCTCGGAAGAAGCCTGGGCGGATCTGCGCGAGGCTGGCCTGAAAATGCGCAAGCGCAAGGCCGTTCTCGACCAGCAGGCCGCCGTGCGTATTCTCTCGTCCTTTCTTTCCCTTGCCCCGCAAGAGCGGAGTCCCGCATGAAAACATTTCTTCGCCTGCTTGGACTGCTGTTGCTGCTGGCCCTTGCTGGCGGCGGCTGGCTTGCCTACGAGGCCCATACCTTTCTGAACACCGCCCCCCAAAGCGAAGGGCAGGAAGTGCTTTTTGACGTGACGCCCGGCGCGCATTTCGCCCAGGTGGCCACGGCCCTTGAGCAAAAGGGCGTTATTACCGATGCCCGCAAGTTCCGCCTGCTGGCCCGCTACAAGGAGTGGGACAGCCGCCTCCAGGCTGGCCGTTTTGCCCTCAATTCCGGCTGGACGCCAGAAAAGGTGCTGGACATGCTGGTCAATGGCCAGCCCGTGCTTTTTCGCATAACCGTGCCCGAGGGCCTCACCTGGTGGCAGACGGGCAAACTGCTGGAAGAAGCCGGCCTCGTGCGCTTTGACGACTTTCGCAAAGTGATCATGGACCCGGACTTTCTGCGCCACTACGGCATCCCCTTTGCCACGGCCGAGGGCTTTCTCATGCCCGACACCTATCTGCTGAAAAAAGGGGATGAGCCGGATATGGCCCAGACCCGCAGCGTGACAGGACGGCTGGTGGACAACTTCTGGCGCAAGGCCGCTCCCGTATGGCCCAACGGAACCAAGCCCCCCGTGGACCAACTGAAAACCTGGATGATCCTTGCCTCGGTGGTTGAAAAAGAAACCGCCATTGAAGCCGAGCGCCCCCGCGTGGCTGGCGTGTACAAGAACCGCCTCGCCCGTGACATGATCCTTCAGGCCGACCCCACCGTCATCTACGGCCTTGGCCCCAATTTTGACGGCAACCTGCGCCGCGCCCACCTGGATGATCCCAACAATCTGTACAATACCTACCAACGGCCCGGCCTGCCGCCGGGGCCCATCTGCTCCTTCGGCATGGCCGCCCTCAAGGCCGCCATCAAGCCGGAACAGCACGATTTTCTTTATTTTGTGGCTGTCACCGATGGCGGTGAACACGTTTTTTCAACCAACCTTGCGGACCATAACAAGGCCGTGCGCCAGTACCTGCAAAACCGGCGCAAAGGCCAGAACCGCTGAGGAGGCCTCGTGAAATACCTCATAGTTGAAGACTTTTCCGGTCAGGCCGTGCCCTTTATCTTTCCCCGGCGGGTGGACCATGTGGACATGCGCGAACAACTGCCTTACGGACAGGTGCTCTCCGCAGGATTTCTCGAACTGGGGCCGCAAGGCTTCATCTGCTCCGGCGGCCATGCCGAGCTTGGCCTCAAGGCCCGACCCCAGGAAGACGCCGCCATCATAGCCGAAGCCCTGCGACAACGCTGAAAGCTGGAAGTTAGGGGAGGAGAGGAAAGGCTTTGTGGGGGAGGGACCCTTTTGCAAAAGGGTCTCCTCCCCCACACCCCCTCCCCCTAAAACTCTTAGTGCTGGTTCAGCCGGGCATGGGTGATTTTTGCTTTTGATGGAATTTTTAATAAAATTTCGGTGTGTTGCTCCTTCGAGGGCAAATAAACGCTGAGAATTGCTTTCTCAACGACCAAAACGCGCCCGTCACGGCGCTGGCTGGCGCAAAGAGATAGCCTTTTCGCCGCCACAGCGGGCGTCTGCTCGTGCAGTCGCCGGAGATTCGCGCCTGCCCGCCTCATTGCGCCTGCTCTGCCCTTCGTGCCCTCCTTGCGACCCCTCGCAGGAGTAACGTCAACCACAGCGCCAGTGGCCGCACTCCAGATCTGGCACGCATCCCCGAGGCTTCATGCATAACGCACAGCAGCGCATACCTGGCATCGTCATTGGCGGTACGGGCAGCAATACGGGCAAGACCACAGTCACTCTGGCCCTTCTGTGCGCCCTGGCCTCTCGCGGTCTTGCCGTACGCGCCGCCAAAACCGGGCCTGATTACATAGACGCCGCCTTTCACGCCGCTATAACGGGTCAGCCCGCCGCCAATCTGGATGCCTGGATGTGCCGTCAGGCTCCCGCGACCCCCGCCGAAAAACCCTTCACAGGCGGCAAAGGTCTGCCCAAGGGCCTGCAAACCGTATTCGAGCGCATGGCGGCAAGTCCCTCCGGCACAGACCGCGCCCCTGACCTGCTGCTGGTTGAAGGCGCCATGGGTCTGTACGACGGCGGGCACGCCGGGGCTGGCAGCACAGCCCATCTGGCGGCACTGCTAGATTTGCCCATCCTTCTGGTGTGCAGCGCTGCCGGACTTGGACAGTCCGTGGCCGCCCTGGTGGAAGGCTATCTGCGTCATAAACCCCAATGGCTCAACGCCAAAAGCACGCCACCGCGCTTTCTGGGCATTGTCTGCACCCATATAGGCAGCCAGCGCCATGCCCAAATCATTGCCGACGCCCTGAAACCGCTGGAAAAATCAGACAACGTCCCGCTGTTGGGCCTGCTGCCCCGCCAAGGCGCGCCCGAACTGCAATCACGACACCTCGGCCTTGTGGAGGCCCGCGAAGCCCTGCCCGCACTGGACAGGGCAGCGCTGACCAACTGGCTTGAAGACCATTGCCGCCTGGACGCCCTGCTCAAACGGGCCGGAGTTGCTGGCGCTCCATCCCGAGGGACGGCGAGTGGCACAACGCCCTCCACGGCAAGCCGGGCCATTGCAGCCCCCCTCGCGGACACGCCTGAGGCCGCCCTGACAAGCCGGTTTTTTCCGCCGTGCCAGCCGGGCGCAGCGACTATCCGCAACTCCGCAATACAGGCAGACGATCAAGAACTTCACCAGGATGCGGCAAGCCTGTTCGCCCCTGGCCTTGCCACGATTGCGGCCACAAAAGCGCGAACGACGCGGGGCGCGCCCCGTCCCCTCATCGGTATGGCCTGGGACGCTGCCTTCAGCTTCTGCTACGCCGATCTGCCTGCCCTGCTGACGGAACTTGGCGCGGACGTTGTGCCCTTTTCTCCCCTGCGCGATGCCGCGCCGCCGCAGGGATGCACCGGACTCTATTTTCCCGGCGGCTATCCTGAACTGCACGCCGAAGAGCTTGGGGCCAATCTGCCCATGCTGCGGCGCTTGCGGGCGCTGGCGCAGAAAAACCTGCCCATCTACGGCGAATGCGGCGGCTATATCTACCTCATGCGCTCTCTGCGTCTGGAGGGCCAGCCAGAACTGCGGGAATACGCCATGGCCGGGCTTTTGCCCCTGCACTGCGTTCTTGGCAAAACCAGATCGGCTCTGGGCTATCGTGCCGCCTTGGCCCTGCCCGGCTGGCCCGAACGCGCTGAACGCCTGAAAACACCTGTCGCAGGCCAGACCCGCTCCAAACCTGGCTCCAAACCTGGCTCCAAACCCGGCTCCAAACCCCTTTGGGTGCGCGGGCACGAATTCCACTATGCCCGTGAGAATGACGGGCCGCTGCCCCCGCGCTGCGCGCCCCTCTGGCAGCTGCACGACAGCAAGGGAGTTTTGTTGCGCCAGGAGGGTTGCCGCTACGGCTCAGTTGCCGGAACCTGGCTGCATTGCTACCCTGAGGGTTCACGCACCTTCTGGCGGGCCTGGCTTAAAACGGCCACGCCCCCACGCAGTTCCTGAGCAAGTTCAAAATGAAAATGCTCCAACTACGCGGCCGGATTTACTCCCGGCCTGCCAAGGCTCAACATGACGCACACTACTTCAGTGGAACTGGATTCCGCCTGCACCCCGCAGGATATTGAAAGCCGTTCCTTTGCCATCATCGATCAGGAACTGCCGCCGCCGCGCCCTTTTGAAGGCCCGCTCTGGCAGGTGGCCCGCCGCTGCATCCACACCCTTGGCGATACGGATATCCTGGGCGACCTCAGATTGAGCGCCGCAGGCCTTGAGGCTGGCGTGACTGCCCTTTTGCGCGGCTGCACGGTATACACCGACACGCGCATGGCCGCCGCCGGACTGCCCATGCGCCGCCTGACGCCTCTGGGTGTCACGGTCACGCCCATCATGGCCCTGCCGGGGCTGGACGAACTTGCCCGCGCCAAAAACACCACGCGCTCCCGCGCCGGGTTGGAATCCCTGGCCGGACAGATGAGCGGGCATATCATGGTTATCGGCAACGCCCCCACGGCCCTGCTGGGGCTGCTGGACGTGCTTGATAGGGGCGCGCCGCCCCCGGCCCTCATCGTGGGCATGCCCGTGGGTTTTGTGAACGCGGCGCAGTCCAAGGAACTGCTGCGCCGCAGCCCTTGGCCGCACTTTACCCTGCTGGGGCGCAAGGGCGGATCGGCCGTGGCGGCGGCCTGCGTGAACGCCTTGGCGGATCTGGCTCTGGAACAGCGCGGATTGGGAGACGTGGCGAAGCTGTAAATAGTGCCATCAAGGGATGACACGCCCTTAGGGGAGGGTTCTTCGCTTGGGTCGTCTGCGCGGCGGGGACTCTATGAGCATAGAAATCCGGCCTGTCCTTTGAGAGTGGGCATATGTGCCCTGCGGACACGGGGGCTTTTCAGTTATTTAGTTTGGGCCGCCTGCGCGGCGGGCGGCAGATGGGCTTTCGCAGTAGGCACTTCAGTAAGAATAAAGCAGGCTTGTCCTTTGAGAGGAGTTCTCTGTGTCCTGCGGACACGGGGGCTTTTCTTTATTTTAGTTTGGGCCAGCCTGCGCGGCGGGCGCTTCAAGAGAGTAAAGCCGGGCCTGTCCTTTGAGAGGGTGGCATTGTGCCCTGCGCACGGAGCTTTTCAGTTATTTAGTTTGGGCCGCCTGCGCGGCGGGCGGCAGATGGGGGCCTGTTAGGGGCTGCCGCCCCTCCGAGGCCCCCTCTGCACTCCCCCCGGACGACCCCGCTGGGTTTGTCGCATCTCTCCACTCCCACGGGTGAGCCTTCAAAGGCCTTCCATATCACACCATTCCGCGAGAGCTGCGCGCCCTCTGCTCCGGGAGCTTCCTCGCTTCGCTCGGTGATCTCCCTCCGCGCCGCGCAATGCCAGCGTGCAGGTTCGCGTTGAATGAGCGTTTTGGAGGCGTTGCATTGGCTGTGGAAAGTCTTTGGAGTGACGGCTGGTTGTTAAGGAAAGGCTCGTTGTAACAAGTGGGCTGAACTTTGGGCATGGGCAATGAAGCTGGGCTTGTCCGTTGAGAGGAGTTCTCTGTGTCCTGCGGACACGTGGGCTTTTCTTTATTTTAGTTTGGGCCAGCCTGCGCGGCGGGCGCTTCAAGAGAGTAAAGCCGGGCCTGTCCTTTGAGAGGGCGGCATTGTGCCCTGCGGGCACGGGAGCTTTCCTTTTTCTTTTGTTTGGGCCGCCTACGCGGCGAGCGGCAGATGGGGGCCTGTTAGGGGCTGCCGCCCCTCCGAGGCCCCCTCTGCACTCCCCCCGGACGACCCCGCTGGGTTTGTCGCATCTCTCCACTCCCACGGGTGAGCCTTCAAAGGCCTTCCATATCACACCATTCCGCGAGAGCTGCGCGCCCTCTGCTCCGGGAGCTTCCTCGCTTCGCTCGGTGATCTCCCTCCGCGCCGCGCAATGCCAGCGTGCAGGTTCGCGTTGAATGAGAGGACAGGAGACGCCTGGTTAGCTGAAGAACTGCCAAATGATTCGGGCTTGGGCATGATCTTTTTCTTGCGTTAAAAAACAGCAGATTAAGCATGCCTCCCCAGAATTCTGCCACGCAAACAAAGCACATAACCTGTAAGGACAAACCCTGCTTTGCTTTCTTCAGAGCACCAGCCCCCACGAAACACAAAAACAAACCTCAAATTGAAAATCAAAAAAACCGGGTAAAGCCTACGTTCAAAACGTCGCTTTACCCGGTTTCCCGAATGTATACAAAAATTTATGCGCCAGTCAGTTCTTTCCTGCCACCGCGCCGTCATCAGACCTGCTTGCAGGCTTTTCAGGCGTAATAATTACAGCGTCTGTTATTTCTTCATCAGCAATAATGCCGCCGGATGCGCCAGGTTCTGACACATTTGACCCGTTCGTGTTCCCCCCGTTCGCGTCAGTTCCCGATGCGTTCGGGCCCGATGCGTTCGGGCCTGATGGCGGCGCTGCCTGCGCATCCGCGTCAATCACGGGGGGCAGTGCCGCCTGCGCGTCCACCACGCGCGCCTCACCCAGGGCAAGGCGCTGCTCCTCGCTTTGCGGCAGGGGAATACAGTTCTTGTCCACCAGCACAATACCCGTGCGCTCCAGCACCTCGCGGCGGTAGGCGAACTCCTGCTGCATGCGATGATGGCGATACACAAAAAGGCGGTGCACAAGGTAGCACACGGCGATCATGGCCGCCAGGCTGCCCGCAATCCAGGGGATATAGGGCGTAAGCAACTGGCCCAGCCCCACGAGCGCCGTAAAAGCACCGTCCACAAAAAAGAGCGCCGCGCCGAGCAGCAGAATGCCCAACAGTACGACCACCGTGGGCGCGTTGCGGATAATGGCGTAAAAGCGTTGCAGACGTTCGGGCACCTGATCCGCGTCGCTGGAAGCGCCAGCGGGGCCTCCGCCATCCGCGCCACCCAGATCGCGGGCCTCACGCCCAAGAAAACGCGAAACCCAGGTTCCGGCAAGATGCACTATGAGTATGAGCCCCACAGGAGCGAGAACAGCGGCCAGCGCCCAGCCAAGCCAGGGAAAGCGCGCCAGCGGCGGGCCGCCCGGCACGTCGGGGGCGGCATGCATGACGCCATAAAAAAAGGCTACGCCGCCGACCACCAGTTCCACAAAGAAAATGGCGATCATAAGGTATATAAGGGCGTCTTTGTACTGCCCCGCATACCACGGCTGTCCGGACACGGGGCGCTTCCTGGCGGAACCGCTTTCCGCCTTGCCGCCCGATCCGCTGAAAACTGTTGACTGGCGCTCTTTTTTTTCGTCTGTCTGCATGCTTACCTCTGGTTGCGCAGCATACTTTGCCGCAGCCCATCCCGCAAGTCCATACCCGGCATTGCGCGCGCAAAAGCGTCTGTCCGCGCGTCCGCTGCTTGCTCACAAGCGGCATCTGTCTTACTTTGTCCGCAGACAACTTCAGGAGTGGTGTATGCACGTTCTGGTTACTGGCGCGGCAGGATTCATCGGATATCATCTGACCGCGCGCCTGCTGGCCCACGGGCACAGCGTTGTGGGCATTGACAACTGCAATGATTACTATGACGTGCAGCTGAAAAAAGACCGTCTGACCCAACTGGCCGCCTTGCCACAGGCCGGGAACTTTCGTTTTGAGCTTCTCGATATGGCCGACGGGCCCAAGATGGCCGCGCTTTTTGCCCGCGAGGGCTTCAGCCATGTGGTAAACCTGGCCGCACAGGCGGGCGTGCGCTACAGTCTGATCAATCCTGAATCCTACCTGAGCGCCAACCTTGTGGGCTTTGGGCACATTCTCGAAGGCTGCCGTCAGAACAAGGTCGGGCACCTGCTCTTTGCCTCGTCATCCTCGGTCTACGGCCTCAACACGGCCCAGCCCTATTCCGTGCGGCACAATGTGGACCACCCCGTCAGCCTCTATGCCGCTACCAAGAAAAGCAACGAACTCATGGCGCATGCCTACAGCCATTTGTACGGCATCCCCTGCACCGGTCTGCGGTTTTTCACCGTCTACGGCCCCTGGGGGCGGCCCGACATGGCCCTGCACCTTTTTACCACAGCCATTGTGCGCGGTGAACCCATCAAGGTCTTCAACCAGGGACACATGCGGCGCGACTTCACCTATATTGACGACATAGTGGAAGGCGTTGTACGCCTGCTGCCTCTTGCCCCCGGCCCTGACCCGACCTTTGACCCCGCCGCCCCCGATGCGGCGACCAGTTCCGCGCCCTGGCGCATATACAACATCGGCAACAATCACACTGTGGAACTCAATGATTTCATCGCCACCCTTGAAGACGCCCTGGGCATGAAGGCGCGCAAGGAGATGCTGCCCATGCAGCCCGGCGACGTACAGGCCACCTGGGCCGACATAAACGACCTCTCCGCCCTGACCGGTTTTTCGCCCGCAACGCCCTTGCGTGAAGGCATAGCCCGTTTTGTGGAATGGTATAAAGAGTATTACAACGTATGAACGACACTCCCATCATGACTGACGCCCCCACTCCGGCCCGGCCCGAAATTCTCGCGCCCGCGGGCGACACTCCTTCCTTTTTGGCGGCCCTTGCCGCAGGGGCGGACGCCATCTATCTGGGCCTCAAGCATTTCTCGGCCAGAATGCAGGCTGAAAACTTCGGCCTGACCGAACTTTCGCGCCTCACGGACCTGGCCCATGCGGAAAGCGCACGCGTGTATGTGGCCATGAACACCCTGGTCAAGCCTGACGAGCCTGCCGCCGCCTACCGCCTTATCTCGCGCCTGACCACCCAGGCCCGCGTGGACGGGCTCATCGTGCAGGATCTCGCCATGATTGATCTGGCGCGTCAGGCTGGTTTTTCGGGCGAGCTGGCCCTTTCCACCCTGGCCAACGTCACGCATCCCGGCGCCCTTGTGGAAGCCAAAAAACTCGGGGCCAACCGCGTCATTCTGCCGCGCGAGCTTTCCATTGATGAAATCCGCCTCATGGGCGAGGCCTGCCCCGAGGGGCTTGACCTTGAACTCTTCATCCACGGCGCGCTGTGCTACTGCGTTTCCGGGCGCTGCTACTGGTCCAGTTATATGGGCGGCAAAAGCGGCCTGCGCGGGCGCTGCGTGCAGCCCTGCCGCAGGGTCTACCGCCAGGGCGGCCCCGCTGCCCAGGCGCTTGTCCGCAATGCGGAACGAGAGGAGATGGACCGCGCCCGTCAGGAACAGTCGCGCATGGATATTGCCCGCAAAGACCGCAGGGGCGGCTCCGGCCGTGACAGTCGCGATGGGCGTGACGGCCGTGACGGGCGCGACAGCCAGTTCCGCAGCCGCAACGAAGCCACAGCCTTTGCCCAGGGCCGCCGCTCCGGCAGGCAGGCATCGCTGCGCTCGCCGGGCCGCAAGGAACACAGTGGCCGCTGGTTCTCCTGTCTTGATCTTTCGCTGGACGTGCTGGCCAAAACCCTGCTGGACATCCCCCATCTTGTCTCCTGGAAAATTGAGGGCCGTAAAAAAGGCCCGCACTATGTCTATCATGTGGTGACGGCCTACCGCATGCTGCGTGACAATCCCGGCGACCCCAAGGCGCGCAAGACCGCCGAGGAAATTTTGCAGATGGCTCTGGGCCGCCCCGCCACGCGCGCGCGCTTTTTGCCGCAGAAGGACAATATCCCCACCTCTCCTGAAGGTCAGACCAGTTCCGGCCTTATGGCGGGCAAAATCCGCATTGAGCAGGACGGCAGCGTGGTGCTGAAACCGCACCTTGAACTGCTGCCGCAGGATTATTTGCGCGTGGGGGTTGAAGACGAACGCTGGCATGCCACCTTGCCCGTTACGCGGCGCATTCCCAAGGGCGGCAGCCTCATCATCCGTCTGCCCAAGCACAAAACGCCCAAGGCGGGTACGTCGGTATTTCTTATCGACAGGCGCGAGCCTGAACTGATGCGTATTCTCAAAGGCTGGCAGGCACGTCTTGACCAGCTTCCGGGCCGCCAGAGCAAGGCTGTGGAATCCAGCCCGCGCATGCCCGCGCCCGTGAAGGCAAGGCCCCGGCCAGACATGTTCGTTCGCTCCACCATTCCGCAGGGCAAGGAGATGCGCGGCGGCAAAAACCAGTTGCAGGCGCTCTGGTTGTCGCCCCGCAGCGCGGACATATCGCGCACAATGGTTTCGCGCATCTGCTGGTGGCTGCCGCCCGTGGTGTGGCCCGGCGATGAGGAAGCCTTGAGCCGCAGCGTCAGCCGCCTCTGGCGTGACGGCGCGCGGCACTTTGTCTGCAATGAGCCGTGGCAGCGCGGCATGTTTCCCGACGCTCTGGACGAGGACGCTGACCTGCTTGTTGGCCCCTTCTGCAATGCGGCCAATGCCGCTGCGCTGGGCGTATTGGCCCGTATGGGCTTTACCGGAGCCTTTGTCAGCCCGGAACTGCCCCGCGAGGAAATGCTCGCCCTGCCCAAGCAGAGTCCCCTGCCCCTTGGCGCGGTGATTTCCGGCTTCTGGCCCGTGGGCATCAGCCGCTTCGGCCTTCTGGGCGTCAAGCCCAATGAACCCTTTTTGAGCCCCATGGGCGAGCCTTTCTGGGCACGGCAGTATGGCGGCAATATCTGGATATATCCGGGCTGGCCCATGGACCTTACCGCCAAACGCCAGGAAATGGCTGCAGCCGGATACGGCTTCTTTGCCCATATGCTGGAGAATCCGCCAGCCAGCCTGCCCGAAATGAAGCGTGAAAGTCTCTTTAACTGGGACGGTTCGCTGCTGTAGCGGCGTGGGGCGTTTGCGCTGCCGTTCATACAGGGCGAGACACGCGCACAGTGATATTGCGGGGCATGGTGTACAGACGATCTGTGCGCCATGCCTTTGCGCTGGGTTTTCAGGCGCGCTACAGTAGGCCGTACCGCTGGGCTTTGTGTTTTGCCCTGAACAGAGCGGCGGCGGATACAAACATTCCCGCAACCCGCACGTTTCCTCAGCCGTGAGTCCGCGCGAGGAATCGGGCTTGCGGATGTGTGATAGACCATGCAGAAAACCCTGTCTCAGCATATTATTGAAGCGCGGAGGCGCTTTCCGCGAGGGCTGGAGCAGCCTGAGGGCAGCCTGCGCTTTGGCGCGGACGCCCTTTTGCTGGCCGCTTTTGCCGCGCGCCACCTGCCGCCGGAAAAGAGTGGGCCAGGCAAATGCGGGCCAGACGAATGCGGACCGGGCAAATGCGGGCCAGACGAATGCGGAGCGGACAATCGCGGGCCGGACAACCACCCGGAAAGGCTCTGGGCTGGCGCGGCAAACCCTGGTCCCACCCTTGTGGCCGAGCTTGGCTGCGGCTGCGGGGCCGCCCTGCTGGGGCTCGCCATGCTGCGCCCGCATATTTGCGGCCTGGGGCTTGAACGTGAGCTACCGCTGGTTAAGGCTGCAAAAGGTAATGCCGCGCGGCTTGGGCTCTCGGACCAACTGCGCTTCCTTGCCTTTGACCTTGAGGATAAAAAGGCTCTCGCAACCTTGCGCGCCCCTGTCCGGGTGTCGGGGCTTTTGCCCACAGCAGACGCGCCATTACCGCCTGACAATGGAAACAAAGAGCGCCAGCCATACGCTGTGCAGCTTGACATGGCACAGCCTGCCGGCAACAGGCTGGACGCGGTTCTGGCCAATCCCCCCTACGACAGGGGGGGCCGCCCCTCCCCAAGGCATATGCGGGAACGCGCCCTGCGCACGACTCCAGGTGCTGACAGCCACACATCGGCCCTCGATACCTTTTGCAGGGCTGCGGCCACGCTGTTGCGCCATCAGGGCCGTTTTTTCTGCATCTATGACGCGCAGGCCCTGCCACGTCTGTGTGTGGCCCTGAATGCCGTCAAGCTTGGCGTCAGGCGCATCCTGCCCGTGCAGAGTCACAGGGATGAACCAGCCCGGCGCGTACTTGTGGAAGCCCGCAAAAACGCCGCCCATGACACTGTGCTGGAGACGCCGCTGATCCTGCACGATGCGCCCGGCAGCGACGAGTCTGCCATCAACGCGCCCAAAACCAGCGCGCCCGGAACCAAGGCTTCTGAAGGCAACGCGTCTGAAACCAACGCGCCATGCAGCACAGAGCCGCACAACACCGCACTTTGCGACACTGAACCCTGTGGCAGCAGATCTTGCGCCGCAGAGCCTCACTGGTCTGCGCGGGCTCTGGCCTTCTGCCCCTGGCTTGACGGCGCAGACGCGTCCCACACTGCCGCCGCAGATGTCCTCCGCACTGCCGACAATGCTTTTACCGCACCATGACAAAGAGCCGCGTATGAACTTCATAGCCGACCTGCATATCCACTCCCGTTTTTCCCGCGCTACCAGCAAGGCGCTCAACGCCCGCCATCTGGCCGCATGGGCGCGCTGCAAGGGCATAAACGTCCTGGGCACGGGCGACTTTACCCATCCGCAGTGGCGCGCCGAACTTGGCGCGCAGCTTGAGCTTGATGAAGCCAGCGGGCTTTACCGCCTCAAGGGCGACCCGGAGCAGCTTGACGTCATGGCCGGGGGCGCCATGCAGGACGGCGACGCGCAAGGCCCGCTCTTTATGCTCCAGGCAGAGATCAGCTCCATTTACAAGCGCCACGGCAAGGTGCGCAAGGTGCACAATCTCATCTTCATGCGCACCCTGGAGGACGCGGCAAAGCTCTCGCAGCGGCTTGAGCAGATCGGCAACCTGCATTCCGACGGGCGGCCCATCCTTGGCCTCGATTCGCGCGATTTGCTCGAAATCATGCTGGAATGCTCTGACGACGCCGTCATGATTCCGGCCCATGTGTGGACGCCCTGGTTCGCGCTTTTCGGCTCCAAATCCGGCTTTGACCGCCTGACAGACTGCTACGGCGACCTTTCGGAGCACATTTTTGCCCTTGAGACCGGTCTTTCCTCTGATCCTGACATGAACCGCCTGGTGAGCCAGCTTGACGGCTACGCGCTTGTCTCCAACTCCGACGCCCATTCGGGGGCCAACCTTGGCCGTGAAGCCAATCTTTTTGACGGGCGGCCCTCCTATGCGGGCATGTTCGCGGCCCTTCGGGCGGCAGCGCGCCGCCAGCCGCAGGACAATCTCGACTGCCGCTTTCTCGGCACCATGGAATTCTACCCCGACGAAGGCAAGTACCACCTGGACGGCCATCGCGCCTGCAATGTGGTACTGGAACCGCGCGAGTCACGCGCGCTTGGCAATATCTGCCCTGTCTGCGGCAAGCCCCTCACAGTGGGTGTGCTGCACCGCGTGTGGGAACTGGCCGACAGGGAGGAACCCGCACGGCTCGCGCTGGAACCCGAAGCGCGCCCGCTCATTCCTCTTGCCGAGGTGGTGGGCGAAATTGTGGGCGCGGGCGTCACGTCGCGCAAGGTGCAGGAACGGTACGGCAGACTGCTGCGCGAGCTTGGGCCGGAACTGGATATCCTCTGCCGCATGCCCGAGTCAGAAGTACGCGCCCATTGGGAGCCTTTGGGCGAAGCTGTGGCCCGCATGCGGCGCGGTCAGGTTTTCCGTCAGGGCGGCTATGACGGCGAGTACGGCGTTGTGCGCGTGTTTACGCCTGAAGAACTGGCCGACATTCGCGGTACCGGGCGCGGTGCGGGCCGTGGTTCCCTGCCGGGACTCAAACCGGGCAGACCGCGCAAGATTCCTGCTGTTGGCGCTGCCGCTGACGCTGCCGTTGACGCTGGCACTGGCGTCGCCGCGAGCACGGCGGCTGACATCAAGCTGCGCCAGAAAAAGGCGTCTTCTGTGTCCATGCTGGATCTCATGAAAGAGCGGCCCTCGCAGCATGCAGCTAAACTGGATGAAAAGCAGACCCCGCAGCAGGCTTCAGTCAGCTTCAGTGATGAGCAACAGGCTGCCCTCATGGCTGGCCCCGGCCCGGTGCTTGTGCAGGCTGGCCCCGGCGCTGGCAAAACGCGCGTGCTCATTGGCCGTTTGCAACATTTGCTGGATCAGGGCGTCCCGCCCCACAAGCTGCTTGCGGTAACATTTACACGCCGCGCGGCCAATGAAATGCGGCAGCGCCTGGCAGCCGCCCTGCCCCATATGCGCGATCTGCCCTGCTGCGACACTATGCACGGCATTGCCTGGGGCCGCATGCGCGCGGTCATGCAATCACAGGGGCGTGAATGCATGTTGCTCGGCGACGACGCGGCGCAGCAGCTGTTCAAGGCGGCAAATCCCCAGCTTGCCGCCCGTCAGGCGTCAGAACTCTGGCGTCAATTGGCCCTGGCGCGCGAATGCCAGCGCCCCCTGGACGACCCGGTCGTCGCACAGGCCGCTGCCCTTTATGCCCAACGCAAATCTGAGCGCCCCGGCCTGCTCTATGTTGACTATGCCGACCTTCTTGACTGGTGGCTGGAACATGTGGCTGCCATGCCCCCGGATCTACTGCCGCAGCATGTTCTTGTGGACGAAGTGCAGGACCTTTCGCCTGTGCAGCTGGCTATTCTCCGGCGCTTGCTGCCCAGTGACGGCAAGGGATTTTTCGGCATTGGCGACCCTGATCAGGCCATTTACGGCTTTCGGGGCGTATCCGGTCAAAGTGAAAGCAGCCTGCGAGCCGTCTGGCCAGAATTGTCGGTCTTTTGTCTTGGCCGCAGCTTCCGCTCCAGCCAGGACGTTCTGAACATGGCGCGCAGTCTGCTACACCACAAGGGACAGTGCGGACCGCTCACGGCGGCGCGGCAACTCAGCGCTCAGTTGCGCCTTTTTTCGGCTCCGGACCAGCAGGCCGAGCTTCGCTGGATAACGCGCCGCGTACAGGCCCTGCTCGGCGCGACGGCGCACACCCTGCTTGACCAACATTTGAGCAGCGCAGAAGCGCACGAACTGGACGGCACACTGGCCCCTGGCGACATTGCCGTGCTGGTACGCCTGCGGGCGCAGATCGCGCCCTTGCGGGCAGCGCTCGAGCAGGCGGGTATTCCCTGCGCCGCCCCGGCCGAAGACGCCTTTTGGCAGGACGCGGCCTGCGCAAAACTGCTGGCCATGGCCGCGACCCACTGTGGATTCGGCCCACTGGCGCAAAGCCTTGCGCCCGCGACCGGACAGCAGGAAGTGCCCGCCCCTGCAACGGCAGGCGCGGCGGATGCTGTTACTTCCAACGTCGCGGCTGGCCTGGCCGAAACTGCTGCTGCAGCTGCGGCGGTTTCTGCATCGGGCGCTGCTGGCATAACCGGGTCATCTCTGCTGCCCGCAACGCCTTTTGTTGCCGGTGCTTCACTGCCTGCGCCCGAAGCTCTGGAACCCTGGCTCAAACAGCAGTCCTGGGCTGGCGAACCCCTTGTGGCAGGCCGTGCCTGGCGTGAACTCCGGCGTGTCTGGAAGACGCATGGCAACTGGCCGGATTTTCTGGCTCATCTTGGCTGGCTTCAGGAAGCGGAAATGGTGCGCGGCAAGGCCGAACATGTGCAGATCATGACCATGCACGCCTCCAAGGGTCTTGAATTTCAGGCTGTGTTCCTGCCTGGCCTTGAAGACGGCCTTTTGCCCTTGCGTAAAGACCTTCTTTTTGGCGCAGGGAGCGACGGCAGCGCGGCATCCGGCGAACAGACGCCTTCTGCGCCGCAATCGGATGAAGATGAAGAACGCCGCCTGCTGTATGTCGCCCTCACACGGGCCGCGCGTGCGCTTTTTGTGAGCCACAGCGCCCGGCGCACGCTGTACGGCAAAAGCCTTGCCCTGCTGCCTTCGCCTTTTCTGGAACAAATTCGCCAGTTCTGCCGTCAAAGCGCCCTTGCGGTTCACAAAGAGACGCAGGCGCGCCCCCTTTCCCTGCTGCCAGAGCCAGAGGGGAAATAATGGCATAGCGATGCGGGGAGTATGGCGCGCGACACTTTGCGGCTTGAGCAATGTTCTTTTGCAACGCCTTGTGAAGTCTTGTGAAGTCTTGTGGTGGAGGGCCCCTTTTGCAAAAGGCTCCCTCCCCCACGCCCCTTCCCCCTAAAACCTTTACTGCCCTGTTGTGCAGGGCAGTATTTTTTATGGCTAGGCAGTGGGCCGCAAAGCTCATACCATACCATTATATTTGCAGAAACACTGCCAGTTCACTTGCGTAGCCCCACCTTTCGGCCTATGCCACCTCAGTCAGCTATCTTGATACACTGCCAAGAGAAACATCCAGGTTGCCCGGCAGGCTTTCTTTAGAGCATTTACACTTTGAAAAAGTGTAAATGCTCTGACGCTGCACGAGAGTGCAGCGCGCCACAGCGTGGCGTGGATTCAGCCGAAAATCGAATTTTTCGGATGAATGAAAACTTTGGAATGCAAAGCATTTCAAAGTTAATCTGCTCTAACCGGGCAAGAAAATCATGCCCAATGAGTTAGCGTCGAAATTCAGACGGTTTCGCTGGTTCAGCTGCGACGGTGTCTTTTTTGTTTTTCTAAAGAATTTCTAACACCTGTTTTTTTAATATTTTTTAATAATTTTAGTTAATTGGCATACATTATGCTAGATTCTGGACAGAATTGAAAAGTTTACCCCAGTTGACGGAATATTCGGATACACAAAAATTTGCCTGAACTGTCAGCAAATTGCGTGTAAGAGGCTTGTCATGGAACGTACATCGCCCCCATCACTACGCATCAGCCCCTGGGCCTTGCTGGCTCTGGCCAGTCTTTTGCTGCTGGCTGGCTGCGGACTCTCGCGTCCGGTGGATGACGGCCCCATGTCAGAGGACGCGCACAAGGTGGTACGCACCGCCTATGCTCAGATGGGCAAGAAGTACCGCTCTGGCGGTGCTTCACCGCAAAAGGGTTTTGACTGCTCTGGCCTTATCTGGTGGGTGTACAAACAGAACGGTTACAAGGTTCCACGCATTACCGTGGATCAGGCCAGCGCAGGGTATTCCGTGCCCAAAAACCAGGCCCGACCCGGCGATATAGTGGTGTTTCGCACAGGCTCAAGCCCGCGCGGTCTGCATACCGGCATTTATGCAGGTGGCAACAGCTTTATTCACAGCCCGCGCAGAGGCGAAAAGGTGCGAATGGAAAACATGTCCATACCCTACTGGAGCAACAAACTTGTTGCTGTACGCCGTGTCGTGCGCTGATTCGTAGTACATTGCCAGGCAGATGCTCCGCGTGAGGCTGCCTTTTTTCTCTGAACCAGCCGCGCTGCCATGATGGCAATGCGGTTTTTTGTTACAAATATCAGTAAATTTATTATGAAGTGTAGCATGTTACTGAAGCCGCATTTGGTTGCCGACAGCGCCTTAAGATGCAACAGCAAGCAAGGGTTTCGCTGCGTAATCGGCTCTGTCAGGTGAACCATAAGCCGGGCAATGTAATGGTGTTGCGAATAACGCCCTAGGGGCTTGGAAAATTTTGTTTCTTGCTTGCCATTATTGTTGTTTTAACGTACTCGTGTGAAAATGCGCAGCGTAACTTCCTTGTTGCGGATTTAACCTGCCCTTCCCTGGCATTACTGCCACCCATTTATTCTGACCGCGCACGCCAGGCAATAACGCAACAAGATCTCATCGGCACGCTGCCGCCGGGAGGACACATGGCGCGCAAAACAGCCATTGGCGAAAGCTTGTTAAGCATTGCGGACATATCCCGTCATTTTTCCCTGCCCGAATCTACCACCCGTTATTACTGCAAGCGCTTTGCCCCCTTTATTCCCAGTGTTGGTGATGGCAGGCGGCGGCGCTACCGCCGTGAAACCCTGGACATTATCGCAGCCATTCTTGAGCAGATGCAGAAATCGCGCACTGCCGCCGCTGTTGAGGATGCCCTGCTGGCGCGCTTTCCCCGCAATGCGCTGACCTTTGCCGACCACCAGCCACTGCAGGCCGTGCAGGCTCCTACACAGGACTTTTTTCCTTCAGCGGCATTGCAGTTGATGGAACGGCAAACCGCTGCCCTGGAAGGGATTGCGCAATTGCTGCATCTGGTTGTGGAGCGGCTGCCTGCAGGCGCGTCTCAACCCGCCATTGAAACCCAACATGCCGAGCTGCGTCAGGATATTGATACCTTGCGTCTTTTGCTGCAATCGTCTGAAAAAACGCAACAGGCTGATCTTGAGCAGTTGCGGCAATGGATGGGACGCATGATCCGCAGTAAAAGCACAGCCGCGGGTTCCGAAGGCTGAGCCAGACGCATCACCCTCCTTCCATAGCCCCAGCTTGTCTGTTCAACGCAAATAGTGCCTGTTTGCGCCGTTGCGCTGCAATATTCGCCTCCACCCTGGCTATCTCTGCATAACACCCTGGCTATATACGCCGCATTCACCACCGGAATATCCGCAATGGCTGGGTACTCCAGTGATCGCAGCGGCAACAACGCAAATTCCTTTTTTAATCACAGCTTTTTTTGAAGCCGATGCTCTTTTGCAACCAGACAAGACGCACGCCGGGCATGAACTCCGCTTCCTTAAAAGCGCAATATCCAGCTTTTTCATACAAAGCCACATTGCGACGGCTTTTTGCGCTGGTGAATAGTTCGTAGCGGTTTTGCGCACACACTTTTTCGATGGCAGCAAGCAAGCGTGTGCCAATGCCCTGCCCCTGAAGCTCTGGCTTGACCATCAGCCGACCGATATGGGCGGTGGTGTTTTCAATTTTAGCCCGCACTGATCCCACAATCTCGCCATCGTCCATTACTGCCTTGAGCATGACGCGTGTAGCAAACTCCTGCTCAAGGTCAGCGAGCGTTTGCGTCATGGGCGGTATCTCATAACTGCCCACAAGCCGGGCCTCACTTTCAAAGGCTTGTTTCTGCAACGCCAGAATGGCTGGCAAATCCTCTGCTTTGACGGCAAAAATTTTCATGCTTTTTCTCTTCTCATACGCTTTTTCATTTTGCTCATGGCAGAACAAGGTACACACGTGTCACGTTGGGCTTTATGTCTGCTCTTTGCCTTACCTTTTATGGTGTGGGCAAAGCCCCTTGCGGGCGCGGTCCCGACAACCCGGTAGATACCGTTACCCTGGCTGCAGTCCTGGCTACAACAAAGGCTCCACACCGTAGGATGTGGAGCCTTTGACAATTTGGCAATCGCCATTTTTTGCTGGCTGCAATCAATAGTGGGCGCTCATGATACTGCCCGCTTTTGCTGCTGGTCGCTCCTGCTGCGGGCCGCCTATTTGGGTGAAGTACCCTCAGCCTTGGCCTTGGCCATATCGATGGCCTTCTTGAAGAGATCCGGCGGCAACGCGCCGCGCACCACAAGATCATTGACGAGAAAATACGGCGTGCCTTCCACGCCGAGCTTTTGCGCGTCCTGCTGATCTTCGGCCATGATGTCCGACACTTTTTTGCTGTGCACGTCCTTGGCAAGGCGCTTCATGTCCACGCCAAGATCCTGGGCCGTGGTTTTCAAAAAAGCCTCGCCATCTGTCACAAGCTTGTCGCGACCGGCAAACAGGGCGTCATGGAACTTCCAGGCTTTTTCTTCACTCTGCTGCGCAATGGCGAGAAAATACTTGGATGCGATACTGGCCGGGCCTTTGTCATCCAAAGGCAGGTTTTTGAACACCAGGCTCACGTCCTTGCCGTATTCCTTCAAAATGGCGCTCACCGTTCCTGATGCCTGCTGGCAAAAGTGGCAGGTAAAATCTGAAAAGGCCACGATGCGCACCTTGGCGTTTTTGGGGCCCAGCACAGGCCGGCCATCAAGCTTGACGGACTTGGTCGTCTTCATCTCCTGGCTCCACTGCGCCTCAAGGCTGCGCTGCCTGCGCATGTTGGAACCCTGCTGGGCGATGTCCAGTACTGCCTCGCTATTGTTGCGCAACACGTCCATCACCAGATCAGGGCGTTCCTGCAACAATTTTTCCAGCATCTGCGCCAGATTTTCATCTGTAATCTGCACGGCCGCAGCTTCTGCCCGGCAGGGCGAGCAGGCAATAAGACCACCCAAAACCACAAGCGCCGCAAGGGCAACCAAACCTGTTTTTTTCCACATGCTCATACTAAAATTCCTTACGCCCTTGGGACGAATCAGTTTACGCCGCCCTGCTCCGCTTCGAGGCGGCGCTGGGTGGCGGCATCTTCAATTTTAAAAAGCAGTTCGTCAAGGTCAACCGGCTTCATGAGGTAGCCAAAGGCCCCCTCGCTCATGGCCTGTACCGCCAGCTGCATATCGGCGTGGCCAGAAAGCAGAATAACCTGGGTTTCCGGCCAAAGCTGATGGATTTTTTGCAACGCGCTCATCCCATCCATAACAGGCATTTTCACATCCATTATAACCACGCTGTACGCTTCTTGCTGCATGGCATCCAGCGCCAACTGCCCATTGGCGGCCGAGGTGCACTCGTACCCTCTGCGCCCCAGGCGTTTAGCCAGAATGCGTGTCACTTCCTCTTCATCATCAACCAGCAGGATTTTTTTTGACCCCATACGCACTCCACCAAGTAATATCTTTCTTTACATGCCCGAATATTTTAGCGCCTAACTGGTGGCCCGAGCAATAGACATGTACGCATTTTCCTAAATTTTTTACAATTTGGTGCAATATTTTTTTACAACTTGACGCTGCCTGTACTCTCTTTTACAACCATCAAAGTGCGCACCTCAAGATTTTCATGAATGTTTCATGTGAAACGTTAAAAAATCTAAAGCTCGCCGCTCTTTCCACAAAGCTCATGAAATAGGTGAACAGCAAAATCACACCACTGCCCGTACGGGCGGGAGGCATCAATGGCTCGCATAATATCCATTGCCAACCAAAAAGGCGGCGTGGGAAAAACCACCACGGCAATCAATCTGTCAGCAGCCTTGGCCGTTATGGAAAAAAAGGTCTTGCTGGTGGACTGTGACCCCCAAGCCAACAGCACGAGCGGCATTGGCCTGCAACAGGAACAACTGCACGGCGACCTGTACAATACCTTTTATGAACCTGAGCAGGTACGCCAAAATATAGCAAAAAGCCGTTCGCCTTTTTTGGATATTTTGCCAGCAAGCACAAACCTTGTGGCTGTGGAGCTGGAACTGGTAGACAAAATGGCACGTGAGTTTTACCTCAATGAATGCCTCAAATCCATCCAAAAAGACTACGAATATATAATACTTGACTGCCCTCCTTCACTGGGCCTTTTAACGCTGAACGCCTTGTGCGCATCGCGCGAACTGCTCATTCCGCTTCAGTGCGAATTTTTTGCCCTGGAAGGTATCGTCAAGCTTTTGCAGACGTATGAACAGGTGAAAAAGAGGCTCAACCCCGAACTTTCCCTGCTGGGCGTGGTGCTTACCATGTATGACACCCGCAACAGGCTCACACGGGAAGTGAAAAACGAAGTGCGGCGCTGCTTCCCCGACCATCTTTTTGAAACGGTCATTCCCCGCAACGTGCGGTTGTCAGAAGCGCCGAGTCACGGCAAGTCCATCATTCACTATGACATCAAATCCAAGGGGGCCGAAGCCTACCTTGGGCTTGCAAAAGAAGTGGTGCTGCGCCGCCCCTCTAAAAAATCCGTACTGCAATAGCTGACGGCTAGGTTTTGAGCGTGCCGTCAACCACCAGCAACGGCGGGTGACAGTGCCATATGCCCGGCTCAAAGGACTAATAACTGGCCGGGACTTATAAAAAAAGACACAAGGCAGAGCGCTCACGCGCCTGCATGGATGCAGAGATGGCTTGGTAAGGCGCACGCCCTGATGGCTTACGCACGAGCGCGCGCCTTATAAAAACCGAACCCTAGCCTTTCGGGGTGCTGTGCTCCACCGCCACATGGTCACGAAAATGCTTTTGCCTGACAGACGTGCCGCAGCCCTTGCAAAGAAAGACAAGAAGACCACCGATATTGGCGTTGGTCAAAATAAAAGGCTGCGCGGGGTCTGTACGCCAGTCAGCAGTTTTTGCGCCGCAATAGGGGCAGTCCACAGTGGGCGAGTACGGGTACTTGAAGTCCCAGAACTGTTGCAACTGCTCAAAATTTTTCAGCGGCCCCTCGGCCTGAACCAGGGGGGCCGGAGCTTCAGTAGCTTTCAATTGCGCAGTAATTTTGGGCTCAATCAGCTGCCAAAGCTTCAGCGAAAGCTGCACAGCTTCAACATTGCCCTTGGCGTCAGTAAGATAGCGTAATTCAGGATGATCAAACATTGGCATGTCCTTTATGCCTGAGCAGCATCAGGCAGAAAATTTTAAGGTAAAAGCCTTGTGAGCCTGCGGTTTCACCAGGCGCGGCCGGAAGCCGAAGTTTGCTGTCCGGGTGCCAGCACCGTGACGCGCGGAGTCCACCTTGTCAAGGCGGTTAGGCATAAAAGACCGCAACAAAAAGACTTGGGCTACGCGGTACATGCCGCAAGCGCGCCAAATGCAGCGATGGGTGCGGTATGGTCTGGCGGCTCCCCTATGCCGCACAGGGGCAAGGCATTATAGCCAACGATTCAACGGGCAGCGCAGTGCAAGCATTGTGACATCGCCAATAGCGCAATGCCATGCGCAATGCCAACAGGCCGCAAGCAACCCTGCGTGTGCCAAGGCGGAATTGCGCAACCCCGTAATCCGCACCACGCTTGCCACATGGATGCACCTGACAACGGGAGCACAGGCGCCGTGTATCACAATGCTATACGGCGCAAACGGGGTAAACGCGGCAGCTGCAAAGCGCAAAGGGGCGCAGCGGGCGTGCGACCTGCGCTTTCTCAGGGCAACAACCGTGATGCGGCCAGCCGCGCCTGATGCCAGAAGCGCCTGGAGCCAGCAGCGCCTACAAACTGGCAAACTCAATGTTGTTTTTTTGATGGTCAAAAGTCCTGCTGCAGCAAACAGCACAGTGAACAAGGCTTTTTCTGATTGCGAGTACAGCACCCGCGAAACCGGGTACGCGAACATATGAGGTGAACTATGAGCGGCAACAAAAAGGGACTGGGTAGAGGACTGGACGCGCTTTTCAGCGGATCAGAACCGCAACAGCAGCAGCAGGAAACCGCAACATCCACCCTGCCCCTCACGGCCCTGAAGCCCAACCCCGGTCAGCCACGTAGACATTTTGACGAAGAAGCGCTGAACGAACTGGCGGCCTCCATCAAGACACAGGGGATAATCCAGCCCCTGCTTGTGCGTCCCCTGCCCGGCAGCGACACCTACCAGATCGTCGCGGGCGAGCGGCGCTGGCGGGCCGCGCAGATAGCCGGGCTTGCCCAGGTGCCCGTGTACATCCGGCAGTTGAGCGACAAAGAAGTCATGGCCGCCGCGCTGATTGAAAACCTTCAGCGCGAGGATCTCAACCCCATAGAAGAAGCCGAAGCACTGCATGCCTTGCGCGAAGCCCTCGACCTTACGCAGGAGGAGCTTGCCTCACGCCTGGGCAAAAGCCGCCCGGCCGTGGCCAATGCCCTGCGTCTACTGCAACTGAGCGCCGCCGCCAGGGATGACCTGCAGACGGGGCGTATAAGTGCAGGCCACGCCCGCTGCCTGCTGGGCATTGACGCGCAGGATGCGGCTGAAGCGTTGCGCCTGCGCATCCAGAGCCACAACATGACTGTGCGCGAAGCTGAGGAAGCTGCCGCATTCTGGCGTGGGCACTCCACCCTGCCCTGGCAGGAAGATCTGCACGAAGAAAAGCAGGGGCCCAAACAGGCAAATCAAAGAATTTCGCGCAAAAAAAGCCCAGCGTTCAAGACCTTGCAAAAAAGCCTGAGCACTGCCCTGGGCTGCCCGGCCAAAATCAGCGGTGACGAAAACGCCGGACGCATTGCCCTGAACTACAGCAGCAAGGAAGAGCTCGCCGTACTGCTTGAAAAGTTCGGCCTTGCCCTTGATACCGAACAGGCAAACGAACAGGCAGCGGAATAGACCCGCAGCCAGATCCCGTCCGGATGCAAGGCAAGCAATCCACCGCCGCGCGTTTTGAAGACGATTTTCCTGCGAAAACACAGGAATACACCTCGGCTTTCACGTGGGAATACATATGACCACTATGGGCATGAATGCTGCCGTCACGGGCAGCAAGATAAAAGCATAAATACAAGACGCCGGTTCGCAATGCGAACCGGCGTCTTGCATTAAGAATGGCCATGAGAGCAACAGCGCATTTCATTCGTACGCGGCGTAACCTGTACGAGACAGCCTGCCAAGAGGACGCTGGTCCGCCCCCATCATCAAATCAAAAAAAATTGTATCCAGCACAAAACAATAAAAGTTTTTGGGGGTGGGGGCGTGGGGGAGGAGACCCTTTTACAAAAGGGTCCCTCCCCCACTAAGCATTTCAACGAACCCCCTACGTAAGCGTCACGCGCCAAAATCATCCCTCATTACGCAACACCGCGCCGTACATGCCTTCAAGCCAGCTATGCTCGTGGCTTGTCTGCCACTGCCGCACCAAGCGCAAATTCTTGTGTGATTTCAAGATGCAGGCCACTGCCTGATCGTTTTCGGCAGGGTTAAGCGTGCATGTTATGTAGGCCAGTTCCCTGCCTGGCTGCAAATATTCCGCAAGCGCTTTTAGAATGGATCGTTGCAGGCCTTCAAGTTCAGCAAGATGTTGCGGTTCACGCCTGCGGATGTCTGGTCTGCGGGCCAGAACTCCCAGGCCGGAACAGGGCGCATCCACAAGAATATGGCCATGCCATGCGCGTACAGGCGGCCGGGCAGCATCAGCCAGGCAGCAGACAGGCTGCGGCAGGTTCAAGAGCGCGCACTGCCCTGGCAGGCCGCGAAGCCGCGCGGCGGAACGGTCAGTGCATAAGCCCACAGGCACGCCCCACTCCATCAGAGCCATGCTCTTGCCGCCGTAACCTGCGCAGGCATCCCACACAGGTTCACGCCAGTTGTCCAGGCCAAGCTCCAGCAGAGCTGTTTGCGATCCTGCGGATTGCCAGCTCATTGCCCCAAGGGCCTGCCAGTGACGCAGATCGTGACCAAGCACAGCGCGGGGCATTTGCCCAGGCGCAAAGGCCAGCCCCCATCGCCCGATTTTTACAGGAACAGACTTGCCGACAACAGCATCTGATGCACAAGGCTCGCCCAGACGAGACATAGATATATCTTTAATTTCAGCCTGTTGATGAACAGACTGTGGCCGCACCAAAGCCCTTTGCTCTTGCAAAGAACCGCCAATCGGTTCAAAGGAACCGGGCGGGACAGCACTTGACAGGGAATACCCACACGGGGGTGAAGGTACTTCCCCGGCAGCCAGCGCTGCATACAATTCCTTGGCACAAAGGTGGGCAGGATTAATCCGCAATGCGGAATACGGCCTTTCAAAGGCACGGCGCATCTGCGCCAGCGCGGTCTGTTCCCCGTAAGCGTCGCGCCACAGAGTGCCTACCCACAAGGGTATGGAATAAAAAACACATTGGCCCAAAAAACCGTCAGCATCCGCGCCGTGAGCCAGTCCATTCTTACCCTTGGGCTTTGTCACATAAAAGGCTTGTCCAAGAGGCTCCTCCCCCATGCGCTGCAGGGAGCGCAATGCGCCATTGGCGACGCGGGCCAGACCCTGGCCAAAAAGACGACGCACCTGATCCACAGCCTCATGTAGGACAGCGTGCGCGGGCACTTTGTCCTGAAACAGCAGGCCATACACGGCAAGAGCCAGGACAGTGCGCATAGCTGGCGGCAAGCCCTGCGGCTTGGACAGCACGGACGACAGGATGTAACGCAGCCTGATCTCAGTACGCAGGCAGCCGTACACAAGTTCGGTACAAAGCGCCTTGTCCTGACCAGACAAAGGCGCACCCTCATGACGAGCCGCAGGCGCGTCAAGCACGGCCGCAAGGGCCTGCTGGGCGTTCATGCCCTGATCCACCAGCAGCAAGGCGCGTAGGGCCGCGGTACGGCCGTTGAGGGGCAAACCTCGCAACTGAAGCCCACCCGGCTTTGTCTCCTTGCTCATGCCCTGCCCTCCCCGTCATTGTGTAGATTTACGGCAACCATTGTAGGAAGCACTGATTAAAGAGCTCCTGGAAACGCGCTGTTGTTTCGTTTGGCAAGGCGCGATCTTATTTTGAAGCAGGAGTGGACTCTTCCGTCCTCGACTGTTTCAAAAAAAATGAAGCAACACCGCCAAACTGAATAAATCAGCGTTTCCATAACAGCAGAGGTTGCGGGGTCAGGCTGTCACTGAGGCCAAGAAAGAGGCGAATGACATCCTCAAGGGCTTCCATGGGCACAAGGGTGTCAAGACACGGCCCCTTGGGGCGGCTGTTGAGCACGCCGAAGACAGGCAGGGGGTAGCTGTCCTGTATGCCTGAGGTAAGGTCACGTTCACAGGCCACGGCAATGATGCAGTCGGGCCGGGTCTGCACCACAATACGCCGCGCGATGGTTCCGCCTGTGGCAATGGCAAACCTGATCCCATACTTGTCGCGCAGATCGAGCAGCGCGCCGACCGGACATCCGCCGCAGCGCAGGCACAAGTCGGCATTATGAACCAGCCGATGCGGACAGGCGGAGCGCTGCACGCAATGGGGCAAAAGCAGCAGCAGCTTGTGCGGCTCGACGGTCTTACGGCGCGAAAGCACAAGTTCGTTGTTCACCTTGATGAAGCTGCGCCGCACACTGCCCCTGTCAATGCCCACAAACTTGGCCAGCAACTCCATAAGCGGAAAATACAGCCGTATGGTCACATGACGCACGCTGCCAGCGCCGGGCAGAGCCTTGCCGGTATAGATATGAAACACCAGCATGAGGCTGAGCCACATGAGGGCAGTGATGCACACCAGGGCCACCACAACACTGAGCCGCTCGAGCCAGACCACACCGCTCAGGGCGTCAGACCAGGGCAGGATAAGAAAGATGGCCAGGCCAAGACAAAGAACCACACTCGATGCCAGCATGAGCCCGATGAAGGTGCGCTTTCGCGCGCCCCCATACTGATCGGGAGGAAGAGAAAAAGGAGATTTACGCAGTTTCATGAAGCCTCATGGGGTCAGGCCAAACGTCAGGAAAGAAAAAAAAGCAAAATGCAAAGCAAAAATGGGCGTATACCAGATTTTACGCCTCAGGCGGCTTGTGCGCAACAAAAGAGCCTGTCCCATATCACGCTGCAAAAAAGAAAAAAAACAGGCCCAAAACGGCCGCCCGCAAAGCTGTCTGTACAGGTCTGTGTATGCCGACAACGGATTTTACCACCCGTGCAAACCGGGACACTTACCCCAACAGGGTGCTGTGTCCACACGTGGGTACCCCTACGGCAAAAACAAGAAAGAGGGACCTTTTAAAAAAGTATCCCTCTCCACAAAAATTTCAGGGCAAGCCTGCCCTATGCAGGCTCTTCCAGTTGCCGGGCGTGACCACAGAGCCCCTCAGGAAGATTCTTGAGGCTGCCGTTGAGCAAATCGCGCACGGGCATGTCCTTACGGCCTTCGGGCCGAACCATGCCGAACATATACCAGCGGTCGGCGCAGGCAACGCCAAGGCCCTGGCTGTCATGACGCAGGGTGCCGGCTTGTTCACCCGCCGTGGCCTCGCCCACTGTTCCAGGTGAAACAATCAGCGGCAGAATCTGGGCGGCAAAATCATCAGCCGCATCAAGATGCAGCACAGTACGCGCGCCCGGCTTGGGCGTTACGCCGCGAATCTGCGCATGCACCTGCGCCGCCGTCTGCGCCCAGTCCACAAAACCGTCACGCTTGCCAAGCTTGGCGGCGTGGGTGGCAAGGCTTTCATCCTGCTCCACAGCCACGGCCCTGCCCTCAAGCATGTCATCCAGCACCTTTATGAGAAGGTCAGCCCCCATTTCGGCCAGGGCATCGTGCAAGGTGCCGGAGGTGTGCTCGCCAATGGGCGTATCGCTCATGGCGTACACAGGCCCCGCATCAAGTCTGCTGCCAATGCGCATGATGGAGATGCCCGCGCGGGATTCCGACTGCCAGCCTTCCATAACCGCCCGCTGGATGGGCGCCGCACCGCGCAGACGGGGCAGCACGGAGGCGTGTACGTTGACCGGCGCAAGCCGGGGCATGGCAAGCACGGCGTCGGGCAGGATCAGGCCGTAGGCGGCCACGGCCAGCACATCGGGCTTGAGGGCCGCAAGTTCCGCCTGAGCCTCAGCACCCTTGAGACTGGCTGGCTGGTACACGGGAATGCCCAGCTCAAGCGCCAGTTTTTTTACAGCCGACATGGCAAGCTTGTGGCCGCGCCCTGCCGGACGGTCGGGCTGCGTATACACAGCCACTATACGGGCGCGCGGCCAGGCCGCCAGCTTTTTAAGGCTGGCGGCCGCAAAGTCCGGCGTACCCATAAAGACTATTCGGCAGTCTTTTTCTTGAGCCATTTTTTTACCTTGCTGTCATACAGACTGCGCCGCAGGCGGCTGATCCTGTCAATAAACAGGACGCCGTCCAGATGGTCATACTCGTGCTGCATGACAATGGCGGGGAACTCCTCAAGATCTTCCTCGATAGCATTGCCGTCCAGATCCCGCGCGCTCAGATGCACCTTGCTCATGCGCTTCACGTCTGCCCGGTAGTTCATGGGCACGGAAAGGCAGCCCTCCTGCTCGCTCACCACTTCCTCTCCAGAAAGGGTCAGCACGGGATTGATGAGCACCCTGGGGTTTCTCTCATCCTTCTGCGCGGTGGGGTCCATCACAAGCATGCGGATATTGCGGCCCACCTGTGGAGCGGCAAGGCCCACGCCGGGCGCTTCATACATGGTTTCGAGCATGTCTGCGGCAAACTGGCGGATTTCATCCGTCACCTCGCCCACAGGCTCGCACACCTCTTTGAGGCGCGGGTCAGGATAGGTAACAATATCAAGAATCATATATATTCCTTAAACCCCGGCGGGGGGCCGGGGCCGACGTTCGTTATTCCGCCTTTGCCTCTTGGCCGGGTTTATCGGTCTTGGGCTTGTCGCCCGGCTGTTCGCGCAGGCGCAGGCCCAGTTCACGCAGTTGCTTGGCTGCCACGGGCGCAGGCGCGTCCGTCATGAGGCAGGTGGCTTTTTGCGTTTTGGGGAAGGCGATAACGTCGCGGATGCTGCTTGCACCTGCCAACAACATGATAAGGCGGTCAAGGCCGAAGGCAAGGCCGCCGTGCGGCGGAGCGCCCTGCTCCAGAGCCTGGATGAGGAAGCCGAACTGGCTTTCGGCCTGCTCGGGCGTAAAGCCAAGGGCTTCAAACATGCGGCGCTGCACCTCGCCCGAATGTATGCGGATGGAGCCGCCGCCCACTTCACTGCCGTTGAGCACCATATCATAGGCGCGGGCGCGGGCCTTGGCCGGATCAGAGGTCATGAATTCCATATGACCGGGAGCCGGAGCCGTGAAGGGATGGTGGCAGGCAACATACCGTTTTTCTTCATCATTGTATTCAAACAGCGGAAAGTCCGTGACCCAGAGGAAGTTGAAGCTGTCCTCGGGAATGAGCTTGAGGTGCTGGGCCAGGTGCACGCGCAAATTGCCCAGCGCCGCATTGACCATGCCCGGATCCCCAGCCTGGAAGAACACGATATCGCCCACCTTGAGATCCAGAGCTTCGGCAATGCCCTTGCGCTCCTCGTCGGAAAGGAACTTGGCAATGGGCGACTGCCACTCGTCGGCCTTGATCTTGATCCAGGCCAGACCCTGAGCGCCGTAGATTTTGACAAACTCGGTAAAGGCGTCGATTTCCTTGCGGGTCATGCCTTCGCCGCCGGGAACCTTCATGCCCTTGACCAGGGGCGCGGTGGCAAAAAGCTTGAAGCCGGAACCACGCACGATGTCGGTAATGTTCACAAGTTCAAGGCCAAAGCGGGTATCGGGCTTGTCCACGCCGTAGCGGGCCATGGCTTCGTCCCAGGGCATGCGCGGGAAGGGCAGCGCAATGTCCTTGCCCATGACGTCCTTGAACACGCGGGCCATAAGGCCTTCAGCCATGCCCATGACCGTTTCCTCGTCCGCAAAGCTCATTTCGATGTCCACCTGGGTGAACTCGGGCTGGCGGTCGGCGCGCAGGTCTTCGTCACGGAAGCAGCGCACGATCTGGAAGTAACGATCCATGCCGGCCACCATGAGCAGCTGCTTGAAGAGCTGGGGCGACTGCGGCAGGGCGTAGAATTCCCCGGCATTCAGACGGCTGGGCACCAGAAAGTCACGCGCGCCTTCGGGCGTGGACTTGGTGAGGATGGGGGTTTCCACCTCAACAAAGCTGTTGTCGTCCAGATAGCGGCGCACGCACTGGGCCACCTTGTGGCGCAGGCGAAGATTGGCCTGCATGCGCGGACGGCGCAGGTCAAGATAGCGCCAGGTCAGGCGCAGGTTTTCACCGGCGTCGCAGCGGTCTTCAATGGCGAAGGGCGGGGTTTTGGAAGTGTTGAGCAGCTTCCATTCCGTGGCCACCACTTCGATCTGGCCCGTGACCATATTGGGATTGATCATGCCCTCGGGGCGCGGGCGCACCCTGCCCTTGATGGCGAGCACGTATTCCGAGCGCAGGATGTGCGCGTTTTCGTGCGCCTTGGGGGCCGCGTCAGGGCTGAACACCACCTGGGTAAGGCCCATGCGGTCACGCAGATCCACAAAGATAAGGCCGCCGTGGTCGCGCCGGTACTGTACCCAGCCCATGATGCAGACATCCTGCCCGTCATTGGCAAGGGTCAGTTCACCGCAATTGTGGGTGCGATGCCACTGGCCAAGGTCGGCGATGTACTTCTGATGCTCCTGCTGCACGTCCTGGCCCTGCGCGGGCGTCTGTTCCGCCATCTGGCTTTCTTGAGTCATGTTAGTTGGTTCCCGTTTGCAAAAAGTGTAGTGCTTCAGACTGCGGAACGGCTGTCTGCTCTCCGCTTTCCAGATTTTTTATGACCACTGTGTTCTGGGCCGCTTCATCAGGCCCCATGATAAGGCAGTAGCGCGCGCCGGACTTGCCAGCCTGACGCATGAGGCTTTTAAAGCCGCCTTCGCTGAAATTCATTTCGCCCCTGAGGCCAGCCCCACGCAGATTCTGGGCCAAGGCGTAGCCCTGCGTTCTGCTTTGAGCGTCCATGGCCACAAGATAGAAGTCCGCCGGATTTGCGCCTGCTTCGCCCATCATGAGGGCCAGGCGCTCCATGCCCGCGGCAAAGCCCACGCCCGGGGTGTCGGGGCCGCCAAGGCTCTTCACAAGGCCGTCATAACGGCCACCGCCCGCAACGGCAGCCTGCGCGCCGATGCTGCCGCTTACCACCTCAAAGGTGGTACGGCAATAGTAGTCCAGCCCGCGCACCAGCCTGTGATCAAGCTCATAGGCCAGCTTTTCCGCGCCGAGCAGATCCAGCACCGTGTCAAAATGGGCGCGGCACTCCGGGCAGTTGTAGTCCAGCAGCTTGGGGGCCGCATCCGTGATGGCGCGGCAGCCGGGCTGCTTGCAGTCCAGCACGCGCAGGGGATTGGTGTTGACCCTGCGGGCGCAGTCCGGGCAAAGAGCGGCGCTGTCCACGGTTTGCAAATAGGCCAGCAGGGCCTCCTTGAACTTGGGGCGGCACTCGGCGCAGCCAAGGGAATTGACCTTGAGTGTCAGATCCTTGAGGCCCAGGGCGTCCAGAAAGCGCAGCAGCATGCTGATAAGGTCGGCGTCGGCATAGGGGCTGTGCGAACCAAGGCATTCGCAGTTGATCTGGTGGAACTGCCGCATGCGCCCCTTCTGCGGGCGCTCATAGCGGAACATGGGCCCGGTGGTGAAAAGGCGGCTTACCGGTTCCCTGTTGGCGAGGCCGCTTTCAATATAGGCGCGCATGACGCCCGCCGTGGCCTCTGGCCGCAGGGTCAGCGACCTGCCCTTGCGGTCGGGAAAGGTATACATTTCTTTTTGCACCACATCGGTTTCTTCACCAATGGAGCGCTGAAAAAGCTCGGTAAATTCCACAATGGGCGTGCGCAGTTCCACAAAACCGTACCGGCTGAAAACATCCCGAGCGGTATTTTCCATACGGGTGAAGATGTCACTGTCCGGCGGAAACATGTCCGCGAAACCCTTGATGCGTGCAATGCTCATGTCTTCCTCAAATGTGCCCTGTATCGGGCGCTTTTTCGGCCTCCTGGCCGGGGGCCAGAAATTAGCGTGAACCGCAGGAGCCTTCAAGCTTAAACTTGCCGCCGCAGTCCTCACAGGGCACGGGATAGTTCCCCGTGAAACAGGCCATGCAGTAATTTTGCGGCTGCGCCACGGAACCAAGCAGGCCCTCAATACTGAGATAGTGCAGCGAATCCACGTCCAGCTTGCGCGTTATTTCCGCCAGATTGTGCTGGGCCGCGATAAGTTCGCCGCGCGAAGAAAAATCAATGCCGTAATAACAGGGCGAGATGACCGGCGGGGACGAAATGCGTATGTGCACTTCTCTGGCCCCAAGCTCGCGCAGCTTTTTGACGCGGGTCATCATGGTGGTGCCGCGCACGATGCTGTCGTCAATGATGCAGATGCGCTTGCCGTCAATCATCTCGCGCACGGGATTGATCTTCACCCGCACGCCAAAGCTGCGCATGCTCTGCGACGGCTGGATAAAGGTACGCCCCACATAGTGGTTGCGTATCATGGCATGCTCATAGGGCAGGCCCGAACACTGGGCAAAGCCCAGGGCGGGATAGATGCCGGAATCGGGAAAGGGCATGACGAAATCCACGTCCGGCGTGGATTCATTGGCCAGGTTGCAGCCCATTTTTTTACGGCAGAGGTAGACCTGCTCGTCAAAAACATAGGAGTCGGGCCTGGCAAAATACACCAGCTCGAAAATGCACTGGGCGGGCTTTTTGGGCATGGGCTGAATAAGGCTCTCACTGCGCATGCTGTTGCCCTCAACCACCACCACTTCACCCGGCGCCACCGAGCGGACGAACTCCGCCTCCAGCAGGTCAAAGGCGCAGGTTTCGGACGCAAAGACGTGGCTTCCGTCCATGCGGCCCAGGGCCAGGGGATGAAAGCCGTGGGGGTCGCGCACGGCCACGAGGATGCCGTCCATCATGACCAGCAGGCAGTACGCGCCGCGCACCCTGTAACAGGCCTCCTTGACGGCTCCCGGCAAATCGTTGTGGCGCAGGGCGCGCACCAGCAGATGCATGAACACTTCCGTGTCGTTGCTGGTGGAAAAAATGGCCCCTTCGTTTTCAAGGTCTTCGCGCAACTGTCCGGCATTGACGAGGTTGCCGTTATGGGCCAGCGCAATGGCCCTGCCCTTGTAGGTGGTCAGAAAGGGCTGGGCATTACCGGCAGAAGAACTGCCCGTGGTGGAATAGCGCACATGCCCCACAGCGTTGCGGCCCGTGAGCATTTTCAGGCTGGCTTCGGTAAAAACGTCGGGCACAAGGCCCATGCCCTTGTGCTCGTGCACGCCGTCCTTATCAAAAGTGACTATACCCGCACTTTCCTGCCCCCGGTGCTGCTGGGCGTAAAGTCCGAAGTAGGCCAGACGGGCAGCCTCGTCGTGGTCATAAATGCCGAAAACACCGCATTCGTGCTTAATCATAAGCCTTACTTCTTCAGTTTTTTGCGCAGATGCGCAATGCGATTGTCGATGACCGACGGATTGGGGTATGCGTCGCGCGCCAGTTCAAATTGTTTCAATGCTTCGCCATTCTTGCCCAGTTGCTCAAGGGCGTCCGCCAGCAGATACCCGGCAAGCCCGCGCACGTTCTGGTCAGGATCGCTGTCCAGAATCTGTTGCGACAGGCCGGACACTTCCTGCCAGCGTTCCCGTGCCATGTTCTGATCAGCCAGATCATACATGCACATGATCTTGTCGTGGTCCGGCAGGGGCAGGGCCAGACATTGCTGCAGGGTGTCCTCGCCAGCGTCAAACCGCCGCAGACTGAACTGCATGGCCGCCAGACGCCTGTGCCCTTCAAGCACCTGCTGCGGACTCAGCCCGCCAAGACCTATATAGGCGCTCCACATGTCCACGGCGCGCCCATAGCGGTGCAGACCCTCATACACTTCAGCCATGCGCTTCAGGATGACGGCGCTGCGGGCGTCGTCGTCCAGATACTCTTCCTGCATGGTTTCAAGATATTCAAGGCTCGCGCGCGGCTCCTGCCCTGCGGCGTTGACCACCACAAGCAGCTGCTGCCATGCCTCCCACCTGCTGTCGGCGTCCTGACTGTCCTGCGATTCACGCAGATACCGCTCAAGCAGCCTTTCGGCAAGTGACCACTGCCGTTGCGAAACAGCTTCCCGCGCCTGGGAAAGGTCGTCGCCTTTCAGGGCCGGGCCGTCACAGCCCACAAGAGAAAAACACAGGCACCAGAGCAGGCACAGTGCCAAACCCCGCAAGCGGAGCCGCCATGCACCCTCCTGCCCTGCAAATGCCGCAAGCCGCCCCCAAGCGCCCTGCGGCGACCGGGGGGGCGCAACGGCCCCCCCGAACCCCTTTTTATCAACAGTGAAAAACATGCCGCAAGGCCTTATCAGGCGTCATCTTCCGGCTCGTCCCGCTGGCTCGCCGCTTCGTCCCCGGCTGTGTCGGCGGCGTCCCCTGCCGGGGCCTGCGCGCCTTCCACCGCCAAAACGGGCGTTGCATCGTCCAGTTCCTCATCAAGGTCGCGTCCGGTCTGTCCGCCTTCGTCCACACGGTCAAAGCCCACCACATGGCCGCCTTCGTCCAGACGCACCAGCATGACGCCCATGGTGGCGCGGCCCTTGGTGCGGACTTCGTCCACGCTGATGCGCACGATCTTGTTGGCCGAGGTCAGCAGGATCAGGCCGTCATTGTCGCGCACGGGCATGGCCCCAACCACAGGCCCGGTCTTGCCCGTAACCTTGAAGTTGATGATGCCCTTGCCGCCGCGCGACTGCAGGCGGTAAAGCTCCACGCTGGTGCGCTTGCCGTAGCCGTTGGCGGAAATGGACATGATCTCTGTGGTCTGATCCGTTTCCTTCACGATAACGCCGGCAACCACAAAATCCTGCCTGCGCAGGGCTATGCCCTTGACGCCGGTGGCCACGCGGCCCATGGGCCGCACGTCCCTGCACGAGAAGCGGATGGCGATGCCGTCGGCCGTGGCCAGCACAATATGGCTGTCTTCACGGATGGGACGCACCACCACCAGTTCGTCGTCCTCGCGCAGGCCCACGGCCATGAGGCCGGTCTTGCGGCACCGGGCGTACAGTGAGGCCGAGGAGCGCTTGACCATGCCGCGCTTGGTCACAAAGAAGAAGTACTTGTCTTCCGCGAATTCGCGCAGGGCCAGTACCGTGGTGACCCACTCGTTTTCCTCAAGCGGCAGCAGGTTGTTGATATGCACGCCCTTGGCCGTACGACTGCCTTCGGGCACCTGGTGCACCTTGAGCTGGTGCATGCGGCCCTTGTTGGTAAAGAGGCAGAGATACTGGTGGTTGGTGGTGCTCAAAAATTCCTGCACATAGTCGTCATCAGAGGTGTGCAGGGCGGCAATACCCTTGCCGCCGCGCTTCTGCTGCTGATAGTTTTCAAGCCCGGTGCGCTTCATGTAGCCGCGACGCGACAGGGTGATGACCACTTCCTCATCAGGAATGAGGTCTTCGATATCAATGTCCGTCAGGGCCTCACGCAGCACTTCGGTGCGGCGCGGGGTCACGAAGGTTTCGCGAATTTCGCGGACTTCGCGCCTGAGCTCGTTGCGCAGCACTTCGGAATTTTCAAGAATGGAGCGGTAGAACTCAATCTTCTGCAAAAGATCCTTGTATTCGGCCATCAGTTCATCGCGCTGCAGGCCCGTGAGGCGTTGCAGGCGCATTTCAAGAATGGCCTTGGCCTGAACCTCGGAAAACTCGAAGCGCTTCATGAGGGCGGCGCGGGCTTCCTCAGGATTGGCGGACGCGCGGATAAGGGCCACCACCTCGTCGATATTGTCGATGGCGACGCGCAGACCTTCAAGAATATGGGCGCGGGCCTCGGCTTTTTCAAGATCATAGCGGGTGCGGCGGATGACCACCTCGCGCCGATGATCAATAAAGCAGGTAAGCGCTGTCTTGAGATTAAGCAGTTGCGGGCGATTGTCCACCACCGCCAGCATATTGATGCCAAAGCTGGTTTCCAGCGGCGTGAACTTGTACAGGCCGTTGATGACAATGTCCGGAATGGTGCCGCGCTTGAGGTCGATGACCACGCGGATGCCCTTGCGGTCGGATTCGTCGCGCAGGTCGGTGATGCCGTCTATCTTGCGGTCATTGACCAGGGCCGCGATCTTTTCCACCAGGGTGGACTTGTTGAGCCCGTAAGGAATCTCTCTGATAACAATGGATTGAAAACCCTTCTTGCGGTCTTCAATTTCCATGCGGCCACGCACCTTAACGGTGCCGCGCCCGGTGTGATAGGCGTCGTACAGGCCCTTGCCCGCGTAGACAAAACCGCTGGTGGGAAAGTCCGGCCCTTTCACATGCTCCATCAAATCGTCAATGCTGCACTGGGGATCATCAAGCAGCAACTGCAGGGCGTCGCACAGCTCCCCAAGGTTATGGGGCGGAATGTTGGTGGCCATGCCAACGGCAATACCCGAACTGCCGTTGAGCAGCAGGTTGGGAACCTTGCTCGGCATAACCGTAGGTTCCTGCAGGGTATTATCGTAGTTGGGGCGAAAATCCACCGTGTTCTTGTCAAGGTCGGACAGAAATTCCTGGGCCAGCTTTGACATGCGCACTTCAGTATAACGCATGGCCGCCGGGGCGTCGCCGTCAATGGAACCGAAGTTGCCCTGCCCGTCCACCAGCGGATCGCGCATGGAAAATTCCTGCGCCATACGCACCAGAGCATCATACACGGCCGAGTCGCCGTGGGGGTGATACTTACCGATAACGTCACCGACGACGCGGGCGGACTTTTTGTGCGGACGGTTATAGTTGTTGGCAAGCTCGTACTGGGCGAACATGATGCGCCTGTGTACGGGCTTGAGACCGTCGCGCGCGTCCGGGATGGCACGCCCGATGATGACCGAAAGGGAATACTCCAGATACGATTTGCGGAGTTCTTTTTCTATGCTTATCTGCGGCTGCTGCATTTCTGCCACTGCGGGCCTCGCTGCGTTTTTTGAGGGGCAAGGGAGCCGCCGTTACCGGCGGCCGGGGGCTACCCCCCCTGAAACCCCTTTTCAAGTGGTATAGCGCGAAAAAAAGCCGACTGCCGGTCAATATTCTCGCGCCATAACAAAAATAAAAATCTACCGGAAGAAACCATGGGGAGGCCCAGGCCTGACCATGGCCTCCCTGAAACACATTCTTCCAACAGTATCAGTTCATTAAATATCTAGGTCCTGAACAGCCAGGGCATTACGCTCGATAAACTCGCGGCGTGGCTCTACCCTGTCGCCCATAAGTTCCACAAAGGCGTCCGAGGCCTCGTTGGCATCTTCCACAGAAACCTGCAGAAGAATGCGGTTTTCAGGATTCATGGTGGTAACCCAGAGCTGTTCGGGGTTCATTTCACCAAGACCCTTGTACCGCTGAATGTTGAGGCCCCTGCGGGCTTCGTCCAGCACCATGCGCACAAGCTCGGCAAGGCTTTCTGCGGGCACGTCGCCGTCTTTACGGCGCAGGCTGAAGTCAAGACCGCCGCACTCCTCGCGCAGATCGGCAAAAAGCTGCCAGGTTATGCGGTACAGGCGTGAAGAAAAGAATTCCATGCCGCGCCGGGTCTGGTGACCACCGGTATTCTCAAATATGGCGAACAGGCGCTCTTCTTCATCCTCGTTCTTTTCGTGCTCAAGGGTCAGCATATAGCCACGCTCGTTCAGCCAGTCCGTGAAGCCGGTATCCTGCCGTTCCAGCATGGCCGGGTCAATCTGCGCAGGATAGGTGGTCATGGCCAGAAAGAGATCGCGCGGGGTGCCGCTCATTTCAGCGTCGCTCAAGCGCGCCTCGATGTTCTCAAGGCGCTCCACAAAGGTCGTGAGGTCGCTGCCCGTATATTCACGGCCATTGCTCGCCACGATGGTGACGTCTTCGCTCACGCGGGAAAGCAGAAAGGCGTTGAGCTCGGCATCGTCCTTGATGAATTTTTCCATGCGCGAGTTGTGCGCGCGGTACAGCGGAGGCTGGGCGATGTAGACAAAGCCGCGCTCCACCATTTCCTGATACTGACGGAAAAAGAAGGTCAGCAGCAGGGTGCGGATGTGCGCTCCGTCCACGTCGGCGTCTGTCATGATGATAATCTTGTGGTAGCGCAGCTTGTCGAGGTCGGTGTCTTCCTCGCCGATGCCAGCGCCCATGGCCGTGATAAGGGCTTTGACTTCCTTGTTGGCCAGCATTTTGTCAAAGCGGGTGCGCTCGGTGTTCAGAATCTTGCCGCGCAATGGCAGGATGGCCTGATTCTTGGGATTTCTCCCCTGCTTGGCCGAACCGCCTGCCGAATCACCTTCCACGATAAAGAGTTCGGATTCCGCCGGGTCCTTGCTCTGGCAGTCAGCCAGCTTGCCGGGCAGGGCGTTGTCCGAAAGCGCACCCTTGCGACGCACAAGCTCCTTGGCGCGGCGGGCGGCGTCGCGGGCGCGGGCGGCGTCCACGGCCTTGTCGATGATAAGGCGGATATCCTTGGGATTTTCCTCAAAAAACACATTGAGGCGGTCATAGATGACGCCAGCCACAAGCCCGGCTATTTCGCTGTTGCCGAGCTTTGTCTTGGTCTGTCCTTCAAACTGCGGCTGAGGCAGCTTGACACTGATGACGGCCGTAAGACCTTCACGCACGTCGTCGCCGGACAGGGTGGTGTTTTTCATCTTTTTGACAAGATCCGCCTGTCCCTTGATGTAGCCGTTGATGGCGCGGGTAAGGGCCGTGCGGAAGCCCACAAGGTGGGTGCCGCCTTCCTTGGTGCGGATATTGTTGGCAAAGGTAAGGATGTTTTCCTTGTAGCCAGCGTTGTACTGCAGGGCGAAATCCACGGTGACGTTGTCCACAAGGCCTTCACCGAAAATAATGGGATGAATGCCCTGCTCGCCGGAGTTGAGGTCGGCCACAAACTGCCGGATGCCGCCCTCGGCGTGAAAAACGTGCGTTTCGCCAATGCGCTCGTCAATGCACTCGATGGTCAGGCCCTGGTTGAGATAGGCCAGCTCTTCAAAGCGCTTTTTGAGCGTGTCATAGGAATATTCGAAAACCTCAAAAATTTCCTCATCTGGCTTGAAGCGCACGGTGGTGCCGTGGCCGTCCACGCCCTCGCTGATGACCGTCAGTTCGTCCAGGGGAATGCCGCGCGAGTAATGCTGGCGATAGCGTTTGCCGTCACGGCGCACGGTCACGGTGAGTTCTTCGGAAAGCGCGTTGACGCAGGACACGCCCACGCCGTGCAGACCGCCGGACACCTTGTAGCTGGAGTTGTCAAACTTGCCGCCGGCATGCAGCTTTGTCATGACCACCTGAACAGCGGACACGCCTTCCTTGGGATGGATGTCCACAGGAATGCCGCGGCCGTCGTCGCGCACGGTCACGCTGTTGTCAGCGTGCAGAATGACGGTAACGCGCGTGCAGTAGCCGGCCATGGCTTCGTCAATGGCGTTGTCGACCACTTCGTAAACCAGATGATGCAGGCCGCGCGCGTCCGTGGAACCAATATACATGGCCGGGCGCTTGCGCACGGCAGAGAGCCCTTCCAGAATGGTAATGGAAGAGGCGTTGTAGCCGCCGTTACCGGGGGTTTGGGGAGCCATTAAACGTCTTCCTCGCTATAGTAGGTCGTTTCGGAAACCTTCATGGGCATGATGATGACCGTGTACTCGGGGTCGTCAGCGCCACGCACGCCGCAGGGGCCTTCAGCCCCGGTGAGCATCATGTCTATCTTGGCAGAAACAAAGTGTCCGAGCACATCCATGAGGCTGCGCGTGGGAAAGGCGATACGCTTGATATCGCCGCCATAGGTAACTTCAAGGCTTTCACTGGCCGAACCCACGTCCTGCCCCTGGGCGGAAAGCAGGGCTTCGCTGGCGGAAAGATCCATATAGGTGCAGCGGTCGCTTTCGGTATTGAAGATGAGTATGCGCCCCAGAGCTTCCATGGCTTCCTTGCGCTCAAGGGTCATGGGATGCATGTCGCCGCTGGCCAGCTTGCTCATGAAGATGTTGTAGTCGGGGTACTGGTGCGCCGCACGCGGCAGACTCAGGGTCTCGGCCTTGCCGAGGCTGCGCAGGTACAGGCGTTTTTCGGTGATGTTCAGTTCAATCTCGTCAACGCCCAGCCATTTCTTGATATCCTGAAGGTACTTCTTCTGGATGAGTATGCCCTCTTCGGGCAGGCGCTCGGCAAGCTCGTCATGGGTAAAGGACACAAGGGCGAACTGGTGGCCGTTAAGGCCGCACACGTCGATGCGTCCATTGCCCTTGGGCTTCATGCACAGGCAGGCTATGGCGTCCATGGCGTCGTCCTCGCTGATGCAGAACGTCACCTTGTCCAGCACGTCCTGAAGAAAGTCGCCTGACCAGGTCACGGTGTTTTCTTCAGGAAAGGTGGAAAAATTCTGAAACCATTCAGCGCCGCTTACCGGCAGCTTGTAGGAGCGGCGGCCCTGTTCAATGAGCAGATTGCCCGACGCCTCGTCAAGGGAAAGATGCAGCACGCCCGAAGGCAGCTGACGCACCAGATCCACAAAGGCTCTGCCCTGCACGCCAATGAGGCCAGGCTCGGCCACTTCTGCCTGATAGCAGCCCGTGAACTCGATGTTGGCGTCCGTGGACATGACCGAAAGCCCGCCGTTATCCGCCTTGAGCCAGATGGAGCGCAGATACTGCGCCCCTGCCTTGGCGGGAATAATGGCAACGGCCTTCAGCAGACCTTCGATGATCTGTTCTTTATTCACAGTTAGTTTCATAAATTCTTTCCTTAACTATTATTAGCGCTGTTTCTATGTGCGTAATTTATAAAACGCTTTGTAATAACTGAACTTTTCAGGGAACACTCCAGGTCGCGCTCAGGGAACGCCGGGAACAAGCACCTGGGATATCCAGCAGCAGCAAGGGGTCAGGGTGTTTTTAATTCAAGTTCTGTCACTAACGCCTGGACTCTTTTGTCACTAACTAGAAGTTTGTTAATCTTTTTAATGGAATGGATGACAGTACTATGGTCACGTCCGCCAAAAGCCCTGCCCAGTTCCGGGTAGGAAAGGCCCAGTTTTTTACGGCAGACGTACATGGCAATCTGCCGGGCCAGCACCAGATCAGGCCGACGCTTGCCGCCAAGAACGTCTTCAGTCTTGAGATTGAGACTCTTGGCCACATCGGACAGAATTTCGCGGCAGCCCGGCATTTTTTCAGCCACGCCCGTGCGCACGATATTTTCCAGGTCTAGCTGGGTCAGATTGCGGCCTTTGACCGCGCAATACGCGCCGACCTTGAGCATGAGCCCCTGTAGAAGACGGAACTGCGAACAGCGCTGCGCAAGAAAAAGCAGCTGTTCGCGGGTAAGGGACAGGCGGCGCTCCTTGCACATGAGCTGCAGGTAACGCAGCCGCACATCAAGATCAGGTTCCATCAATTCCACCACAAGGCCGCTCTCAAGCCGGGAACGCAGGCGTTCGTCCAGCGTCTTGAGCGTTTGCGGATGGCCGGAACAGGCAAATATCATGCGGGCGGCGGCTCTGCCCCTTCCTTCTTTACGCGCAGGCGTATCACAAGTGAAGGCGCCGCTCTGCTGGTGGACAGGGGAAGCGCCGTTTTCCTGTCTGCCGGGGCAGGCGTCCATACAGGCCACAAGGTTGCCCTGCCAGCCGCTGTGACCGGCCATGTCCTGTATGTCGTCCAGAATGAGGACGTCATAGCGCTGCCAGAAAAGTTCGGGCCTTTTGGCCCACACCGTGTCTTCAGTGCAAAAACGGGCCGCATTGGCGCAGACCATGCGCGCCGCGTCTGTGGAGCGCCCCAGCGTGGCTGCAATGGCTTGCAGGAGATGGCTTTTGCCCGTGCCGCTGCGCCCGCAGACCAGAAAAGGATTATAGGCCGTGGATTCGGTGTTTTCGGCAATTTCTCTGGCCGTGGCCAAAGGAAAGGTGTTTTTGTTGTTAAAAATGAATCCGGCAAAAGGGTCTTCACGCGCGGCTTCGCTCGCGGCGCTGTCAGAGCCGGAATCCGCGCTGCCGGGCATGGGGGTTTCCACAACCTGCGCCAGGGGGGCGGCGCGTTCATATACTATTTGCGGAGCCGGGCTTGCGCTCAGTTCTTCAAAGTGGTGGTTGAGGGCCTCTTCAAAGGCGGCGCGTTTGTGGCGGCTGAACCATGCCGCGAAATACATGTGCGGAAAAACCACCCGCAGAGTGTTTTCTTCCTGGCGTAGGGTAAGGCTGTTCAGCCAGGAGGTTTCCCCCGCGATGGCCTGATGTTCCGCCAGTATGTCCCGCAACTCGTTTTTCAGCATAGCTCTATGTTCAGTGGCCGCACAGGGCATACCCTGTGGATAAAGGCTTGATCCGCAGGGGTGTTCCCGGCCCCGTTTTTTTCGGCTTCCGCCATACAGGAACAAGGGATGTTCATAACACAAAAGATGAACGCAAACAAGTGGCGCGTCCTGACCCGTATGACGGGCAGCTTGTGGACAACTGTGGAAAACCGCAGGCTTTTTGCCGGGTCTGCCAGTGGCCGTACATCCTGCCAGCATCTTTTTGACGCGGCGGGGATACCTGTATTGCGGCCTGCGCAAATCTCCAGAACTGGACAAGGCTTGTCCCCATGGGTATAAGCTCTCAATGGGGTTTACGATGAAAAGACTATGGTTAATCGGGGTCCTGCTGCTGGTGCTGCTGGGAGTTGTTCTGGCGCGCCATGCCGGGGTGCCCTCTTTTATATCCGGCACAGGCGCTGCGCCGCAACAGGAACAGACCACAACGGCGGACAGCGGATCTGCCGGTGAAAACGCCCCCGCTCCGGATGGGGCCCGGGCTTCCGGGACTGAAACAGACGCCGCATCCCACCAAGATTCCGCTGCTCACGATTCTTCTTCTCCCGAAAAAACAGACGGCGCCAGTACAGCTGACCCTGCAACCGGCCCTGCAACTGGCCCTATAACTGGCCCTATAACTGGGCAGGCAACCGGAAAAGCAGCCGAAGGCGCAACCGGCGCTGACGTTGCTGCCGAGGCAGCCGCCAAAGCCGCTGGCCCTACTGCCGCCAATGGCACAGAAGCCGCCAATGGTGCCGCTGCCGCAGATTCCGCTGATGCCGCAGATTCCGCGGACGCCGCAGATTCCGCAGACGCTGCGGACGCTGCGGACACAGGGGCCGCGCCCGGCGAGGCGGTAATCAGGGGAACTTTTGAAAAAGGCGATACTGTCAGCAAGGTTCTGGAAAGCGCCGGGGGTCAGGGTGTGCAGCAGTATGTCAGCGCCGCCCGCCAGGTTTTTTCCATGCGTTCTTTCCGCGAAGGCCAGCCCTATCTTGTTGTGACCGACAAGGAATCCGGGCAGGTCAAACGCTTTGAATACGAGATAGACAGCCGCCGCCGCCTCGTGGTGGAAGGAAGGGAAAATCCCGCCGCGCGGGTGGAGCCCATCGAGTATGTGGTTCTGCTGAGCGCTGTTGAAGGCAGCATCAACGACAACCTGTTTCAGGCCGTGGCCGACCTTGGCGAAAGCCCGCAGATGGCTCTCAAGCTGGCTGATCTTTTCGGCTCTGAAATCAACTTTATCCGTGATCTGCAATCGGGCGACTCTTTTTCCGTTCTGGTGGAAAAGCGCTACCGTGACAGCGAATACAAGGGCTATGGGCGTATTCTTGCCGCCCACTTCACCAACAAGGGCAAGACCTTTGAAGCCTACCTCTTTCGTGACGGCAATCAGCGGGCCGAATATTATAACCGCAAGGGCGAAAACCTGCGCAAAACCTTGCTTCAGGCTCCTCTGGCCTTCACGCGCATAAGCTCCCGCTTTACAAACAGCCGTTTGCACCCCATATTGAATTATACGCGGGCGCACCACGGCGTGGACTACGCCGCGCCCACGGGAACGCCCGTCAAGGCCGTCGGTGAGGGCGTGGTGACACAGCGCGGCTGGGCCGGAGGCTATGGCAACCAGATCATCGTCAAGCACTCTGCCAGTCTTGAGTCCATGTACGCCCACCTTTCGGGCTATGCGCGGGGATTGGCCACGGGCCAGCGGGTGCGTCAGGGACAGGTCATAGGATTTGTGGGCAGTACGGGCCTGGCCACCGGGCCGCATCTGGATTTCCGGCTTCGTCAGAGCGGCAAGTTCATTGACCCCACCAAGGCCATCAACCCGCGTGGCGAGCCGGTACCCAAAAGGGCCATGGCGGAATTTGAAAAGACGGTGGCCCTGGAACTGGCCTATCTCAAGGGAGAAAAAAATCTCTCGGAATACGCCGTGGACAGTGTGGTGCCAGATGCGTCAGTTGCGCCAGTAGCGCCCGTTGCCGCGCCAGAAAAGCCCGTGAAAAAAGAAAAGAGTAAACCCGTCAAAAAGAGTCGGCGCTGATGCCGTCGCCCCCGCAAGGAGGCAGCCATGATGTACTTTGAACCCATGTCCGGTATTGCCGTGGTGGTGCAGAACACCCCGCCCGACACAACGGATGTCATCTCCTATGTGCCTTCCGTCATCAATGACGGCACGGCCGCGGCAGACCAGCTTTTGTCCGCAGAAAGCGCGCAGTCGTTCATGCAGATGCAGTTCAGGATGGCCGCCGCAAACATCCTTGGCCTGGGAGCCGTCACCAGCGGCTGGGCCTGATTTTTTGCAAATCTGTCAGTGTAGAGCGACCCGCCGCACTTTTCGCCTGAAAACAGGGTGAAAAGCGCGGCGGGTTTTTTATAACACAAGTATAACGAAAAATAATTTTATTATATATTTTAGTTAGTTATGTTGCTGCCTGGCGCTGCCCGTGGCTGCCTGGCGCTGCCCGTGGCTGCCTGTAGCTGTCCGTAGCTGCCTGTGGCGGACTGGTTGCTGGCCAACTACTGGCTGAAATGACAGCGCGGTGTGCACACATTGCGCGGCCAGCGCGTCGTAATGGGGCTGGCGGATATCATTGGGTCTGGCAGAGGCTGTTAATTTTGTGAATAACTAATATAACAATCTGAAATAATTAGTTATATAGTATGTATATTCTGAAGGCGAAGAGCGCCGTTCAAGCGAGCGCCCAAGCCGAGCGCCCAAGCCGAGAACCCAAGACGAGCGACCAAGCCGAGAATTCAAGCCGAGAATTCAAGCCGAGAATTCAAGCCGAGCGCCCAAGCCGAGAAGCCAAAATGAGAACAGAGACCCCTTGAAATGCAAAGCATTTCAAGGGGTCTCTGCCGAATGAAGAAATTTTTGCTGCATCCTCGCGCTGTTGCGGCGTGCCAAACTCTCGCGCCCTGCTATTTCTTGTTCAGCAGCTTTGCGGCAAAGGCCGCCGCGCCAAAGCCGTTATCAATGTTGAGGGTGGCCACGCCGGGTACGCATGTGCTGAGCATGGTTGAAAGGGCGGCAAACCCCCCTGCTCCGATGCCGTAGCCCACAGCTGTGGGCACTGCCAGAACCGGGCAGCAAACAAGGCCAGCCAGCACTCCTGGCAACGCGCCTTCCATACCGGCAACGGCAATGATGATTTTTGCCTTGCGTAGGGCTTCCACATGGGGTGTGAGCCTGTCAAGACCGGCCACGCCCACGTCTGTGACCAGACCGCAGTTTTTGTCCCAGAAAGCGAGGCAGCAGTAGGCCTCAAGGGCCACAGGAATATCCGCCGCTCCTGCGGTCACAATCATGACTTCGCCCTCTTGAGGCCAGGGGGGCTGTACGGCCCTGGCAAATGCCAGGGAACCGCCAAGGGAAAAAAGTCGGGCGTCGGGCCAGTAACAGCCCACGGAAAAGCGATCTTCAAGCAGCGCTGCCTGACCTGGATTCACGCGGCTGACCAGCACCGGGCCGTGATGCGACAGCCCTTCCACAGCCGCCAGCAAGGCAGCGTCGCTTTTTCCCTGGGCCAGAACCACTTCGGAAAGGCTGGTGCGCAAGGCGCGCTGTGGGTCAAGGGTAAGCCCGTGCAGGGTATCCCGCACAGCCTGCGTACCCAGATGTTCCAGAGCGTGTTCAGGCTTGAGGGTGCCTGCGGCCACCTGTTCCAGAATTTTGAGTAATTGGGGTTTGGACATGCCCTCTTGTATACGGCAGGCTTTGGCTCTTGTCAGCAGTGTTGTTAGGGCAGCGGTTGTTAGGGCAGTGGTTGTTCGGGCAGCGGCCGCGCGGCGCGGCAGTTCCGCGCCCGTGCCGCACGGCGTCGCCGGGCAGGGGCTGAGCCGCAAAAAACTTTATCGTCGCCGGGCAGGGGCTGAGCCGCAAAAAATTACCTTTGAGAATATATATTCTCAAAAGCTGAGGCACGTTCACTACGGCATTTACCCGCGCAGATGAACCTCCGTAGCGAACGTCTGTTAACGCAGCCGCCAGAGCACGATACGTGCAGTTTGAAAGATAAATTGCTCTCTGCGTGTGGCGGCGCATTAATGTAAAGTTTTACTGTCTTTTGACATCCCTTGGTTGCATTGTATCGCACGACACGGTAAGAAAAATTCATGTTGACGCGCCGTTTACTCTTTCTTACCCCCGCCCAAGCCGTAACAACGGTCTTTCCTCCATTGCGCGACGCCGGATATGAACTTGGTATTGCTGAAAATCTCAAGGGAGCTTCAGTATTTATCCGCAAATCCGGCCCGGGGATCATTTTTGCGCGTCCTTCCCTGCCCGGCTTCAGGGTGGAAGACCTCCTGGCCGTGGGTGCTGAAGACCCCAATTTTCCTCCTGTCATCGTCATTACGGACAGGGGCACTGCCGAGGAGGCCGAACGCCTCATGAGTCTTGGAGCCAGGGACTACTGGCTTGAGCCTCTTGACGTGGAGCGCATTGTGGCCGTGGCACGAACAGTGGGCAACGGGGCGGCCCGCAAGGCGGCTTTGCCCTCCTCCACCCTTGGCGGCCGCAAACCCCATTACGTGGGCGCCGCTGGCCCGCGCATCGTGGGCAGACACCCGGCCATGACCAGGGTTCTGCAACTGGCGCGTCAGGTGGCCGGTTCGCGCGCAACGGTGCTCATTACCGGCGAATCGGGCACAGGCAAGGAAATGTTCGCCCGTTACCTGCACGCCATGAGCAAGCGCGCCGACAAGGCCTTTGTGGCCGTCAACTGCGCCGCCCTGCCGGAGCATCTGCTGGAAAGCGAGCTTTTCGGGCATGAAAAGGGTGCATTTACCGGGGCCATCGCGCGCAAGCCCGGCAAATTCGAGCTTGCCGACGGCGGCACCCTGCTGCTGGACGAAATTTCTGAAATGGACATGGCCCTTCAGGCCAAGCTTTTACGTGTGCTTCAGGAGGGCGAGATCGACCGCGTCGGCGGTACGGAAACCCTCAAGGTGGACGTGCGCGTGCTCGCCACCACCAACCGCGATCTGGAAGACTGGGTCAAACAGGGCAAATTCCGCCAGGATCTGTATTTCAGGTTGAACGTCATTCCCCTGCGCCTGCCTTCACTGCGGGAGCGCAGCGAGGACGTGCTGGAACTGGCCCACTTTTTCATGAACATGTACGTGCGCGAATATGCGTTGCCGCAGACTGTCCTGTCCCAGAGCGCCATGGACTGGCTGCGCGACTACGACTTTCCCGGCAATGTGCGCGAACTGCAAAATCTCATGGAGCGCGCCGTGCTTCTGGCCAACGGCCGCCCGGTGGAACCGCGCCATTTTCTGCTTGAAAATGACGACTGGCCGCTGTTCGAGGAAGACGAGCCCCAATATGCCCCTGACGAAAATAGCAGCGAGCACAGCCCTGACGCCGCCTGGGCGGGTCAGGACAGTGCGCACGAGGCAGATGGTCAGGCAGCCCCGTTTGAGGGCTCCAGCGGCAGCCAGGACGCGCTGAGGAGCCTGAATCAAAGCTCGGGCGACAGTGCCCTGGTGTCAGGCGGCGCGGTCATCCCCCTGCACGAGATGGAGCGCATCATGATTCTCAAGGGGCTGGAGGCCACATCGGGCAACAGGACGCAGGCCGCAGACCTTTTGGGCATTTCGGTGCGTACCTTGCGCAACAAGCTTAACGAATACCGCGCCGCAGGACATCCCATCGACTGATTATGGCTGTGTAAACCTGCAAACGCGGGTTACTGCCGGCTTTTCCCCTATTTTATTGAATAGAGCAGATTACCTTTGAAATGTTACACGTTTCAAAGGTAATCTGCTCTAGAAGTTTCGCCCACAGGCTCTGCTGCCAATGTTTGCGGTTGGGCGCGGTGCGAGATCGGGAAGTGCTGCGCCTGCAATTTTCCGTGCTGGACACAGCGCCAGCCGGAAAATCTCCCAGCCAGGCGTGACCCCCAGTTTTACATTGGCAGCGGCCTGTGCAGGGTTGCCGGAAAGGTTGTGGCCTCCAGGCGCTGGCAAATACCAGGCACCTGGAGGCCACGACCGTAAAAGAAGCCTGTTTAGCTATACGCTACTTGATAACCTTGAACACAGCATTGCAGTCTTCCTGACCATATCCTGACGCGCTGGCCTCTTTGTAAACAGCCAGGGCCGATTCTATACCCGTCAGGTCAAGACCCCAGGCCCGCGCCATTTCGCAGCCAAGACGCACGTCTTTAAGAGCCAGATCAAGGCCAAAACGGTTGGCAAAGTCGCCCTGAGCGATCCAGGGGCCACGCACGTCCATCTGGAAGCTGCGCGCGCCGGTGTCGCTGAGCAGGGTGAGCAGCTGGTTCAGGTCCATACCGGACTTTTCGCCCAGGCGAAGACCTTCGGCCAGGATCACAAGGTTGCTCATGCCAATCATGTTGCTGATAAGTTTAACGGCGCAGGCCGCATCGGCAGTGCCCACATAGTTGGGAATGCCGATGATTTTGAACACGTCTTCCAGTTTCTTTATGGCTTCCTGATTGCCGCCAATGAACATGGGTTCTTCGCCCTTTTCGCACTGCGCGGGTGTTTTGCCCAGGGTGCACTGGATGTAGGCCACGCCGGACTGCGCGCCTTCTTCAGCCAGGGTAGCGGCTGTTGTGGGGTCAATGGTGGAAAGCTCCACATGAATGGCCCCTTTTTTCATGATCTTGTATAGTCCCTTGTTGCCGCACATGGTGCCCATGACATGCTGCGGCAGCGGTAGAGACGTGAACAGCACATCGCAGGAAGCCAGGTCTTCCAGGGCTGCAGCGGCCTTGCCCGTGGTCCCGACTGCCAGGGTACGTTCAACGGCATCTTTGGAAAGGTCATATACCAAAACTGACTTGCCGCCACGAATAAGATTGCGGCACACAGGGCCACCCATGAGGCCCACGCCGATGAATCCAAACTGCATATGAAACTCCTTTGGAAGTATGGACAGAATAATGACTTTGGATGTCTGCGCGCGCAGTTCATCCTCAGAAAAAATCAATCAATTACGCGACAATGCCACCCATAAGAACATAACGGGTTTCCATAAAGTCCAGCAGGCCTTCGCGGCCGCCTTCGCGTCCGGTTCCGCTTTCCTTCACACCGCCAAAGGGCGCTTCCGCCAGAGCCAGAGCGGCATCGTTCACGCCGCAGAGGCCGTATTCCAAAGCTTCGGGTATGCGCCAGGCACGACTCAGATTCTGGGTAAACACGTAAGAGGCCAAACCAAAAGGCGTATCGTTGGCCAGTTCAACGGCTTCGGCCTCTGAGGCAAAGGTCATGATGGGAGCGATGGGGCCAAAGATTTCTTCGTGGAAAATGCGCATTTCCCGCGTCATGCCAGTGAGCACGGTGGGCTCGAAGAAGTTGCCGCCCAAAGCATGGCGTTTGCCGCCCAGCAGAATTTTCGCGCCCTTGCTCACGGCGTCCGCCAGCAGTGCTTCGCAGTGTTCCACAGCGCTCTGGTTGATCAGGGGGCCGACCTCGACGTTGTCTTCAAAGCCATCGCCCACCTTGAGGGTTTTGAACCGCTCCACAAGACCCGTCACAAAGCTCTGAGCAATGCCTTCCTGCACAAGGATACGGTTGGTGCTGATGCAGGTCTGCCCTGCGTTACGAACTTTGCTGCCGTAAGCGCAGTTGAGGGTAAGGGCCAGGTCGGCATCGTCAAAAACCACAAAGGGAGCGTTGCCGCCCAGTTCCATTGAAACGCGCTTCATGGTCTGCGCGGTCTGGGCAGTCAATTTTTTGCCCACTTCAGTGGAACCGGTAAATGTAACCTTGCGCACCTTTACGTTGGAGGCCATTTCTGCCGCCATGACGCTGGCAGAACCGGTGAGCACGTTGAACACACCAGCCGGGAAACCGGCCCTGTGCGCCAGTTCCGCCATAGCCAGCGCCGAATACGGAGTGGCCGAAGCGGGCTTGACAAGAACGGGGCAACCGGCGGCCAGCGCCGGGGCGGTCTTGCGGGCAATCATGGACATGGGGAAGTTCCAGGGCGTAATGGCGAAAACCACGCCCACGGGCTGGTGGTGGGTGATGGGGCGTATGCCTTTGCGCGGCGCAGGGATCACGTCGCCATAGGTACGGCGGCATTCTTCGGCGTACCAGGGGATGTAGGACGAACCCAGAGCGATTTCGCCCAGGGATTCAGCCACGGGCTTGCCCTGCTCGTACGAAAGAATACGGGCCAGATCCTGCTTGTTTTCCTGGATGAGGTCGTGCCATTTTATCAGGCAAGCTCCGCGTTCTTTTGGCGTGAGAGCGCGCCAGCCGGCCCATGCAGCTTCGGCGGCGTCAATGGCGCGACGGGTTTCAGCAGCGCCGAACTTCGGCACAGAGCCGATGATTTCACCCTTGGACGGATTATCTACCTTGATGACGGACTTGTCGTCTGCATCAATCCACTGGCCGTTCACATAGCATTGTTCACGAAACAAGGAAGGATCATTAAGCGTCAACATTAAAACTCTCCTGATTTTGTCGCATGGGAGTTATTTCCCGATGCATAGTGGGTAACGACTTGTTAGAGAAGGCGACACCTAAATATAACCTGTTTAAATTTTGCAGACGCCAGATCCAGCGTCATGTTGTGTTCATCGTAGATTTATCCATTGTCTCTGCTGCAGATGAACCTGCGTATGCAGTTTAAAGTTAACACGGTCAGTTTCTGCGGCTTTTTCATGAAAGGCGTCTTTACGTCTTAAAGAAAAAAATGGAGTGACATGGGTCAGCACAGCCAATCATCACAGGTGTTTTCAAATTAAACCCTATATGTTTGGCACTTTCGTAGTGGTAGTGCCAAACACCGTGGCAGGGTCGCCCGCAAGGAGCGCTGTGATCAAGGGTGCCAGAATCATGTTTGAGCGCCTGCATCATGAACCGCATTCCTGTCACCCGCTGGAGGCCTGGCGGGTTACGCGCGCCTATGGCGCGCGCCATTACCGCACTACCACCATTTGATGCTTTCTGTGACGTAATCCCGCAAAGCCACAAACTTCGGGTCATCGAACTGCCGGGGATGCGGCAGGTCAACAATGACTTCTTCCTTGATGGTTGAAGGCTTTGGAGAAAGTATGAGTATCCTTTCTGCCAGATACACGGCTTCTTCAATATTATGCGTAATAAAGGCCACCGTGCTGCCAAGTTCCTTCCAGATGCGCATGAGTTCGTCTTCAAGGTAGTAGCGCAGTTTCACGTCCAGCTGTCCGTAGGGTTCATCCATGAGCAGCAGGTCGGGATTGATGGCGAAATTTCGTGCGATAACTACGCGTTGCTCCATACTGGCGGAAAGCTGCTGGGGATAGTAGGTGCGGTACTTGGTAAGGCCCACGATATCCAGCATGCGCTCGACGCGCTTTTCAATCTCGTCTTCCGGCAGGCGTTTGATGCGTAATCCGAAACGGATATTGTCTTCCACGGTGAGCCAGGGAATGGCGGAAACCTCCTGAAACACAAAGGCGATATTATGAATGTGCGGGTCGGCGGGCACCCCGTCCACGTCGATGGTCCCCTCGGTTATGGGGATGAATCGCGACAGACAGTTGAGAAAGGTGGTTTTGCCGCAGCCCGTTGGGCCCACAATACAAAGGAGCTCGCCCTTGTAGATGTCAAAGTTGATATTATCGAGGACCAGCAGGTCTCCGTATTTCTTTGTCAGGTTTTTCACCGACACCTTGACTTCTCGTTTAGCTTTGTACGCTGACTTGTTATCCGCGGTCATATGTAACTCCTAGAGGACAAGGTCGGTGTCTTCGGAAATTTGCTTGCGCAGTGTCAAAAAATCTGGATGCGTATAGGCCCTGGGCACGGGAATGGTAATGTTGTGCTCTGTCTTGATTCTGCCAGGCAGGGCGGACATGATGACCACGCGGTCCCCCAGATAAATGGCTTCTTCAATATTGTTGGTCACAAAACAGACCGTGCGTTTTTCTTTTTCCCATATAAGGCGCAGTTCTTTTTCCATGGCATACCGTGTCTGCGCATCCAGCGCCCCGAAGGGCTCGTCCATAAGCAGGATGTCCGGGTCACTGGCATAGGCGCGGGCAATGCCGACGCGTTGCTTCATGCCGCCGGAAAGCTCGGCCGGATAGGATTTTTCAAAGCCATTCAGGCCCACGAGGTCGATGTAGTGCTGTGCCACTTCCATGCGCTCTTTTAATGGAACCCCACGTATGGTCAGGCCGAAGGCAACGTTTTGCACCACGGTTTTCCAGGGAAAAAGCGCGTAGCGCTGAAATACCATGCCCCTGTCCGGCCCTGGCCCGGTAATGGGCTTGTTGTTGATAAGAATGGAGCCCTGCGTTGGTTCTATGAGTCCGGCAATACAGTTGAGCAGTACTGTTTTGCCACTCTGTCCCGGCCCGAGGATTACCAGAAACTCGTTCTTGTACACTTCAAGAGAAACGGAGTTCAGTACATGAAGCAGCTTTTTCTGTCCGGGCACGTGAAAGGTTTTTGAAATACCTTTACATGCAATTTTAACTTCTCTGTCTTCACTCATACCATTTCACTCCTCCAGGGACAGAGCGCCCGCTCGGCCCCGCGCAATAAGGCGGCAAGCAGCGATCCCACAATGCCGATAAGGATCATCCCTACGAGAATCATTGAGGATTTGTTCAGATCCATCCCCTGGATGATGATAAAGCCAACACCTTCGCGCGCTCCGACCATTTCAGCCGCCAGAACGCACATCCAGGCCATGGAGAGCGCGTTTTGCACACCGGCAAAAATGGAGGGCAGGCAGGCGGGAACTGCAACGTTGAAAAACTGCTGGCGGGGGTTGGCCCCAAAAGACCTGGCAGCATCAATGAGCAGCGGATCAACATAGCGCATGCCCGTGTAGGAATTGAGCACCATGATGACGAACGCGCCCACAAAACAGATAAATATCTTCGAGCCTTCGGCCACGCCCAGCCAGAGAATGGCAATGGGTATCCATGCGATGGGGGGGATGGGACGCAGCAGTTCGAAAATGGGCGAAACGATTTTGTCGCATACGCGGTTCCAGCCCATAAGCAGGCCCAGGGGCAAACCAAAAGCCACGGCCAGGATAAATGCGATCATGACCCGGCGCAGGCTGTAACCCACATGGCCAAGCAGCGATGTGCCGCCGACAGGTGTTTGTGAAAGGCGCACAAGCTCATCCCACACCATAAGGGGAGAGGGCAGAAAATCCGCGCTTACATTGAGAGAGGCCACCTGCCACAGCAGCAAAAAGGCCGCAAAAGAACCAATCGGCGCAAGCCATTTGGAATATTTTTTTATAAAAGTGCTCATGACAGCCTCCGTGACGAGGCGAAGCGGGCCTCAACCTGCGTGAGAATCCAGGACATGAGAGCTCCAAGAAAGCCGATGGCAAGCATGCCTACAATAATGACGTCAGGACGGGCCAGGCGGCGGCCCTGCTGGATCATGAAACCCAGACCTTCAGAGGCGGCCAGCAGTTCGGCGGCCACCAGGGTTGTCCAGGCCGCGTTCAGAGAAAGCTTCATTCCTGTAAAAACCATCGGGATGGCGGAAGGAACGCCGATCTTGCGGAAGGTTTCAAAATTGGACGCGCCGTAGATTTCCGCCACGCGGATAAGCACGGGGTTGGTCAGCCTGATGCCTGTGTATGAGTTGATTACACATGGCACAAAGGCTGCCAGAAAGATGATGAAGGCCTTGGCAACCATGCCTATGCCCAGCCAGAGAATGGCGATGGGTATCCAGGCAATGGGGGGAATGGGGCGGATGGCATCGAAAAGAGGGCGAACCATCAGGTTGACCTTGGGATACCAGCCCATGAAGAGTCCAAGGGGCACACCTATTACTACAGCAGCCACAAAGCCCGTAAGGGCCAAGGCAAGGCTGGCCACGGCATGGTGCTGCAGAAGGGCGCCGTCAGGATTGACGTCTCTCAGTTTTTCAAAAAAACCAACAATGACTTCAGAAGGTGGAACCAACTGGTATGGGCCGATGATTTCAAAATAGCAGATCAGTTCCCATGCCAGCAGGAACATGAGAAAGCTGACGAAAGAAATCCAGTTTTCTTTGGCTGCTGTAGCAAAATAATTGGCCTTTTCTATTTCAAGGCTCAAGGTCATATTGCCTTGCTCTTTGTTGAGGGGCGGTTGCATCTTTACTCCTTTTCCCCCGGAGGTCGCCCCTTGCGGGCAACCTCCGGGCCGGTGACTCCGGCGGTGTATATCAGGGTGTCGCGCTCGAGATCCGGTTACTTCGCAGCGCGCTCCTGAGCGACCTTCTTCATGAATGAAGCGTCAATGAAGAAATTCTGCTTCACGTAGCCGTCAAATTCCTTCTGACGGATGCGGCCCTGGCTCAGCATAAATTCGGCCACGCCCCGTAAAGAAGCCGGAAGCATGGAAGGCGTTTCCATCTCGCGAACCTGTTCAGACACGGTGTAGAGGGGGCGATATTTGAACTCAAGCTTCACCATGTCTTCAGTGAGCTCCAGGCCACAGTAATTGTTAAAGTAGTCGAGAAGGGGCTTTATGTACTTGTCGGGGTTGGCTTTCATGTCTTCAAGAATGCCCATGTAGATATTGAGCCACGCAATGGTCAGGTCGGGGTGTTTTTCGGCAAAATCTTTGCGCACGCCAATGCCGCCGGCAATGCTCACCTTGGCCGCAGCGCCGGAGGAAACGCGAACCCATTTTTTGGCTTCGGCCACGTAGCTCAGGGGCGCCCAAAGCTGCAGAATGTCGCCTTCACCCGCGTTAAAGGCCGTCATGGCCTGGCCCTGCTCCATGTGAACGATATTGACATCGCTGTCCTTGAGGCCCATGGCCTTCAGGGTACTTGTAAGAGCGTAGTGGCCGGTGGACACAGTGGTGGCCAATATTTTTTTGCCTTTCCACAAGTCGGCATTGCCATAAATATCAGGATAGTTGGGCACTGCGCCCGCTGCTTTGGCCAAGGGGGAGTCAGGGCGTACCCAGATGTCATTGGTGGCGGCTTCTTCGTTGGAAATGCCAATCAGCTTGTACCCATAGCGCATGCTTGCCATCATGGTGGGCACCGTGCCCATGGTGCCGATGTCCCACTGGTCTGCGGCCAGGGCTTCTGTCTGGGGCGCTCCGGAGGCAAAGAGCATAAATTTCATGGTAAAGGGGGCATCTTTCAACATGCCGGACTGTTCTGCATACCACATGGGAAAGCCGTGCAGGCACGGTTGCGCGCTTGTGCGCAATTCAATTTTCTGCGCGAAAGGCTGGCTGGGCGCCAGAAGCAGAAGAGAAAATAAAAACAGGCAGAAAAGTGAGCAAATAGAGATTTTTTTCATGTTGGTCTCCTTGCAGGGGGATGGTTATATACGTTGTCAATCCTATTGATCCGCCCGTTCAGCAGGCTGTGAACCCTCCATCTATCATGATTGTTTGGCCGGTGACGTAGCTGGAAGCGTTGCTTGCCAGAAAAACAGCGCATCCATAGAGATCCTCGAGCTTGCCGTTGCGTTGCGCACAGGTCTGCATGGCGCGGCGGGCTGCAAGCTCTGGATTGGCAAAAATGGTATTGGTAAGATTGGTGGGGAAAAAACCGGGGCCCATGGCATTGCATGTCACGCCAGAAGCCGACCATGCCTGGGCCGTGGCACGGGTCAGCTGCACGATGCCGCCCTTGCTGGCGCCATAGGGGGCACTGTTTTCAAAAGCCCGAAACGATTGCAGAGATGCCAGATTGATGATGCGACCCCATTTACGTTTGGCCATATGAGGGGCCAGGCCCTGCGTCATGAAGAACGGCGCGGCCAGAAGCAGGTTGATTTGCTGATTCCAGGCTTTCGGCGTCACTTCCGTAAAAGACTGACGCAGGTTTACTCCGGCGGCATTAACCAGAATGTCGATTTCAGGGTATTTTTTTAAGGCTTCAGTGGTGCAGTCGCGGGCAGTTTCAGGTTGTGAAAGGTCGGCGGTCATATGGTCGGCCTGCAGGTTTTTGGCGCGCAGGCGATCCGCCGCCTGGGCCAGGGCGGCAGAGTCGCGGGCAACGAGAATGACCCGTGCTCCGGCGAACGCAAGGGCCGTGGCCACAGCGTTGCCGATGCCGGAGCTTCCGCCCGTCACCAGGGCTGTCTTGCCCGTCAGATCAAAAAGACTCGCCATATTCATATGCGCCCCTTCATTCAAACATGCAGGGTTGTTACGTCTTGTCGCTTGGCTGCCCGGTCTGTCGTGAATAGCTTCAGGAAAAAGGTTCTTGCAATACCATGGCCTCATTGACGCTTTAATGGCTGGCAGATCTGTTGATGAAAAGCAGTCCCTTATGTAATGGCAATGAGCATTAGCTGTAAAAAAACATGGAATTGGCGTGGGTCAAAATTGCCACTGAGGAGCGGGGATTTATTGCCAGCCATGCGTCAAGCGTTGTCTGCGCGTCTGCTTTGCGCAGCAGGCAGCGGCCTGCGTCAGCCTCTGAGAGTTCTGTATGCAGCACAAGTTCGTGCTGTGCCGCCACGCGTGAAAACAGAAAAGCCTTGTGCGCGCCCATCTTGAATTCCTGCTGCATAAAGTCCTGCAGCAGGCTTTTGTGATCGGTGAAGCGGCTCACGTAGTTTTCGTACCTTTCATCGCCGATGCCTTGAGCACATTCTGCCAGAAGCAAAATGCGTCCGTGTTCTCCAGCGCAGCGCCGTGCGGAATCCAGCGCTTTTTGCGCTTGATAGAGGCAGATATCTTTTGGCGCGCCGCCGCAGGAGGCCACAACGATGTCCCAGGTTCTGGTGAGCTTGAAGCCGTAAAGCTTGCGGGTTTTTTCTGCCAAGGTGTTCAGCAGCGCGCAGGGATCGCCAACGTACAGTGCGGCAATTTTTTTGTCCGGCGTCATGACCACGTTGACGGCCATCCTGACTCCGGCCAGGATGCCGGCCTCATTGAGATCGTCACGCACGGGGTTGTTTTCAATGTTGCCTGCAAAGGCGCGTGAGTGCTGGAGCTGGCTGTGGTTTTTGGTGATCATGCCCGCTGAAGCGCATCCAATGACCACGCCCTTGGCACCACCGGTGAAACCTACGAACTGGTGCGCGTCCACCATGCCCATAACAATCTTGAGGTCTGCATCGGCGTAGGCGGCATTGATTTCCACCGGGGTTCCCCGGCTGGTCGTGCCCATGTGCCGCATGGGGGAATTTTGTGCGTCGTGGCTCACCACCGTGCAGCCGCGCAGGTCTTCAGGAAGGATGCGCGCCAGTTGGGCCTGGTCGGGCGGCTCATGGAGGCCCCCGCCAACCACGATGCGAACCATGTGGTGAGGCAGCGACGGATAGCTTGTAAAAATTCTTTCCAGTAGCGGAGGGAGCAGCAGCTTGATGGGGAAGGGACGGGTTTCATCGGGCACGGCGATGGCCACGGATTCAGGCGTCGGCATGTTTTCCAGGGCCGGACAGCCTTCGGGCGCATCAAGCGCGTTCATGAAAACGGCCAGCGGATTATCAAGCGGATCTACCTGCTGCGGGGTAAACACACTAACATCGCACGTATCTGGAATTTCCAGGTGCAGGCTGCCTGATCCGTATTTGAGCGTTTGGTTCATGGACGGAATCCTTTGGTAGCTGTCCACCGCGATGTTTATAATGCATGCAGTTCCAGTGGCGGGCCATGGGGCCTTGTTTTCATCCGCGTGCCGTAACGGAGTCTTACGGCACGCGGACGAAAAGGTTACGCGCTTTCGTAGAGTCTGGTCATGATAAATTCGCGATGGCCCAGGGCTTCAGCCGCGGTATTACGGCCGTTGCAGGTACGGACGAGCATTGCAAGCAGCATGTCGCCCGCCTGATCCAGGTTGATTTCGCGGCGCAGAATGCCGGAAACGTCCACGTCGATATGCTCGTTCATGGTGCGCACGGTGCGCGGATTGGCCGACAGTTTGATCACGGGCAGGATGGGGTTGCCGATGATGTTGCCCTGTCCCGTGGGGAAGAAGTGGGCCACAAAGCCCGAAGCGGCGCACAGGGTGACCATTTCGGCCGCGGCGGAAGAGGAATCCATAAACCACAGGCCGGAGCCGGTGGGGGTTTCGGCCTTGTCGAGGCAGCCGATAACCGGAGCCTTGCGGCCGATTTTCTGGATGTTGCCGAGAGCCTTTTCCTCAATGGTGGTCAGGCCGCCTTCAATGTTGCCCTTGGTGGGCTGGGAATCGCAAAGGTCGTCGGTCTTGTGGTCGTCAACAACCTTGGCGTAGCGGTCAAAGAAGCCCATGAATTTTTTGCGCACGTCTTCGGTGGCGCAACGGGCCGCGACCAGGTGTTCGCCGCCGGTGATTTCGGTGGTTTCACCAAACAGGGTAGTGGCGCCCATTTCCCACAGCTTGTCAAAAGCGTTGCCAACGGTGGGGTTGGAGGCAATGCCGGAAGTGGTGTCGGACTCGCCGCACTTGGTGGAAACCCACAGTTCGTCCATACTGCATTCGGTACGCTGCAGTTCGGTGGCAAAGTGGACGAACTCCTTGGCCTTGAGGGAAGCGGCGCGGATGGTTTCCAGGTCGCCATGCTGTTCAATGCCAAAGCCTACAACCGGCTTACCAGTCTTGGCAATGCCGTCCACTACGCGCTGCGTCCACACGGGCTCGATGCCGATGACGACAACTGCGGCCACGTTGGGGTTGCTGCCCACGCCGATAAGGGTGCGGAAATGCAGGTCAAGGTCTTCACCGAACTGCAGACGGCCATAGGCGTGGGGCAGGGCCAGGGTGCCTTTGATGTTGTTTCCCACAGCCTCACAGGCAGCGTTGGAAAGGTCGTCCAAAGGCAGAATGACCACATGGTTACGGATGCCCACACGGCCATTTTCGCGGCGGTAGCCCATAAATGTCTTGCTCATTGGTTTACCACCTCTTGGTTTTGACGTTGTGGACATGCAGGTGTTCGCCACGCTTGATGGGCTTGATCACCTTGCCGATGTCGGTGCCGTATTTGATAACGGTGTCGCCTTCAGAAAGGTCCTGGAGGGCGATCTTGTGGCCGATGGGGATGTCGCTCAGGGTTTCGAACACCAGGGTGGTGTCGCCGTCCATAACCCAGCCGTTGAGTTGGTCGCCCTTTTTGACGCCTTCAACTACGACCACGCCGACGCAGTCGCCGGGTTCATGCACCACAAAGTGGGTTGTCATACTGGCTCCTTGGATAGTATGGTAATAATAAAACGTGAATTAATGGACAAGGAATCTTTACTGCATACATGATAATGCGTATTAGCATTTGTCGAACGATTAAATACTATATTGCTTCATAGTATTTATTCGCAGATGCAACGCGGATCACTTGCTTCACCTTGGTCTTTGCCTAATTAATAGCAAGGGGCATGCCAAAAGAGCGAACAGGTCAATGATCTGCGCCATATAAGGAGAATCTTTTGCGCACATGATTGAATATACAACTAATATTGACCAGTTATGGTAATTTTGCTTATATTTGGGCAGAGAAATGATTAAATGTGGGCAGTGATGAGTTATGCCCTACGAGATTTCAGCAGACGGTTTGCGCAATCCCTCCCAGACAGTGGGTCAGGTGGTGCACCATCTGGCAAAGCTGGTTGTGGGGAAAGCAGAATTTGATGGAGTGTGCCGTGCTGTTGACCAATGGCCACCCGTTGGAACCGCGCCATTTTCTGCTTGAAAGCGACGACTGACCTCTGTTTGAGGATGACGAAGCGGATTATGCTTCTGAAGAAAATGGAAGCGCCGCCGACTCTGATGGCGTGCGACCGGCTCAGGACAAGACGTTGCGGCGACCGACCCGGCAGGCCTGTACCGGGACCAGGACGCCGCGCGGGCCACGCCTCAGGGTTCGGCTCATGGTACAAGCGACAGGGGCGCGGCCACAGGCGGCGCGGCAGTACCCCTGCGTGAGATGGAGCGTATCATGATTCTCAAGGGGCTGAAGGCGACATCGGGCAACAGGACCCAGGCTGCGGATCTGTTGGGCATTTCAGTACGTACCTTGCGCAACAAGCTTAACGACTACCGCGCAGCGGGACATCCCATCGACTGACGCGCCAGCGACGCACCCGGCCCTTGCCGCCGCAGCTGCACAAAAATCAGGACTCAGGCCGTATACGCGGCGTAAAATAAAGAAACCCCGGACAAACCGGGGTTTCTTGCCTCTGGCAAATAAGCGCCGCATCATTGCCGAATCTGCCAGTGCTTTCTTGGGGATATGGATTGAAGGGCAATGAACAGGGAGCGCGGTGCGCTACGCCAAAGGAATGCCTTTTTTGCAAAATTTGTTTCGCTTGTTGTCTGTGCGGTTTGCCGGGCAGGCCGCTTTACGTTTGCTCACCGGTTAACACTGTGCAGGCCTTGCCGCTGTGGCCATCTCCATTGGCCTAACGGCTTTGCGGCGAAGGTTGCTCATGTGGCCGCCGAGCCAAGCAAATAAAGGTCTTCTCGACAGTGCAGTCACTAGCAGCCATTGTTGATGGTACAGCAGGATTTTTTGAGCTTTTCGTACAGCCATGTGAAATCCAGCGTGCCCTGCTCTTCAATGCGGCGCAGTTTTTCCAGCCCTTCTTGGGTAATTTTTTGAGCCTGCGCGGCCAGGGTTTCGGCTTCTTCGCCGCGTATGGCCACAATGCCGTCGTCGTCAGCCACAATGATGTCGCCGGGGTTGATGACCACATTGCCGATGCTGACAGGCACGTTGACTTCTCCACAGGCGTCCTTGTACGGGCCATTGGGCGAAACCGCCCGCGCGTAGACAGGAAAGGGCAGTTCGCGCAAGGCGCGGGCATCCCGTACGGCTCCGTCAATGACAAAACCGGCCAGTCCGCGCTTCATGGCCAGATTGGCCATGATTTCGCCGCACACCGCGCGTTCTTCGTACGCGCCGCATGAGGCCACAATCACGTCGCCGGGCTGGGCGTTGTCCACGGCGTAATAGAGCAGTAGGTTTTCGCTGGCGGGCAGGTTGACGGTATAGGCTGAACCTCGCATGTGGCTGCGGCCAAGAGGTTTGAGGGCCGAGGGCAGGGCGGCGTTGCGGCCCAGGGCGTCGCAGATGTCGGCGACGGCAAGGCCGGAATACAGGTTTATGATGCCGGCGGGCAGGCGGTCGATATGGCGGTTGATGGTAAAGCGCATGCGTTAAGCCTTAGCGGTGCTTTGGGGTTGATTTTGTGCCCATCCGTCCGAGGGTATGGCGGTTCAGACGGATGGGCGCGGTTACAATCAAACACGGTTCAAGCAGTTTTCAGCGATTCAGACTTTAGGATGCGTCCTTAGCTTCCCGGTCTGTCGTGAATAGGTTCGAAAAAAAGCTCTTTCCAATTTTTGGCTTTGTTTTTTACCGCTCCTGTTTCATAGAGAAAATCGGAGAACAGAGATATCCTTACAGGCGTGGTGTTATAAACAATCTGGGGGTTTTCAAATATTCCAGTAATAAGTTCGAGCGGTTCTTTGGTTCCTGTTACCGCAATATACATCGCTGCTGCTTCTTTTTTGTTTTTGGTAACCCATTCGCAGGCATCATCCATAGCTTGAAGGACTATTTTTACAAGCATAGGATCTTTGTTATAAAATTTTTGTGAAGTGGCAACAACGTTGAAGATGTGGTTTCCACCCAATACATCGTACGAGTTGAAAACCATGTGAACGCCCTGAGTGCGCAGCTCAAGACTACTGAAAGGTTCTGACGCTACATGCCCTGTGATTTCTGACTTTCCTGAAGTAAGGGCCACGGCCGCATCGGGGTGCTTTGAAGAAACGGTCAGATAATCAAGCTTGTCATAATTTTTGATCCCGAACTCTTTGGCCACAGCCATTTGCAAAATTAACGCAGGCATGGAAACTTTGCCCGCCGGTACGGCGATACGGTCGTTATCGTTGAAATCAGCCAAGGAAACATTTTCAGCTTTTGAGGTGTTGAGTTTGAGCGGGGCCTGATCAATGGCCGCGATGGCTTTTACCTCCCCCTTGGTTTTATCCCAGAGCCTGACAAAGGGGCCGACCCCTAACGAAATAATGTCCACATTGCCGGAAAGAAACGCATCGTTTGTTGATGAACCACTGCCGAGGGTAAGCCATTTCACCGTAAGGTCTTTGACACCGGCGGCCTGCGCGTATTTTTCAATGAGTTTGCGCTGCTCCACGACATTTAAAAGAAAATGTGATATTCCGTATTGTTTGCTTATGCGTATTTCTGTGGCCTTTGCGTTGAGCGCGGGCAGAAGTAGCGCGGCAATAAATAGGGCAACTAAATATTTTCTCATGGTGTCTTTCCTTGCTGGTATGATTGCTAGTGGAGATGCCTATCCAGTGTAACAATTTCTATCATCGTGCGGGCAACCTCTAGAGTTTCATGCCCCATTTAATAATGGTTTTTTTCTCAACATACTTGAAGATAATGTTTTCAACGAGAACGCCAATGAGGATGATGGCGAACAGCCCGGCGAACACTTCGGCTATATCAAGCTGATTTTTCTTCTCGTAGATGAACCAGCCAAGGCCGCCCGACCCGGAGCTTACGCCGAAAACAAGTTCTGCCGCTATCAGGGTGCGCCAGGCAAACGCCCAGGCGACTTTAAGACCTGTGAGGATGTTTGCAAAAGCGGCGGGCACAAGAATGCGAAAGACAAGAGGCAGGCCTTTCAGTTCATAGCTTCTGCCCACCATGCGCAGCGTGCTGCTAACGCTGGAAAACCCGGTATAAATGCTCAAGGCGAGCGGCCACAACACAGCGTGGATTATTACAAAAATAATACTGGGCGCGCCAAGCCCGAACCACAGAAAGGCCAGGGGCAACAACGCAATGGCGGGCAGAGGGTTAAACATTGAGGTACAGACTTCAAGAAGGTCCGTGCCGAACTTTGTGGTGATGGCCAGAATTGTCAGCAGTGTGGCGATCACCACACCGCACGCATAGGCAATGGCCAAAACCTGCAACGATGTTAATACGCGAAGTCCCATTTCTCCTGAAGCTACTGCTGTATAAAACGCTACAAGCGTGTCGCTGAATGTCGGGAACATCAGCTCGTTATCAACTCTAACCGCGTAGATTTGCCATATAAGGGCCAGCATCAAGAGAATGAATATCTTTCTTGCCGCCGTACAGTTATAGAGTTTTTCAAAAGGGGAGAGGCGAACCTTGATTGCCTCCACATTTGTTTCCGGTGGTAGTTCCCTGACGTATTCTTCGCGCAATACTGGATTGGCTGACTTTGCACTCATTTTATTTGAACCTCTTTTGCCTAGTGGCTGAGCATGTCGTCTTTGAAAAGAATCCTCGAAATACGGCTTCGTATGGCAGCAGCTTCTGGGCTGTTGCGCCGTTCTTCCGGTGGCAGACTTACGTTTAACTCTGCTACAACTTGTCCTGGATGTGCAGAAAGCAGCACAATGCGCGAACCCAACATGATGGCTTCATCTATGGAGTGGGTTACAAAAACCATTGTGAATTTTGATTCTTCCCACAAGGAAAGCAATTCTTCCTGCATTTTTTGTCTGGTCAATGCGTCCAGCGAAGCAAAGGGTTCATCCATTAAAACCAGCTTGGACCTGAGGCCAAGGCAGCGCGCGATGGCGACGCGTTGTTTCATGCCCCCCGAAAGAAGGTGAGGATAAGAGTTTTCAAACTTGCTGAGGTTCACTTTTGCCAGCAACTCCTGGGCCTCGGTTTTCGCTTGTTCTTTGCTGATTTTTCTCGTCAGCATGATCGCAAACATGATGTTTTCAAGCGCTGTTTTCCAGGGAAGCAATTGGTCAAATTCTTGAAAGACAAAACCTCTGTCCGCCCCAGGTTTTTTTATTTCGCGGCCATTCAGGCTTATGCAGCCATGAACTGGTTTTATAAAACCGCCGATGGCCTTGAGTATGGTCGATTTACCACACCCAGAAGGGCCGAGAAGGATGAGGCGGTCAGCTTCATAGGCATCGAAATTTATCAAATGGGTGGCGGTAACAAGATGTTCTGTTGTTTTATACTGTAGCGTCAGGTCTTTAATGCTCAAAAAAGGTCGGATGCTTTGATCTTGCATGTGATTAGCTCCCTACCCTGTCAAAAATGGCGTCGAAATAGAGATCTTTCCAGCTATGAGCCTTGGTTTTAATTGCACCCTGGTCATAAAGAAAATCTGAAAACATCGTAATTCTAACAGGAACGGTGCTGTATACGATGTCGGGGTTTTTCAAGATTTCTGTGATGAGCTCGACAGGCTCTTTGGAATTGGTTTTTGTAATGTACAATTCTGCGGCCTTGACCTTGTTGTCGGCTATCCACGCCGAAGCGTTGTCCAATGCCAGAAGGATGGCTTTGCAGAGTTCTTTATTAGAGTTGTAGAAACTTTCAGAAGTGGAGATCAGATTGGAAATGTGGTGCCCGCCGAGAACGTCATAGGAACTGAATACACTATGTATCCCTGGGGAATTAAGTTCAAAGGTGCTGAAAGGCTCTGAAGCAACATGCCCGGTAATTTCAGACTTGCCGGAGGTAAGGGCGATGGCCGCATCAGGGTATTTTGCGGACACGGTCAGATAATCTATTTTATCGTAATTTTCTTTGCCGAACTCTTTGGCCGCAGCCATTTGCAAAGCCAGGGCCTGCATTGACACTTTAACGGCCGGCAGAGCTATTTTGTCGTTGGGCGTAAAATCTTTTAAGCTCTTTACTTCGGGCCGAGAGGTGTTCAGCACCTGTGGGGATTGGTCAAGTGAGGCCAAAGCTTTGACCTTACCTTTTGATTTGTCCCATAGCCGTAAAAAGGGTGCCACTCCACCGGATATAATATCAACATTGCCAGAAAGGAGCGCGTCATTTGACGTTGCACCGCTGCCGAAAGTCAGCCAGGTAACCTTGACATTGTTGAGCCCCACAGCCGCAGCCTGTTTTTCTATCAACTTGTGTTCTTCAACGACCATAAGCGGCAGATATGGAAGGCCATACTGCTTGCTGATGCGAACTTCGCTGTTCATTGCCAATGCTGGAGTGGCAAATAAAGCAATAAGGATGAGTGCAATAATGTTTTTTTTCATTTTATTCCCCATGATAATGCTGTACAGTTGATAAAAATCGCCCTTTATTCAAAATGTTACGCTTTTGAACGTTAGTTATAAAAAAACATGGAATTGGCGTGGGTCAAAATTGCCACTGAGGCGTGGGGATTTATTGCCAGCCATGCGTCAAGCGTTGTCTGCGCGTCTGCTTTGCGCAGCAGGCAGCGGCCCGCGTCAGCTTCTGAGAGTTCTGTATGCAGCACAAGTTCGTGCTGTGCCGCCACGCGTGAAAACAGAAAAGCCTTGTGCGCGCCCATCTTGAATTCTGCTGCATAAAGTCCTGCAGCAGGCTTTTGTGATCGGTGAAGCGGCTCACGTAGTTTTCGTACCTTTCATCGCCAATGCCTTGAGCACATTCTGCCAGAAGCAAAATGCGTCCGTGTTCTCCAGCGCAGCGCCGTGCGGAATCCAGCGCTTTTTGCGCTTGATAGAGGCAGATATCTTTTGGCGCGCCGCCGCAGGAGGCCACAACGATGTCCCAGGTTCTGGTGAGCTTGAAGCCGTAAAGCTTGCGGGTTTTTTCTGCCAAGGTGTTCAGCAGCGCGCAGGGATCGCCAACGTACAGTGCGGCAATTTTTTTGTCCGGCGTCATCACCACGTTGACGGCCAGCTTGACCCCGGCCAGGATGCCGGCCTCGTTCAGGTCTTCACGTACGGGGTTGTTTTCAAGGTTTCCCGCAAAGGCGCGAGGATCCTGGAGCTGGCTGTGGTTTTTGGTGAGCATGCCCGCTGAAGCGCATCCAATGACCACGCCCTTGGCCCCGCCGGTGAAACCTACGAACTGGTGCGCGTCCACCATGCCTATAACAATCTTGAGGTCTGCATTTGCGTAGGCGGCATTGATTTCCACCGGGGACCCCCGGCTGGTAATGCCCATGTGCCGCATGGGAGAATTTTGTGCGTCGTGGCTCACCACCGTGCAGCCGCGAAGGTCTTCAGGAAGAATGCGCGCCAACTGGGCCTGGTCGGGCGGCTCATGAAGCCCCCCCCGACCACGATGCGAACCATGTGGTGAGGCAGCGACGGATAGCTTGTAAAAATTCTTTCTAACAGAGGAGGAAGCAGCAGCTTGATGGGGAAGGGACGGGTTTCATCGGGCACGGCGATGGCCGCGGATTCAGGCGTCGGCATCTTTTCCAGGGCCGGACAGCCTTCGGCCGCATCAAGCGCGTTCATGAAAACGGCCAGTGGATTATCAAGCGGTTCCACCTGCTGCGGGGTAAACACACTAACATCGCACGTATCTGGTATTTCCAGGTGCAGGCTGCCTGATCCGTATTTGAGCGTGTGGTTCATGGACGGAATCCTTTGGTAGCTGTTCACCGCGATGTTTTTTATGCATGCAGTCCCAGTGGAGGGCATGAACCCTGTCTTCATCCGCGTGCCGTAACAATGTCTTACGGCACGCGGATGAGGAGGCTACGCGCTTTCGTAGAGTCTGGTCATGATAAATTCGCGATGGCCCAGGGCTTCAGCCGAGGTATTGCGGCCGTTGCAAGTACTGATAAGCATCGCAAGCAGCATGTCGCCCGCCTGATCCAGGTTGATTTCGCGGCGCAGAATGCCGGAAACGTCCACGTCGATGTGTTCGTTCATGGTGCGCACGGTGCGCGGGTTGGCCGACAGTTTGATAACGGGCAGGATGGGGTTGCCGATGATGTTGCCCTGTCCCGTGGGGAAGAAGTGGGCCACAAAGCCGGAAGCCGCGCACAGGGTGACCATTTCGGCAGCGGCGGAAGAGGAATCCATAAACCACAGGCCGGGGCCGGTGGGGGTTTCGGCCTTGTCGAGGCAGCCGATAACCGGAGCCTTGCGGCCGATTTTCTGAATGTTGCCGAGGGCCTTTTCCTCAATGGTGGTCAGGCCGCCTTCGATGTTGCCCTTGGTGGGCTGGGAATCGCAAAGGTCGTCGGTCTTGTGGTCGTCAACAACCTTGGCGTAGCGGTCAAAGAAGCCCATGAATTTTTTGCGCACGTCTTCGGTGGCGCAACGGGCGGCGACCAGGTGTTCGCCGCCGGTGATTTCGGTGGTTTCACCAAACAGGGTAGTGGCGCCCATTTCCCACAGCTTGTCAAAAGCGTTGCCAACGGTGGGGTTGGAAGCAATGCCGGAAGTGGTGTCGGATTCGCCGCACTTGGTGGAAACCCACAGTTCGTCCATGCTGCATTCGGTACGCTGCAGTTCGGTGGCAAAGTGGACGAACTCCTTGGCCTTGAGGGAAGCGGCGCGGATGGTTTCCAGGTCGCCATGCTGTTCAATGCCAAAGCCTACAACCGGCTTGCCGGTCTTGGCGATGCCGTCGACCACGCGCTGCGTCCACACGGGCTCGATGCCGATAACGACAACTGCGGCCACGTTGGGGTTGCTGCCCACGCCGATAAGGGTGCGGAAATGCAGGTCAAGGTCTTCACCGAACTGCAGACGGCCATAGGCGTGGGGCAGGGCCAGGGTGCCCTTGATGTTGTTTCCCACAGCCTCACAGGCAGCGTTGGAAAGGTCGTCCAGAGGCAGAATGACCACATGGTTACGGATGCCCACACGGCCATTTTCGCGGCGGTAGCCCATAAATGTCTTGTTCATTGGTTTACCACCTCTTGGTTTTGACGTTGTGCACATGCAGGTGTTCACCACGCTTGATGGGCTTGACCACCTTGCCGATGTCGGTGCCGTATTTGATGACGGTGTCGCCTTCAGCAAGGTTCTGCAGGGCGATCTTGTGCCCGATGGGGATGTCGCTCAAAGTTTCGAACACGAGGGTGGTGTCGCCGTCCATAACCCAGCCGTTGAGTTGGTCGCCCTTTTTGACGCCTTCAACTACGACCACGCCGACGCAGTCGCCGGGCTCATGCACCACAAAGTGGGTTGTCATACTGGTCTCCTTGGATAGTATGGTAATAATAAAACGTGAATTAATGGACAAGGAGTCCTTGTTGTATATATGATAATGCGTATTAGCATTTGTATAGCGATTAAATACCCCATCGTTTGAGAGTATTTATTCGCAGATGCAACGCGGATCACTTGCTTCACCTTCGTCTTTGCTTGTTTGATAGCAAGGGGCATGCCAAAAGTGCGCGTGGGCAATGACCTGTGCCATATATGGAGAATTTTTCACAAAGTTGGTTGGACGCGCAGCTAGTATTGACCGGTTGTGGTAATTTTGCTTGTATTTGGGCAGGGGAATGATTAAATGTGGGCAGAGGTGAGTTATGCCCTACGAGATTTCCGCAGACGGTTTGCGCAATCCTTCCCAGACAGTAGGCCAGGTGGTGCACCATCTGGCCAAATTGGTCGTGGGCAAGATGGATCGAAACGCGTTTTTTCGCATGCTTGCAAAACAGCTCCGCGTCTTGTTTCACTATGACCGCTTCTGCATCAACCTGTATGACGCCGAAAGGGAATTTCTCAATCTCTTTACGGCGGCCGACGGCACCGTGGTGGAATCGCTCTCCAACACGCGCATCGCCCAGAACACGGTGGCAGGCCTGGCCATTGCCTCACGCAAGCCCGTGGTCATCAATGACCTGGCGAAACACGATTTCGGCGACTCGCCCATGCCGCTTTCCACCGTGGGCCTCAACTCCACCATCGCCCTGCCGCTCATCGTCAGCGGCGAAGTTATCGGAACCCTGCACGTTTCATTTATAAAGCCCCCTGAAAACATCGTGCAGATCCTCAATGTGCTTTTGGAACTCAGCCCGGTGCTGTCCACCTTTCTTTTTGCCGTATTGTCCGAGGAGCGCCTTGAAAAAGCCCGCGCCACGAACACGACCATGCCGCAAACCCCTGACACGGACACCACGGGCAGCATCCAGCTGGCCTCAAGCCTGCTTGAGACGCCCGACCTGCACAGGCTTATGGCCCTGGCGCGCAAGGTGGCCAAGCTGCACATCGCGGTAATGATCGTGGGTGAAACGGGTACGGGCAAAAGCATGATGGCCCGCTGGCTGCACAGGCACAGCCCGCGCAGGGGAAACAATTTTGTGAAGGTCAACTGCCCGTCCCTGCCCCCCACCCTTTTTGAGAGCGAAATGTTCGGCTACGCCAAGGGGGCGTTTACCGGGGCCACGAGCAAGCGCGTGGGCCGCGTTGAACTGGCCCAGGGCGGCACACTTTTTCTTGATGAAATTGGCGAGCTTGCACCAGAAATGCAAAGCAAGCTCCTGCAGGTGCTTGAAGAAAATTCTTTTGAACGTGTGGGCGAAGCCTCGCCCATCGGGGTGGACATCCGCGTCTTGTCCGCCACCAACATCGACCTTGCGACAGCCATGGACGAAGGCCGTCTGCGCCGGGATCTCTATTACCGGCTTGGCTCGGTGGTGCTGCGCATGCCGCCGCTTCGCGAAAGAAAAAACGACATACCGCTGTTTGTGGATCATTTTGTAAAGCAGTTTGCCAAGGAATATGAAATAACCCCGCCAAAACTCACGCGTTCTGTCATGGAAGCCCTTTATGAGCACCCCTGGCCCGGCAATACGCGCGAGTTGCGCAACGTGGTGAGCCGCCTGTTGCTGCAAACACTGGATGGCCCCATTACCGAGAGCTTCGTGGCCGAGGCCCTGCATTTGTGGAAAACACCGGCAGGCGACCTTGCGTCCGGCCCGGCGTTTCCGGCTGCCGCTCCGCAGCCAGGCGCGCCATGGGGCAATTGGCAGGTGCCCATACTCCCCCAAACGGGCGTTGAAAAGCCGGGGGCTTCCTCTGCGCTGCCCACCCTTGAGCAAAACGAAAAAGCCCATATCGAGAAGGCCCTGCGTCTCAGCGGGGGCAAGCTTTCCGGGCCGGGCGGGGCTGCGGATCTGCTCGGCGTGCCGCGCTCCACCTTGCAGCACCGCATGCGCAAACTGGACATAAAGTAGGGATGTTGCCCCCACTTTCGGCGGATGTGCAGTCTTTCTTGAGTTTCCACAGGATTGCGCATATGATGCCGCTCTACGTCAAGAGCAATTACGCATTCCGGAGTCCGCATGCTTGAGTATATCCGTGATAAATCACAGTCTTTGGGCGTCAAACTGGCCTTTGCGCTTATCATCCTCGTCTTTGTTTTCTGGGGCGTGGGCAACTTTAATGACCGCAGCGCGGGCACTCTGGTGGCCGTGGTCAATGGCGACGCCATTACCATGCGTGAATTCGAGTCCGCCTACCGCAACGCCGAAGAAAACCTGCTCCGGAGCAACCCCGGAGTCACGCGCGAGCAGTTGAAACAGCAGCAGCTGGGTCGCCAGGTACTGCGTGACCTTGTCACCCAGACATTGCTGTCCCAGGAGGCCGCCCGCACAGGCGTGACGGTCACGCCTGTGGAACTGCGCGTGGCCATCGGCAGCATCAAGAGCTTTCAGAATGAAAAGGGGCAGTTTGATCCCGGCGTGTATTCCCGCATTCTGGCGGCGCAGCGTCTTACGCCCGCCCAGTTCGAGCAGGATACGGCGCGCGAGATGCTGCGGAAAAAGATGTACGACATGGTGACGGCCCCCGCCTGGGCCGACCCCGCCGAAGCGCAGAAGCGCTTTGAATTCCTGCGTGAAAAGCGGGATGTGGACTATATTTTCATCAACGAGGCGGATTTTGCCGCTTCCATCAAGCCTACCGATGAAGAGGTGGCGGCCTACTACGAGAGCCACAAGGCCCAGTTCGCCGTTCCCGCCAAGGCCGACGTTTCCTATGTGCTGGTGAATCCGCAGGATCTCGTGAAGGCCAGCAGCATCAGCTCTGCCGACGCGCAGAAGTGGTATGAAGAAAACGCCGCCCGCTTTGAGCAGAAAGAAGAAGTGAAGGCGGCCCATATTCTTGTGCCCCTGGCCGAGGATGCCTCTGAGGCCGATGTGAAGAAGGCCCAGGATCAGGCCGCCAAAATTGAAGCCGAGCTCAAGTCTGGCAAAAGCTTTGCCGCTGTGGCCGACGAGCACAACGGCCCCAATGCCGCCGGGCCTGGCGGCGAACTTGGCTGGGTCAAGCGCGGCATGACCGTGAAACCCTTTGAAGACGCCGCTTTTGCCCTTGACGCTGGCAAGGTTTCCGCTCCTGTGCGCAGCCAGTTCGGCCTGCACATCATCAAGGTTGAAGAAAAGAAGGCAGGCGGTCTGCCGCCCTTCAAGCAGGTGGAAGCCGAAGTTCTGGCCACCATGGCCCAGGAACAGGGCGTGGACAAGCTGCACGACGTGGTGGACAGCCTTGTTGAAGACAACATCCTTGGCCGCCCCCTCAAGCAGGGCGCGGAAAAGTACGGTCTCAAATGGGGTGAAACCGGCCTGCTTTCTGCCGCCGACCTCGTAAACACGCTGGGCGTCACTGCCGAAGGCGCGTCTGTTCTTGTGGGCACTCCGGCGGGTAACCCTGTGGACACGGCACTTGAGGCCGGAAAGTCCTATGTGGTGGCTCGCGTGCTCAAGTCCGAGCCCGCAACCACGGCTCCCCTGGACTCCGTCAAGGGCCAGATCGTCAAGGCCCTGATCGCGGAAAAGGCCCTTGTGGCGGCTATGGACGCCGCAAGCCAGGTGCGTAAGGATCTGGACACCGCGCCCTTGGGCGCAGCGGGACTGAAGGGTCGTGAAGTCAAGATTGCCAAGGGCGTGGAGCGCAACGGCGGTCTGCCCGGTTTTGCGCCCAACCCCGAAATGACTGAAGCGCTGTTTGAGGCCAAGGCCGGCCAGTGGCTGCCCGTGGCCTACGCGGTTGAGGGCGACAACGGCTCCGGCGCCGTTCTCGTGCGGGTCAAGGGCGTACAGCCCCCTGACGCCGCCGAATGGGATATGGTCAAGGATATCATGGCCAATGCCGTTACCCGTGACCGGGCCAATGCCCTGTTTGAAATGTTCATGCAGCGGCTTGCTTCCAGCGCCAAGATCAAGGTTTACAACGAAGATTTTGTTGACCGCAAGAATATGTAACAGCACGCGTCTTTCAGGCGACGGGATTTGCGCGCACATTGTGTGCCCACATCTTTAACAGCCCGAATAAAGAGGCTGTTGCGCCTGATATTATACTATTCTGGCCGGAGCCGCTTGACGGCTCCGGCCTTGTTTGTAAGAGCAAGACATGTGAGCATGGCGCAGGCCTTACAGACCCGCCGCCAGACAAAGGCAAGGACGTTTCAGGGCCGTGAATTTTTGCGGCGCCGGGGGGCACGGTCTTCCGGTTGTATATAAGGAGGCACGCTATGTGCGGTATTATTGGTTATGCAGGACACAGACCGGCCGTTCCCGTTGTGGTGGAAGGGCTGCGCAGGCTTGAATATCGCGGCTATGACTCCGCTGGCGTGGCCTTTGTGCGCCAGAATGACATACATGTGGTGCGCGCCATGGGCAAACTGGCTGCCCTGGAAGAAAAGCTCGCCCACGAGTCCGTCACCACGCCCACCTGCGCCATGGGCCACACACGCTGGGCCACGCACGGCGTGCCCGCCGAACGCAATGCCCATCCCCATTGCAGCAACGACGGCTCACTGGCCATCGTGCACAACGGAATCATTGAAAATTATCAGGAAATCAAGGCGGAACTGACGGGCAAGGGCTATACCTTCAGCTCTGAAACCGACACCGAAGTGCTGGTCAATCTTGTGGCCGAGCGCCGCAAGACCTCGCCCGACCTGCTGCACGCCTTTGCCACGGCCCTGCGCGAGGCGCACGGCGCGTATGCCGTATGCCTTATGGACAAGGACGAACCCGGCGTCATCTATGCCGCGCGCATGTCTGCCCCGCTCATCTTCGGTCAGGGAACGGGCGAAAATTTTGTGGCTTCGGACATTCCGGCTTTTCTGCCCTACACGCGCAAGGTGGTCTTTTTGCAGGACGGCGACCTCGTGCGCGCCACGGCGGGCAGCTTTGAAATCCTGCGCCTTGAAGACCTGAGCCCCGTAAGCCGTGAAACGCAGACCATCCAGTGGGACATGCAGGCCGCGCAAAAGGGCGGTTACCGCCACTTTATGCTCAAGGAAATTTTTGAGCAGCCCCGCGTCATTTCCGATGGCCTCACCGGCCGCCTGAACGCGGACAAAAGCCAGGTGCGCCTGGAAGAGCTGGATGCCCTGCCCGTGCCGAAACGCCTGCACATCGTGGCCTGCGGCACCTCCTATCATTCTGGCCTGTGGGGGCGGCATCTGCTGGAACACTGGGCGCGCGTGCCCGTGCAGGTGGAAATCGCCTCGGAGTTTCGCTACCGCGACACCCTGCTGCTGGACAAGGACGACATGGTGCTTGTCATCAGCCAGAGCGGCGAAACGGCGGACACCCTTGCGGCCCTGCGCATTGCCAAACAGAATGGCGTGACCGTGCTTGGCCTGTGCAACGTGGTGGGTTCATCCATCGCGCGTGACGCTTCCGCCGTGCTCTATACCCAGGCCGGGCCGGAGATCAGCGTGGCCTCCACCAAGGCCATGTGCAGCCAGATGCTTATGCTGGCCCTCATGGCCCTGTACTGGGGCACGCGCAAAGGCTGCCTGCCCGCCGATGATTGCCGGAGCACACTGCAGATTCTCGAAAATCTGCCTGCCCTGCTGGACGACTGCCTGCCCGCGCTGCACGACCGCGCCAAGGAGATATCCCGCAAGTACGCGCAGGTGCGCAATTTCTTCTATCTTGGCCGTGGGCACTGCTATCCCCTTGCGCTGGAAGGCGCGCTCAAGCTCAAGGAGCTTTCCTACATCCACGCCGAGGGGTATGCGGCGGGCGAAATGAAGCACGGCCCCATAGCGCTCATCGATCCGAGCTTTCCCACGTTCGCCCTGGCTCTGGACGACGCGCTGCTTCCCAAGGTGAAATCCAACATGGTCGAGGTTCAGGCCCGGCAGGGCAAGGTCATTGCCCTGACCAACAAGGGCGTGGAGCTGGATGCAGAAGATCGCTGGGAAATTCCGGCCCTTCCCGCCCCGCTCTCGGCCTTTGTGGCCCTTCCCGCCCTGCAGCTGTTCAGCTATGAAACGGCTGACTATCTTGGCAAGGATGTGGACCAACCCCGCAACCTGGCCAAAAGCGTTACCGTGGAATAAGGCTTTTCAAAAGGCCTTTGTGAATATTCCGAAGACAGTGGGCGCGCGCTTGAGCGCGTCCACTGCGGAAATACAGCGCGTCTGTTCCTTCGCGTGAGCTTCTGCACCGCAGAGCCAGAGCAAGTTCACTCCCAGAGGTACTCTGCTCTTTGATTTCAAAAAAAGCCCCTGTTCAGGGGCTTTTCCATTTTGCTCTCAGTCGTAATGCGTAGTTATCCGCCAAACTGGATCATGTGGAAGCGACGCAGCATGGCCGGAGGGATATCAGACGTCCAGTGCCCGGTGCTCACAGCCCACAGGTATGCGGCAAAAAGCACTGCCAGACAGCCGGCGGCAACAGTCCAAAAGGGGATACGACGGTTCGCCGCAGAGAGATGGAGGCAGTCCCTTTGCGGGCAGGCTTCAATGCAGGCCGTGCAGCCAAGGCATTCCGGCGAATTGACGCGCGCCTTCTGGTGCACGGCAATGGCCGCAGGGCAGGCGCGCTGGCAGCGGCGGCAGCTTGTGCAGGCATCGGCATTGCGGCGTATTGCCACCGGGCTCACCAGCGCAAGAATACCCAAAAACGCCCCATATGGGCAGAGATAACGACACCACGCATTGCGCACCACCAGCGAGGCGGCCACAATCACGCCCACCACAATGAACGTGGTGGTTGATGCCCGCAAAAAGAAAAACAGCATGCTTGAATCGGCCACCATGTTGAAGGGCGCGCCCATAAAGGCGTCGATTTCATCCATGCTCATGACAAGCAGGCTGAAATAGCACAATAATGCCAGTGGAATATACTTGATGGACAAAAGGGCCAGTTCCAGCTTTCGCGGCGGATTGCGGTTCAGGCCAAGACGCTCGCCCACGCGGCCCAGCAGGTTGGCGGCAAGGCCCACGGGGCAGATATAGCCGCAAAAGCCCTTGCGGAACAGCAGGGCCATGAGGCCAATGGCTAAAAAGAGCGTCAGTCCGGCAGGATGCACCATGTCCCACATGCCGGTTTCAACCAGGCGACGGGCCGCCATAAGTTCGCTGATGGGCAAAAACCCCTCAACAGAAGGCGGTTTGGGCGTGAATGCCTGGCTTTTTCCTGTGGCCCATTGCACGTAAAGGTAAAAATTCCAGCCCACCCATGTGAGGAAAACAGCGAACGCGACCTGAATGCTGCGCCGCAGCAGAGCGGGGGTCAGGCGGCGTTTTTCAGAAGCAGGAGCAAGAACAGATGCACCAGCCAAGGGAGTATGTTTTTGCGCTGGGGGCATTGTGGTCTCGTGCGCGGAGTTTGTTGTCCGAGGCATTGGGAACTTCCTTTCAGACTGTTCAGATAAACAATTGCGGACTCGTTGTGTCACCATTGGCAGCCACTGTCCATGCCTGGCGTCACAAGACTGTGCTCGAGCGCTGTCATCTCCTGCACCCGTGAATCAAGCTGCTTTGGCCAAAGGAGCTTTCACCGGCTGCGCGTGCCAGCGCGCAACAGAGAACACCGCGCCAGCGGCCTGATTATGCAAAAAGGTATATTTGTCTGTAATTTGCTGGAATGCGAGAGGATGTTGAGCTTTCAAATAAGAATGTCTTTTGCTAGGATGTCATAAGGCTTTTTACATTTTGTATAAAAAGCTTTAAATTACGGAAAGATACTGGATTTCAGCAAGGTTATATAAATGGAAAGACTGGCTAGAAGAAAAATTCGTATATTCTATTATGCAACAAGTTTTCTGGCGATGCTGGCCTTGGCTGTGGCTTTGTCGGTGCCTTATTTCATATCGGTGCGCAAGCAGTTCGACGCGATGGTGGACGAGTCAAGAGCCCGTATATTCGGTGAAAAAAGAGACGCCCTCGCTGAAAGGGTTGAAAGGATCATTGCCGAAATCGAAGTCATAAGAGAGACGGTGTACGCAGAGTACCAATCATTGGCCAAAGCCCAATGCTCGCTGCTGTCCACCCTGAAAATGAAAACTTCAGATATTATAAGCGGTTTTGACCGCAAGGTGACCAAACGCACCTCCCGCTTTTTGCTGCACAATTCGGGCGTGGGGATAGCGGTGTACGACCGTGAAAAGCAGAAGATCCTCTGGACTGATGAAAACGAGCTTGCACCCCAGTTGCTTGCGGCATTCAAGCGCGGGCAGCAGGAGCCCTCGGAGGAGTTTCCTGTCTGGGCCCAGGACAACCTCGGCGACAACCGCATGATTGCCATATTTGCCATTGAGGAGGCCCTGGACAATATCGCCAAGAAGCGCAGCGTAGCCATTGTGCGCAGCCTGCGTTTTCCACTCGGCCAGTATGTGTGGATTAACGGCGTTCGCGACTACACTGGCGGGCCGGGCTACGCCGTGCGGGTGGTGCATCCGTCCATGGAGGGGGATGAGGAGGTGCTGCTGTCAACGGAAACCGCGGATCCGCGGGGCAACCTTTCCTACAAGCAGGAGCTTGAAGGCGTGCTCAAGCAAGGGAGCCTCTATTTTTCCTATGTCTTCAAAAAGCTCAATTCTGACGAGCTGAGTGAAAAACTCGCCTACGCCCAGCTTTACAAGCCTTTCGACTGGATTGTGTGTACGGGCATACACACTGACGAAATGCAGAACATCGTGGACAAGCGTGAAATGGATTTCAACAGGGCCTTCAACAACCAGATTTCATCATACGCCAAGATTATTTCCGTCATCAGTCTGCTGTATATTGGTATGGTGTTTTTTTTCGAACGCAGGCTGACCAGCATGATCAATATTTTCATCGACAAGCTCAGGGAAGACGAGACCGCGCTGCGCGAAGAAAAAAACAAGCTGGACTTTGCCTATCAGGAATTGCAGCGCGTGGCCTACAGCGATTTTCTCACGGGGCTGCTCAATCGGCGGGCCATGTATGAGAGGGTTGAGCAGGAGGTTTCGCGGTCGCAGCGTGAAGATCTCAATTTTTGTCTTATATTGGCCGACATTGACCACTTCAAGGCCATCAACGACACCTACGGCCATGACACGGGCGACAGGGTGCTCAAGGCCATTGCAGGGATTTTTTGCCAGCATATCCGCGCCGAGGACAGCGCCTCGCGCTGGGGTGGCGAGGAATTTCTTATTCTCACCCCTTCGCTACGGCTGGAAGAAGGTCTGGTTTTGGCAGAGAGGCTGCGCGAGGCAGTGGAAAAAACGACCATCTACGATGGGGACATTACCATCAACACAACCATAACCCTGGGTGTGGTGGCGTATTCTCGGGGCAAGACCTTTGACTCCCTCATCAAGGAAGCGGATTTTTATCTTTACGCAGGTAAAAAGCTGCAAAGAAACTGCGTCATGTCCAGCGCGGGCTCCTGCTGATGGGGCTGTGCCGCCCCGGCTAATGCGCCTTCCGTGGTGCCACTCCTTGGCAACAGCCTGGAAATAGAGACAGCCCGGAAAAAACCGGGCTGTCTGTGATTTGGGGTCGCGCTGCGGCAGAGGTGGGCTGCTGGAGCAGATAACGTTTAACCTGCTGTAATGCCTGAAAAGCCTGTTGTTAACATCGCAGCCATGTACCCGCTACCGCCAAAAGTTTTAGGGGGAGGCTTTGTGGGGGAGGGACCCTTTTACAAAAGGGGCCTTCCCCCACAAAGCCTCTCAACGAAACGCGCAGTTATTTTGTTTGGCCAGGCGTGATCTTTTTTTGAAGCAGGAGTGGACTCTTTCGTCCTCGACTGTTTCAAAAAAAGTGAACAACGACGCCAAACGGAATAAATCAGCGTTTCCTAAAGGTACGGCGAGAATATCCAGCAGGCGGCATTGCGCAGCTTGACGGGCAGTGACAGGGTTTTGAGCTTGTCTGCCGTTATTTCGGTACTGCGGCTGATGACATCGTCAATATGGGCGGCGATGCCTTCACAAAACTGCGGGTCGAACACTTCCATATTCAATTCAAAATTGAGGCGCAGACTGCGGGGGTCCAGATTGGCCGAGCCTACCTGGCTGTAATAGTAGTCCACGGTGAGCAGCTTGGTGTGGGCAAAGGGCGGCGGCTGATACCAGACGCGCACGCCTGCCTCAAGCAGGGTGGGCAGCAGGCGAAACTGCGCCCAGTGCACATAAAACAAATTGTTTTTGGCGGGCAGCACCACTTTAACGTCCACACCGCGCTGGGCCGCGCTGCGCAGGGCCGACATAAAGCCGTGCGTGGGCAGAAAATAGGGCGTCATGATGCGCACAGACTGGCGGGCGGCATTGACGACGCCGCAAAAAATATCATTGAGCACGTCCGCTTCGGAGCCGGGGCCGTCCATAATGATGCGGCAATGGCTTTCACCGACAGGCTGGCCGCTGGCCGGGGGCAGGGGCGAGTATTTGCCGGTGCAGAAGCCCCAGTTGAGCAGAAAGGCGCGGCGCAACTGGTCTGCAATGGGGCCCTGGCAATGAAAATGCACGTCCTGGACGTATTTGGTCTTGCCGGCGGCTATGTTGTCATCGGAAATGTTCATGCCGCCGGTAAAGGCGGTATTGTCGCAGACAAGCATTTTGCGGTGGTTGCGCAGATTGATGCTGAAGTTGGGCGGAAAAAGCCTCGGCGGCAGAAACATGGCGACCTGAACGCCGTGCTCCGCCAGTTTTTTCCAGGGCTTGCGCCAGGAATAGAGCATGCCGATGCCGTCCACCAGCAGGCGGACATCCACGCCGCGTTGCGCAGCTTCTGTCAGAGCGTCGCCAAATTCTGCGGCAACCTTGCCCGCATTGAAGATATAGGTGCACAAAAAGACCTGTTCTCTGGCTTCGCGTATGGCCGCGAGCATTTGCGGGTATGCCTCGTCGCCATTGTGCAGGGTCATGAGCTTGTTGCCGCTGGACAGGTGCTGTTCCGTAAGGTGGCGGCCGACTTTCTCCATGCTGATGATGTAGTCGGGCACTTTTTCCGGCGGGTTGTCGGAAAATGGCGGGTGGGCGTAGTCAGGCTCAAGGGGTTCCTGACGCCGCATGATGCGGCTGGCACGGCTTTCAGCCCGGCTGATGCCAAAGGTGGCGTACAAAAGCGGGCCGATCAGCGGCAGCAGCAGGGCCGTAACTGTCCAGCCCAGGGCCGCGCGCGGATCGTGCTTGGTCAGCAGCGCATGGCAGACGGCAATCCACGACAGGATATGAACGGCCACAAGGGCCAGTGTTTCCAGCACACCTATAATCATGCAACATCCTTATTTTATAGCGTTTTCGCTTTGAGAATGTCCATTCTCGCGGTAGCCGTTGCCCGAAGGGCCAGTGACTCCAGCGCTTGTGGCAACAAAAAAAGACGTGCGCTGGAAGGCACAGTCTCTTTTTCAAAGTTAAAATGCTCTAGAGCAGATTAACTTTGAAATGCTTCACATTTCAAAGTTTTCATTCAGCCGAAAATTGCGATTTTCGGCTGAATCCACGCCACGTTGTGGCGCGCTGTACTTTCGTACAGCGTTAGAGCATTTACACTTTTTCAAAGTTAAAATGCTTCTAGAGCAGATTAACTTTGAAATGCTTCACATTTCAAAGTTTTCATTCAGCCGAAAATTGCGATTTTCGGCTGAATCCACGCCACGTTGTGGCGCGCTGTACTTTCGTACAGCGTTGGAGCATTTACACTTTTTCAAAGTTAAAATGCTCTAACATCCCAGTTTTAAATAAAAGTTTACTAAAAGTTTTAGGGGGAGGGGGTGTGGGGGAGGGACCCTTTTACAAAAGGGGCCCTCCCCCACAAGGTATTTCAGAGCCTCATTGCAACCCCCACAGAGCATTTCAAAGCGTCATTTGAAACACTACATAGGGCCCTGGTTGTGCGGGTTGAGGGTAATGCGATTACGCTCAACAGCCACTGCCAGTTCGGGCAAAAGGTCGTGCAGGGCGTTCATGTCATTGGCATTGGCGGCACGTTCCACACAACTGGCCATGCGTGCCAGCACGCGGAGGCCGAAGGCGTCTGAATCATTGGCTATGCGTGTGGCGGCTTCGCCAACACCAGGGCAGTTACGGCTTTTGAAGGCGCGCTGGGCGTCTTCCATGGCGGCGTCCAGGCGGCGCAGCATGTGCAAAAGGGTTGCGTCAACACGCGGTTGCGCGGCAGCCCGTGAAGGCGCTGGGGCCGCAGCAGGTGCGGCAGGACGCGCCGGGATGCCTGCGTCGCCCTTTGTGCCCTTTGTCTGTTCTGCGGGGGCTGGTGCGGCGGCTCCCGCGATGAAGTCCACAATGGAGGGTTCGGCATCAAAGCCTGCCTGCCGTGACGCTGCGGGGCGCTGGGCGGCTGCCGTGCTTGTGCCGCCAGCGTTGTCGGTGGGCGACGCTGGTCTGGCAGCCGGTTCTGTGGACGCCACATTGCCCAAAAGCTTCAGTATGAGCCTGCCTGTCGCGGTGCGCGGCATTTCTCTGGTTTTTTGCGCAAGCTGCGACGGTTCGGCTGCAACCGTGGCGGAGCTTTTGCGCTCTGCTTCAGAGGGGTCGGGCTTGGGCCAGGGGATCGTTCCAAGGGGTTTTGCCGCCGGTGCGGCAGCGGGTTCCGGCATCTGGGAGCTGGCCCCGGTTGCCGTACCGCCAAAAGTTTTCAGGCGCATGGCTGGCGTCGGGTTTGCGGCCTGCTCAATACCGTCTGTGGTTGTCGCGGATTTTGGCGCCATGGGCATGGGTTCGCCCACCCATTCGCCGGGGCCGGACAGGCTGGGGCTCACGTAGCCGCGTGGCGTGGCCGCTTCAGTGACTTTGGGTGAAGTGGCGGAAGGCCCGGCAGCGGTGTTGGCGGTAGAAAGAGGCGTGCCGACGGGGGTGGGTTCACCCACCCATTCGTCGCCCCAGCTCAGATTTTCGTGCAGCGCCGCACCGGAAGCGGGAAGGTTGCGATCAAGGTATTCTTCAGGGCTTGCGGCCGGTGCGGCAGGCGGGAAGGGCGCATTGACCGGGCGTAGTATGGCCTCGCCAATCTTGCCCTGAACCGTAATGACAGGTTGCCCCGCATTGGAGGCGGAATTGCTGATGGCGGCAGCGAGACTGGCGGCCGGGGCCGTTGACGCGGGTGCCAGGGTTTGTGGCGCGGTTTGTGGCGCGGCCATGGTTGATTCGTCCTGAACTGGTTCAGCCTGAACGGATTCGGCCTGCATGGGTTCCGCCAATGCGAAAACGTCCTGCACAGGTTCGGCCGGTGCAGTCTCGATTTGCGCAGGCGTGTCTGGCGCAGACGTGTCTGGCGCAGACTCGCTGTGCACAGATTCGCCGTCCGCAGATTCGCTTTGTGCAGACGTGTCTTGCACAGATTCGTCTTGCGCGGGCTCGCTTTGGACGGGTTCCGCCAACGCGAAGATATTCTGAACGGATACGTCCTGAGCGGCTTCGGCCAATGCAGCCCCGGCCGTCATCTCTCCGGGCTGTTCCGCGATGTCCGTCCTGTCTTCCAAGCCTGTGTCGTCAGCCAGGGGGCCTGAAGGCTGCTGTGCCCCTGCCTCATTCGTTTCATTTGGCTCGTTCGGCTCACCCGCCACACCGGGCATGGTCTGTTCTGGCCCGGAAAGGGGGGTTACAGGCACGCTCCAGGCGGCAGGGTGTTCGGTGGCGGCACTGGCTTCTCCGTCCCACTGGGGGCCTTCCAGGCCCGCTGCGGCTCTGAAGTCAGCGTCATTGATCTGATCAGGGGCGCTGTTGTCTTCAGGTTCCGCTGTTTCTGAAGCGTGCGTGAACTGCGGTTCGGCAGCCGTTTCGGCGTCTGCCTCGGCAGTCGGCACAGTCACGGCAGTCGGTTCGGAGTCCGGCCCGGCGTTCATTTCCGCATCCAGAGCGGCGTCCACTTCCGCGTCCTGGTCTGGACCCATACCGCCACCCATATCAACGTCAATATCATCATCCAGGGCAACGTCGAGGTCTGCGCCCGTATTGTCGGAAATGTTTTCGCTGCCGTCGCCTGCGCCGTCCGCCTGTGTGCGGTCAGAAATGCCCGGAAGCGGCAATTGCAGGGAATCGATGTTGGAAAGATCCGGTATGTCGGGATCGTCGGGATCTTCCGGCTGTTCCGGCAGGGGGGCCATGTCTGGCAGGAGAACCCCGGCGTCCACCAGCATGGCGGTCTGCGGAGCATTTGCCTCGTTGTTGGACTCGTCGTCGGGCTCGTCCTCTGGCTCGGCCATGACGGTCTCGGCCATGACGGGTTCGGGCATGCCGGGCATGGTCATGGCGTCCCCGAATCCTGGCATGGCAACTCCGGCTTCGGCCGACACAGGCTGGCCGTTTTGGCGCATCTGGTCGGTCATGTCCATAATCTGCGGCAGGGCCGAGAAGTCCGGCAGGCGTGAGGCATCGCCACTGGCGGGCTTCCACTGGGTAGCCTCGCCAAAGAGGTCGGGCAAGATGGAAGAAGAGGCTTCAGGCCGCAAGGCGTCGCCGTCCTGAGCGTCGCCCGCGTCGCCATCGGCAGAATGGACAAAAGGCGCGTCTCCGGCCGGGGTCGCGTGGCTGTCCGCTTCCGGCGTCTCCGTCGCACTGGACTCGCCTTCAGACGCGGCCTCTGCTGCGGCTCCTGCTGCAGCTCCTGGGGCGTTGTCCGGCAGGGCGAATCCGGCTTCTTCAAACAGTTCGCGCACGGTGAGGGCAAAGGCCGCCCGCTCCACAGGCTCCAGCAGGGCGTGGGTGTATCCGGATTCCGCCAGGGCGTCCCAGCGGCTGTCGTCCGCAGTGATGGCCAGGGCCTTGAAAAAGGGCAGACCAGCCTCAAGAGCCTGATTTTTGAAGCGCTCCAGCGCATCGGCTTCGGCAGGGCCGTCCATGGGGGAGTGCACCACCAGGAGAAGAGCCGGGATTTCCCTGTTCAGTTCCAGAGCTTCGCGCATGGTGCGGGCTTCTGTGCTTTGCAGGCCGAGGGCCGCTGTCATGTGGGCCAGATCCTGCCGTTCCACGGCCCTGTCGGCCACAATGGCCACATGGGCCTGACGGGCTTCCGGCGCTGCGGCCTCGTGCTCCAGCGGCTTGAGCCGCAGGGTAAAGGAAATGGTCGTGCCCTGTGGCCCGCATTCAACATTGAGGTAACAGTTGTTGGTTCCGGCCAGCTCCCAGGCCCGCGTTACGGCGAGCGTGGAGCGGTTGCGCGGGGGCAGGCCCGTGCCGGTGTCCGTTACCGTAAACAGCAGGTGGCCGGGGTCCGCGCTTTCGGGCACACGCCGCGCCGAAAGGTGCACGGCCCCGCGCGAAGTGGCGCGCACGGCGCTTTCCAGCAGCATGCAGAGGGTTTCGCGCAGGGCTTGCGCCTGCCCTTCATACATGTGCCCGAGTTGGGGCGGCATGTACCAGGCGAGGCCAATGCCGGCATTTTCGGCCGTGGCGCTGACGGCGTCGTGAGCCTCACGCACCAGATGCTGGAGGTTGAAAGGACTGCGGGTTTCGCCAATGAGGCTCTGGTTCAGGCTTTTGCCAGGATTATCCACCACATGGGCCAGGTCGGACGCGGCCTTGAGCATGTTTTCGGCATACTGGCGCACTGCCGGGGGCAAGGAGCAGTTGCCCAGAGCCGCGCCTTCGCGCATGAGGCGATCAAGGGGCGCGCGCAGGGCGTTTTCCCACAGGCAGGGATCGGCGCTGCCGAACCCGGAACCCCCGTTTGTACCGGAAGCGCCCGTTTGCTGGCGCGCTGCCGCTGCGCCGTCCCAGGACGTTCCCGGTTCGGGCGGCGCGCCCAGGGGCGCGTTTTCGGGCGACCGATTCCAGGCATTGACGCCAGTGGGAATCGTGGGCGGCAGCAGGCGCAGATTGGGGTCGTCCAGAGGCTGATCGAGGTTTATGGCCCCGTCTTCCATTAGAAGAGCCGCGCTATTTCCGGAAAGCTCGGGGGAAAAATCGGGCATGGCTGGGCCGCCGAGCCCGCCAAAACCATCCAGGCCGGGCAGCGAACCGCCTTTTTTGCTGTTTTTTTTGCGTCCGCGTTCGGCAGCCCCGCTCTGGGCCATGTCGCGCGGCGCGCCCGTGCCCGCGATGAGCAGGGCACTCAGGGCCGTGCCCCAAAGGGGGGCCGAGGCCATGAGGTTGGCGGCGTATCCGCTGTCCAGCCCCAAAACTCCGGCGGTCACGAAGAGCGGCGGCAGCAGGCAGCCCAGCAGAAAGCGCCGCGCCCCGCCAAGGCCCATGATGGCGCCGCCAATGGCGCTGGGCACAAAGATCAGTGTGCACATGGGCCACAGGGCCAGGTAGCGTATGATCCAGCCAAAGCCGGGCATGAGAGGCAGCAGCGCCAGGGCCGCGCCCGGCAGGGAGAGCAGCACGAACTGCGCGTCCAGAATGCGTGAGCGCTGCTTGGCGCGCAAAAGATGGCGGCCCACGTGGGGCAGCAGCATGAGGGCCACGCCGGGACTGAGCACGGCGGCGGCCTCCATCATGGTGATGCGCCCTGTACCGTAGGCGGGCATGCCCATGACGGCCTGCGCCAGGGCAGCGGCCACGTACAGGGCTGTCCACACGCGCCACTGGCCTTTCTCGGAAAGGCCGCGCAAAAGGCAGAGCAGCATGACCACGGCCAGGGCCAGAATGGCCGCTGTGCCCGAAAGGCTGCCCCAGTTGTTGGCGGCGTCCTGCGGGGTGCGCAGCATGGGCTCAAACCACAGGCCGGGCAGGCCGTCAAGGCGTATGTAGCAGGTCAGGGCTTCGCTGGTTGCCTCGGGCAGCAGAAGCACGGCGCGCTGCGTCGGGACAATTTCCCGCCATTCCACACTGTCCGTGAGGGGATTGGCGTGCGGCTCGTAAAGAACAGGCCCTTCGGGCACGCTGGAGCCCATGTCCAGCAGCATGGCTCCGGCCTTGGCGCCCTGCGGCAGGGGCGCAAGGGTAAAGCGAAGCCACATGATGCCCACGGCGCGGGGCAGGCTTTTCATTTGCAGGGGACGAAAGGCGCTGGCATTGGCAGGGCTGGCCACCTCTTCCACGTCCATGGTCCCTGTCTGGTCGATGAAGTACTGAAGTTTGGGCAGGAGCGGCGCGTTGGGCGTCAGCAGAAGGGGCGGCACCATGACTTTTTGCGCGCTGACAGGCGGAGGAGAAAGAAGCGCCTCGGTGGGTGCGGCCCTGAGCGCACCCGGCAGTGCGGCCAGGACAATCAGGCACAGCAACGTGGCGCAGAAGCGTGCAGCCGCGCCGCGACCACGTCGAAACTGGCGCGCATCGGCGGGGTTCTTGCCGGAATGGAGGCCGGTGGGAGTATGTGTCATGGTAATTCCGCCTGTATCCTCTGGCTGTATGCGACCCTGCCCCGCAAGGGCATGTTTTGAAGCTGGAGGTGCGGCTGCGCGCCGCGCCTTCAGCCTTAGAGCGTTTAACACTTGAAATGCTCGCGGATGGCAGGCTTTCGCCTGCCTGCACGCATTAGCGGCAAGGATTTTCAGGAAAATCCCCGCAGAGCAGTCACCACGTTTCATTCGTAAACTGCTCTGGATCAGATTTACGGAAGCACTGATCAAAGAGCCTCCTGGAAACGCGCAGTTATTTCGTTTGGCAAGGCGCGATCTTTTTTTGAAGCAGGAGTGGACTCTTCCGTCCTCGACTGTTTCAAAAAAAGTGAAGCAAGTCCGCCAAACGGAATAAATCAGCGTTTCCTTACATATCAAAGCTGCATTTCTGCCGAAAAAAGTGCTTTGCGGCAGAATCCACGCCGCATTGCGGCGCGTTGCACTCACGTGCAGCGTCAGGGCAGGCACCCTGTTTAAGGGTACACTGCTTCAAAGTAAAATTGCTCTAATGCAAATGCTGTATCAGTTCTGAAACGGGTTTGCCGTCCGGCGCGCGCGCACCCGGGTTCGCCTTCAGCAGGCGCTTCCAGGCGATTTCGGCTTCGTCCTTGCGCTTGAGGTCATAGTACAGCACAACGCCCTCGTTAAACATGGCGTTTTCAAGGTCGGGCTGCAGGGATGATGCCTTGCGAAAGCTCGCCACGGCCTTGTCGAACTGGCCCAATTCGCGTTGCATGATGCCAAGGTCAGTGAGCACAAGCGCGTTGTCGGGCGCAATGGACAGGGAACGCTCGTAGGCGGAGACGGCCTTTTGCGCCTGGCCCGTGTCAAAATAGAGATTGCCCAGGCTTGTCCAGCGCGAGGCGTCGCGGGGATTGTCCAGCAGGGCTTTTTCCAGTTCGCCAATGCGCGCGGACAGTTCGGGCGTCATTTGCGGCATGCTGGCTTGTGGCGCGGGGCGAGAGTTTTCGGGAACCTGCCCAGGAACCTGCCCAGAACTCTGCGCAGTCGCCTGCGCGCCAGGGGCGGCGGCCTGCTGCGGGGGCATGGGTTGCTGGGCGGAACCGTGCAGCATGGACGGGATCAGGCTGCCCACATACAGACCCAGCACCAATGCCAGGGCCACGCCCATGATAAAGGTGCCCTTGCGTACCATGCCTGTGGGGGCTGCTTCCTGCTGTTCCTGTTGGGCGTGTGCCGTGGGGGCTGCCTGGGGAGCAGGACGGGTGCCGGGCAGGGGCGTGCTGGACGTAATTTGTGTAGGGGCCTGCTCTTGCGCAGTGCCGGGGGAACTCTTGCTCTTGCTTTTACGACGGGCCATGAAAACCTCTTGGAGCATTTCGCGCCGGAAACGGCTGTTCACGGTGCGTAGCTGACGCCAGTTGGGCGGTTGGGTCGCATGAAAATATGCCTGGGCCAAAGCGGCGGCGGATGCAGGCGGTATTTTGCCGGTTGGGCGATGTCATTGCGGCTTCAGGGCCACAAGATTTGCAATAAAAGGTACAACCAGTAAAAAAAAGAGGCAAGCCCGCAGCTTCTGTATACGCTGGGGCTTGCCTGTATTGTACGTCTATGCCGATCAGCATGCCCGGCATGCCGGGCAAAGGCTTTTCCAGGCCGTGTGCGTTTTCTGTCTCGTGCGCGGGGCGCAGCGCCAAAGGCTCGTCGCCAAACGGAATAAATCAGCGTTTCCAGAAGGCTCTTTAATCAGTGCTTCCCTCACTACTTGGTCTTGCTGGCAGGGGCCGCGGGTTTGGCGGCCTTGTCGGCATTCTTGCCCTTGGCGTTTTCGCTTGCGGCGGGTGCGGCCTTGTCGGCGCTTTTGCCCCTGGTTTCGCTCGCTGCCGGAGCGGCCTTGGCGTTCTGGTCGGGCTGCGGGGCTTTTTCCAGTTCCTGCATGATGGCCGCCTTGAGTTCATCGGAAGCCTTGGGGTCTTGCAGACCGGCCGTCAGATGCTCTATGCCCTTGGCGGGATTTTCAAGAAAATAGAGGTACAGCACGCCCAGGCTGTAGCGCACGGAGGCTTCGTCCTTGATGGCGAGCACTTTTTCCAGCGCTTCGGCGGCTTCCTTGTTGCGGCCCTGGTTGTGCATGATGACGCCAAGCAGGTACAGGGGTTTGGAGTTGGCCGCATCCAGCGTTATGGCCCGCTGGGCAAAGGTTTCAGCCGCGTCCCAGTTCTGTACGCCGATGAGGTGCTCCACCAGGTGGTTCATGGCGGTGCTGTCATTGGGGTTTTCCGCAATCTGGCGCATGAGCTTGCCGATCTGCTGGGCGTCATCTTGCTGCCCGCCCGCCTGGGCAGCCGGGCCGGGCCGCCGCTGCTCGGTGAGGCCGGGACTTTCAAAACGTTCCTTGAGCGAAGTGACCAGCATGGTCACAAGGCCCACGGCCAGCAAAAGAATAAGCGCGCGCGAAGATGTGGTGCGCTTGGGACTGTCAGTCATGATTGATAATCTCCCATTGGGCCAGACGTGCGGTAAGGGCGCGCTGGCGCGCTCCCATAAAAGCCAGGTACGCGCCAAGGCCAATCCATACGGCGGCATTGGCGATGATAATCCAGGTCAGAGTATCCATATATCCTCCGGGGAAGGCCCGAACCCGCGTCCGCGCAGCGCTCGCTGGCGGTATCCTGCGGGCCGCGCGGTTACAGTCCTTCTTGCATCAGCCTGTTCTGCTGCAGCGCGTCAAGACGCGCGGCCAGGTCCAGCTGGCGTTTGCGAATCCATACCAGCCCGGCCCACAACAGGCCGAAAGAAATCACGCAGGCTATGACCGTGAGGCGCATTTCCGGTTCCAGGCCGCCGCCCTTGTTGCCAAACACGGCAGGATGGATGGAGCGCCAGATGCGGGCGGACAAAAACACCAGGGGCACGTCCAGAAAGGCCACAATGCCCACCACCGCGCAGACCACGTTGCGGCGTTGCTGCGGCAGGTCGAGGCCGCGCAGCACAAGGTAGCCAGCGTAAATGAACCACATGATCAGGGTGGTCGTGAGGCGGGGGTCCCACGTCCACCAGACGCCCCACGAGCGACGCGCCCACAGCATGCCTGTCACAAGGGCTAGCCCGCTCAGCAGTACGCCTGTTTCGGCGGCGGCGGCGCACAGCCGGTCAGCAGCGGGATTGCGACGCCACAAATAGGCTATGGAGCCCAGAAAGACCATAAAAAAGCTCATGAGCGCCCACCATGCCAGAGGCAGATGAACGTAAAAAATCTTTTGCGGCAGCCCCAGAGTCTGTTCCACAGGGGCATAGGCATAGATAAGCCACTGGCAGGCGGCGAAAGCCAGGCCGCCCAGAAGGGCCAGCCACTGCGGCAGCGCAGAAAATTTGGGCATTATTCGTCTCCCGCGTAAATGTGGCCGAACAGCAGCAGCCCGGCCCCTAAAAAGACTGCGTCAAAAGCCGCCGCCACCCCAAGCCATATGCCGGGGCCGTCGGCGCTGGGCGCGCCAAGGGCTTGCGCCCCCACGCTTATGCCCGCCAGCAAAAGGGGCGTCAGCAAGGGGAAAAGCACAATGCTCAGCAGTGATTCGCGCGCGGCCTGACCCTGGGCCAGTGCGCCCAGCAGGGAGCCCATGGCGCACATGCCCACGTCCGTGAGGGCCAGGGCGGCCAGACCCTGTGGCAGGGGGCCGCTGAGTTCCTGCCCAAGAAAGATTACGCCAGCTGGCAAAAAAACGATCTGGGCCAAAAGCAGCAAAATCAGCCCGGCGCAGCCCTTGCCAAGCCACACGGCCTGTATGGGCGCGGGGCAGAGCAGCAGGCCCAGGCGGGAGTTGTTGGCCTCTTCAAGCGCGTACAACTGGTTGAAAATCAGCACCTGACAAAAGGCGGAACTGAGCCAGAACACGGCAGCCGCGCTTTGCGGGGTCATGCGTTCGCCCACGCCCTGCGACAGGCTGAAAACAAAGAGCAGCAGCAGGCCGAGCAAGAGGGCCTGCACAAGACCGCTGCCACGCGAGAGCGTGAGGGAAAGATCCTTGCGGGCCATGGCCAGGGTCAGGCGCAGCACTGCGGGCCTCCCTGCGGCGTGTCGCCGTCTGTGCCGGAATGTTCACCGCTGCGGGCTTTTGCCTGCCCGCATTCGTGTCGGCTCGCCTGCCCGCATTCGTGTCGGCCTTCATGTGCGCTGTCCGGCGGATTCCCGCTTGCGCCGTGCGCCAGTGCGGCAGCGGCTTTTGCAGCGCCATTGTCTGCGGTATTGTCCGGGGCACTGCCCTGGGCACTGTCCGGGGCGGCGTCCGTGGCATTCTCCGGGGCGGCGGTTGCGCCCATCGGCCTGTAGCCTGCGGGTGGCCCGTCATAGGCCAGTCTGCGCCCGTCCAGGGCCAGCAGACGATCCGCCAGAGGCGCGTCGCCCGCCAGATCATGGCTGATAAGGATGACGCAGGCCTCGCGCGACCGGGCTTCCATCACTTCACGGCGCAAGAGGGCCAGGGAACTGGCGTCAAGGCCCGTACCCGGCTCGTCCAGCAGCAGCAGGTTCGGCTCCTGCATGAGGATGCGGGCCAGATTCAGGCGCTGCGCCATGCCGCGAGAAAAGACCCCTGCCCGTTCCTGCGCGTGCGCTTCAAGCCCCACGCGCTCAAGGGCGGCCATGAGATCCTTGCGCGAAAACGCAAGACCGCAGGCGTCGCGCCAGAAGGCAAGATTCTCCAGAGCCGTAAGGCCGGGATACAGGAATGTGGCGTGCCCGAGATAGCCCACGCGAACGTGTTCCGCCAGCCGGGCTTCGCCGGCGCTGGGGCGCGAAAGCCCCGCCATGACGCGCATGAGCGTGCTCTTGCCCGCGCCGTTGCCCCCCACCAGCAGAGAAACGCTGCCGGGCGCAAAAGCGCAGCTCACATCCTTGAAGATGACCTTGACCCCGTAGGTCTTGGCAACGCGCACAAGCTGCAGCACTGGCGGCACTCCGGCGGACTAGGCCGATTTGTTCCTGCCTGCGGAGCTGGCGCTGGCTGCGCCCGTGGTCTCTCCGCCCTGGTCTCCTTCCTCTTCGTCCATGCCCTCGGCCAGTTCTGCGGCCTCGGCTGCGCTGGCCTGCTTGCGGCGGCGCAGGCCCACAAGGGGCACAATGCTCATGATGGCGCCGCCAATCCACAGCCAGTTGACCAGCGGTTCCACGCTGAGTTTCACCACAACGTGCGAATCTTCGTCCAGACCCAGCAGGGAGGCGTAAATTTCGTTGCCAAGGCTGGGGATCACGTCAACCTCGGAAAACTGCATGCTGCCGAATTTTTCGTACACGCGGCGTTCCGGGGCCACAATGCCGAGATCCTTGCCGTCCTTGTCCACAACGCGGATGCGGGCGGCGATATAGTCATAGCCGGGGCGCACGCCCTCATTGAGTTCCAGCAGGGTCGCCGTGTAGCCAGCCAGCGTCTGCGCCTGCCCCACGGTAAGGTGCAGGTCGCGTTCCTGCTTGTACGGGCCGGAAAAGGCAATGCCCAGAGCCATGAGCGCCATGCCCAGATGCGCGCCGAGAGCGCCCAGGGTGTTGGGCTGCCGACGCACGGCCTTGTCGGCCAGCTGAAAGAGCATTCCTGTAACGATGGCGATGGCCGAAGCCGCGCCCAGCAAAGCCGTGGGCTGGCGATAGCCCATAAACCAGAGGGCCGCGCCGCTGGCCACAAAAACGCCCAAAATACTGAAGAAGGCTGTTTTGTTGCGCAGGCCGCCGCCCCATCCAAGCCAGGGGCAGGTGGCCATCATGAGCATGAGCACTGCGCCCAGGGGCAGGCAGACGCGGTTGTAGAAGTTGGCGTCCAGCCCGCGCGGGGCCGAGGCCCAAAGTTTGCTGATCACAGGCCACATGGTGGCCACAAGAATGATGGTCGCCAGGGCCAGCAGCACCCAGGCCACCAGGGTGAGAAAGCCTTCACGGCTGTCCAGCCCGGACAGGGGGCGGCCCTGCTTGGGGGCCATGAGGGGTACCCAGAGGGAAACCACAAGCCCGGCGAGGACGAACCAGGTGAGGGGCGTGCCCACGCCGCCGTCGCCAAAGGCGTGCACGGAGTCAATAATACCGCTGCGCACAAGGTAGGTGGCAAAAAAGGCCGAAACCGTGGTCAGGGCCATCATGGCCACGTTGACGCGGCCGAGTTTGTTGCGGCGGTCTTCGATAATCAGGGTGTGCAGGGCGGCCGAGCCGATGAGCCAGGGAATGAGGGAGGCGTTTTCCACCGGGTCCCATGCCCAGTAGCCGCCCCAGCCGAGTTCCATATAGGCCCACCACGCGCCAAGCACTATGCCGGACGTCAGGAACAGCCAGGCCAGGATGATGGCCGGGCGCGAAATGCGGTACCACGCGCCTTCAACGGAGGCCTGGCCCGAAAGCGCCTGGGCCAGGGCAAGACAGGCCGGGATGGTGAAGCCGCCGTATCCAAGGAACAGCAGCGGCGGGTGGATGATCATGCCGGGGTTCTGGAGCAGGGGGTTCAGGCCGCTGCCGTCCGCCGGGACGGGGCTTTGCAGCATGAAGGGATTGCTCCAGCTTGTAAGGATAAGGGCAAAAAAGGCCATGATGACATAAAAAAACGTCCAGTACCACAGGCGGGTGGAGCCGCTCAGCTTCTTGAACGCACGCGTACAGGCGAAAAGGGAACCGCTGACGCCGACGGCCAGCGCCCAGAAGAGCATGGAGCCGGGCTGTCCGGCCCAGAAGACCGTCAGTCGGTAAAAGACCGGCAAAATGCGGTCGGTATAGCTGGCCACATACTGCACCTGAAAATCAAACCAGAACAGCGCGTGCAGCAGAATGGCGGAGGCGATCAGCAGTGCGCCGCTGATCACGACATGGGCTTTTTCAACAATACGGAGGGAGTCTTCACGTCCTTGCCACAATTGCAGCAGGGCCAGGCCACCGCCGCCCAGAGAGGCGAGCAGGGCCAACAGAAGGAGGGCAAAGGCAAAAACGTACATGGGACTCCTTTTACAAGGCTCTGGGGCCGTAATGCGGGGCCGCGCGCTTCCGTTCACGGAAGGGCTGGCCCCATGCGCTTACTCTCCGGCACTGTGCCGGGCCGGGGAAACTGTCGGCTCTGCCGTCAGCTCTGGCGGTTTTCTTTCTGGTATTTGGAAGGACACTTGGTCATCAGGGTTTTGGCCACAAAACTGCCCTGGGCGTCCAGGCCGCCCTCAACGATGACTTCCGCGCCCGCCTTGAAGGTGTCGGGCACAGTGCCGCTGTACCGGACGGCTATGGTCTGGCTGGCATTGTCCTTGTCTTCAAGCAGAAAATTGACGCCGGAGCCGGATGAACCTTTTTCAATGCCGTCAGCCGCCACAGTGCCGAAAAGCCGGGCGGCGGTCAGTTTGTCTGGCGTGGAAGCTCTGGCTTCGGAAACATTAAGAAAATACACGCTGTTTTCCGAAAAGCCCGAATAGGCCAGATAGCCGACGCCGCCAAGAAAAAGCAGCAGGGCGACTATATAGATGCTGGTGTTTTTTTTGCGGGCCATGGTTACCTCATTCCTGCGGTATACGCGCTTGAACACAGGGCGGAACGCGCCGTGGGCGGCGTGTCGCGCGCGTGAAAGTGTGACCCGTGGTTTTGGGTCGGCCTACGCGTCTGTACGGAGAACAACCTAGACCATTTCTGTCAGCCTGACAAGATGAGAATAATTATTGTTAGAGGGGCGAAGCAGGGTGCGGCGCGGATTTTGTGATCGAAACACAGAGGGGAGTACCCTCTATTCCCCATTATCGGACTAGGTAAGTGGCTAATTACTTGAGACAAAAACCGTGGCAGGCGGCCCGGTTGGTCACAAGGGAATACGCCTGGGCGGCCCGCAGGGCAGCCGCTGTGACAGTACGGCGAATGTTGACTGAAAGAAATTTTTTTACGGTGGGCCTTGGGCGCGGCAGTTTTGCTGTGCGGTGGACTGCTGTGGCTGCTACTGTGGCGGTCGCGTGAAGCAATATTAATGAGTAAAGGTTTTAGGGGGTGGGGGTGTGGGGGAGGAGACCCTTTTGCAAAAGGGTCCCTCCCCCACAAAGCAATCCTCAAAACCAACCCGCGTTACGGAATATCCCGAAATGAGGGGGCAGGGGGCTGGCTGGCCTGATCGGCCCCGCCATAAAAGCACATGTGCCTGACCATGCCGTCCACGAGCCCCACCTTGGGGATGATGAACCTGCCCGCGCCAGATCGGGCCGCCACGGTGAGGAAGATCTCCAGCGCGGGCACGATGACGTCCGCCCTGTACTGGTTGAGGCGGTAGCGTGCCCTGCGTTCGTCATAGGGCAGGGTGCGCAGGTCTTCGTACAGGGCTTGCAGTTCTGCGCGGCTGGTGGCTTTGCCCTCTTTTTTGTCCAGCAGCTTGGCGGCCTTGTTGATGTTGCCGCCAGAGGCGATGAGCTGGCGCGGCTTGTAGGTTTCGGCCATGCGCGCCAGGTGGGCGTCAAGGCGCAGCCATTCCTCCGGCGCAACAACCTGGGCCAGCATGCGCAGCGTGCCCACCTGAAAGGACTGGGCCTCCAGCAGGGTATTGTTTTTCACGGCGATGATTTCGGTGCTGCCGCCGCCCACGTCCACATAGAGCGCGGTTTCGTCCGGTTCTGTCCAGGCGGAAAAGGTATTGGCCTCAAAGAGAATTTCGGCCTCCTCCACGCCGGAGATGATGGAAATTTCAAGCCCTGTGGCGCGGCTCACGCTGCTGATGAGGGCTGGCCCGTTGGCCGCGTCGCGCATGGCGCTGGTGGCGCAGATGCGGTAGTGGTCCACATCGTAGGCACGCATGAGGTGTACAAAGGCCGTCATGGCTTCAAGGAACATGCGCTGTCTTGCGTCGGAGATGCGGCCGCTGGTGAAAACGTCGGCCCCAAGGCGCACGGGGATGCGCAGGTAGGCGCTTTTTTTGACGGGTTTGTCCGGCCCGAGTTCCGAAACGTCGCTGATCAGACAGCGGATGGCGTTGGACCCCACGTCCATGGCGGCAACGGTTTGCAGTTTCATCTTATTCTCCGCAGGCTGCTGGAGTGCCCGTAGCAGCAGGCGCGGCAGCGGGGACGGAGTATTGCGCCGTGGAGGCGGGCGCGGTCTGGTGCGCCGGTTTTACGCCGCCATGCAGGTGGGCCTTGTGGCGGTAATAGTCGTGCAGCATGGTTTGCGATCGGCAGGGAATGGACGCAAGCCCCGAGTGATAGCTGTTGGCGCAGGTGTCGGTAAGCACGCGGGCCTTGATGTTGTCCGACCACTGGATGGCAAAGATGTCTCTGAGGGTCTGGGCCAGTTGCGGGCAGAATATGGGGGCAGCCACTTCAAGCCTTCTGTCGAGGTTTCTGGGCATCCAGTCCGCGCTGGAAATAAAGACCTTTTCCGCGTCATTGTTGCAGAAGATGATGATTCTGGCGTGTTCCAAAAACTTGTCCACAATGCTGATGGCCCAGATGTTTTCGCTGAGGCCGGGCTGCTGGGGCTTTAAGCAGCACGCGCCGCGCACGATAAGGCGCACCTCCACCCCGGCCTTGCCCGCCCTGTAGAGCAGGTTGATCATGCTCTCGTCGGTGAGGCTGTTGAGTTTGGCGTAGATATAGGCCGGTTTGCCCGCGCGGGCATTGCGAATTTCCGCCTCGATATGCCGCGAAAAAACGCTGCGCATGTTGTGCGGGGCCACCACCAGATCCCTGCTGACCATGGGCTTGTGCGAGGCCCCAAGAAAATTGAAAATGCTGCGCGCGTCCTCGGCAAGGCGCTGGCTGGCGCTCAGCAGGCCCACGTCGCTGTAAAGCCGCGCCGTGTCCTCATTGAAATTGCCTGTGCCTATGTAGACATAGCCCGTTTTTTTGCGGCCCTCGGTACGTTCAACCAGCAGAAGCTTGCTGTGTACTTTAAGATCCCGCAGTCCGTGGATGATGCTGACGCCCGCCTGGTGCAGGATGTCGATGGTCCTGACGTTGCGCTCCTCGTCAAAGCGGGCCATAAGCTCAACGAATACCGTGACCTTTTTGCCGTTCTGGGCAGCGTTGACCAGGGCGTTGATGACGCGCGAATGATCGGCCGTGCGGTACAGGCTGATGGAAATATCCGTGACCTTGGGGTCAATGGCGGCCTCGCAGAGAAAATCCACCACATGATTGAAGGTGTGGTAGGGAAAGTGCAGGAGGATGTCCTTTTTCTTCACCACTTTGAGGATGCTGGAAAAGGGCTTGATGTCCGGGTGTTCCAGCGGCGGCATGACGCGGTTTTCAAGGTCGGGCCGCACACGGGGAAAGTTCATGAGGCTGCGCATCATGTGGTAGCGCGCGCCAGGGTCAAGCTCGCCGCTCTTGAGGTGGAGTTTTGACGCCAGCAGGTTCAGCAGATCCTGAGGCATGGCCTGGTCATAGATGAGCCGCACGGGGCGTCCGCGCAGCCTGTGTTCCAGGCCTTCTTCCATTTTTTCAATGAGGCTTTTGGACACGTCGTCGTCAAGGGTCAGCTCCGCGTCGCGCATGACCTTGAAGGTATACGCCGAAATGGCGTCGTAGTTGAACATGAAAAAGATGTCGTTGAGGCAAAGGCGGATGATGTCGTCCACAAAGATGATGTCGCTGCATCCGGCTGGCGAGGGCATTTCAACAAAGCGCGGGCATTCGGCGCTGACAGGAATGCGCAGTATGGCATAGCGGTTCTTGTTGCCGCTGGCGGGCTGCATTTTGACGGCGTGGTATATGTGACTGTCCTGAAGAAAGGGCAGGTTGGCGCTCTTGGTCAGCATGAGGGGAACCAGCTGCGGATTGATGACCTGGGCGAAATAGTCGCGGCAGAATTTTTCCTGCCCTGGCGTGAGCTGGGTTTCGTTGCGCACCCGTATGCCCTGCTCCTGCATGGCGGCGAGGACGCTTTTATACGTTTCGCGAAAGGCGGCCTGTCCTTTGGCCACGCTGTTGTTGACGCGGTGCAGGGCTTCCTGCGGGCTGAGGCCGCCCATGAGCAGTATTTTGCCCGGCTCGCGGCTGCGTGAAAGACGCGCCAGCGAGGCCACGCGCACCTTGATGAATTCATCCTGATTGCTGGAGAAAATGCCCAGAAAGCGCAGCCGCTGCACGAGAGGATTGGACGGGTCGCGGGCTTCCTGCAGTATGCGCTCGTTAAAGCACAACCAGCTCAACTCCCTGTTGTTCATCTTGCCACTGTCTTTCATGATCAAAACTCCAGGCCCCTCAGTATGTTAAGGCATGCCTGTGATGTACCATCCCTGTGTGAAGATCATGTGACAAAAGGAACGCAAGTTTATTTTTGCGCATTGGCGGGGCTCTACCCCGCAGCGAACGTGGGTGATTATGGGGAAATAGCGCAACATGCAGGCTTTGCCTGGCAATGGCGAGCGCTCCGGCAGTCAGGGGCGCGCCCCAAAAACGTGGGTTGGCAGGAAAGGCAGGGGCCAGCGTGGTACTGTACGAGTTTTAGCTGAATGCCTTCGCCCACAAAGCTTTTCTCATCCCCCCCCCAAAAAAAAATACACCCACAAAGTCTTTCAGTGCGACAGCGCCCTACTGTTCTGTCGCCCTTGCTCCGGTTCTTTCCTCAACGGCCCTGAGCAGCACGCCTTCGGCCTGGGCGGCCAGGCGGCGCGGGGAGTAGCGCTTTTCAATGAAGGCGCGCAGCGCTTCCGGGTCTGCGGGCGCGGCGTAGATGCGCCGCACGTCGTCCAGGGTATCGGCGATGTACTGCTTGGGAAAGAAAAATCCCGCGCCCCAGAAGTTGTTGATAATGGGCTTGATGCCCTTGCACATGGCTTCGGCGATGTTGTAGCCGAAGCTTTCAAAAATGCTGGCGGATATCAGGCAATCCTTGTCTTCAAGCCAGTCATTCATCCTGTCTCTGGGTACGTTTTTTTCAAAAAACACGTGGTTCTTGAGGCCAAGATTGGCAATCATGAAGGTGAGGTAGGTGAAGGTGCGCTGTTCTTCAACGCCGCCGTGCGGCTCTGCGGTCAGGTGCAGCGTGAGGGAGGGATCGTCCCGCCAGAGCGTGTGGAACATCTGGAGCGCATAGGGCAGGTTTTTACTGGCGTTCATGGCCAGGCTCACGCAGGCGATTTTTCCGGTGCGCTGGCGTGATGCCTTGAGGGGAAATTTGCGGGCTTCCACGGCATTGAGCATGACTTCGCCCGGCACGTCCGCTGCCTGCGCGTTAAAAAGCTGCTCAATAACAGGAGAGACAAAAATCATTCTGGATATGTTTTTCCACACGATGCCAAGGGGCACAAAGCATTCATAGCTGTGCAGGCGGCAAACCAGGGGGCAGGCGTCTTCCACAAGGCTGGCCGCATGGGCATGCGAGGCCGCCCATTCCAGCCAGGCCACATCGGCCCAGTGCAGAAGGGCCTGTATTGCATCCATATCTATGGTGTCGGAAACGCGCACTTCATGCCGCGCGGAGAGTTCCTCCACAATGCCTTGCAAAAAGTAGTCTGTGCCTTTGCCGTGCAAGAATGCAATTTTCATGGGCCACCTCGCAGGGGTGTTTTTTGCGCGGCCAGCTCCTCCGCGTGGCTGCGCCAACTGCCAAAGAAAAATGCCGGGATCTACAGCGGCTGTGCGTCTGCATGCTTAGAGCATTTTACCTTTGAAAAAGTGTAAATGCTCCAAGGCTGCGCGACAGTGCAGCGCGCCACAACGTGGCGTGGATTCAGGCGAAAGTCACATTTTTCGGCTGAATGAAAACTTTGAAATGTGTAGCATTTCAAAGTTAATCTGCTCTAGTGGTAATGCGTCTGACGGCTTTTCGCAAGGCTGCGGCAAGGGGGCGGGCTGTGGCGTGGCAGGCTGTGGGGTGCAGGCAGCAAAAAGCCCTTACGGTTCAACTCCATAAGGGCTTGAGGTCGAAGTTTTTGGCTGACAGGATGCGGCCGTTCTCGCGCGGGCGCGCCTGTCCAGTCGGGCTGCGTTTCATTTCATAGCTTATGGCGCGTTTTTACCGCAGTTTGAATGCAAAGGGCAGCACCACCAGCGTGTTCACCGGCTGACCCTTGAGTTTGCCGGGAGCAAAACGCATGCTCTGGGCTGCCTTGAGCGCCGCGTCTTCAAAGTAGCCTTCGGGCGTCGCGCTGATGATCTCGCAGTGGCGGGGCTGGCCGGAGGAGTCCACCACAAGGCGTACCTTGACGGAGCCCTGAATATTCATGCGCCGGGCCTTGTTGGGGTATTCCGGTTCAACGCGGCGGGTAACGCTGGGGCGCTGGTCCAGCGTATCGATCTCATAGGCGCTGAGGCCGCCCATTGCGCGTGGCTGCGGCCCGGCCGGGGCTGCCGGAGGGCTTGGCGGCGCAGGCGCAACGGCCTCTTTGGGCACGGGAGCGTCGCTCTTTTTGGGGCTGATTTTTTTGACATCCGGCTTGGGCTGCACAGGCTTTGGTGGCTGGACTTCCTGCTTTTGGGGAACCGGTTCCGGAGGCGGCGCCGGGGCATCCGGCACAGCAGGCGGGGTCTGCGGCAGGTTGGGGGCCGGGGCAAATTCTGCAAGAGCCACGCGATACACCCTTTCCGCGTTATTGGGCGCTTCCTTTGCCAGAAAAATAAAGCCGCCCAGCAGCAGCGCGTGCATGCTTACGGAAAAAGCCAGGGTTATGCTACGGGCGGCTGTCATCATGGCAGTGTGCCTTTCTTCGCGTCCTGTGCCGCATTTGTGCCCGTACCGTTGGTCGGCCCGTCGTCGGAGCCGTCAGGCACGGATGTGGTCACAAGCCCCACGTCGCTGACGCCCGCCCCGCGGACGCGATCCATGACGTGCATGACCGTGCCGTAGGGCACGTCCTTGTCGGCGCGTACAAAAAGTTGCCGCCCGGCGTTTTTCACGCGCGTGGCGAGCACTTCGGGCAGGTCGGCCATGCCGGTTTCATACTCGTCAAGATACAGCGCCCCGTTGGACTTGATGGTCAAAATGATGTGGTCATCATCAGTGGGCAAAACTTCGGATGTCTCCACCTTGGGCAGCGCCACATCAAGCCCTTCTGTCATCATGGGGGCCGTGACCATAAAGATGATCAGCAGCACCAGCATGACGTCCACAAAAGGCGTGACGTTGATGTCGGCAACAAAATCGTCGTCAGCGGATGAGGCGGCCATGCCTAGCGCTCCCCGGCAAAGCTGATGCCGCTGCTGTGATCCGGCGCTTCATGCTGCAGGCGGTTGAGCAGTTGACCGGCGTAGTTGATGCATATCCCTTCAATATAGATGAGCTTTGCTTTGAAGACGTTGTAGCCGCACACGGCGGGTATGGCCACAAACAGGCCGACGGCCGTGGCTATGAGCGCTTCGGCAATGCCGGGGGCCACCGTGGCCAGCGACACGCTCTTCATCTGCGCGATGGCGGTGAAGGAATGCATGATTCCCCAAACTGTGCCGAACAGGCCGATGAACGGGGCCGTGTTGGCGGCCGTGGCCAGCAGGGCCAGTGAGGACTTGAGCCGCGCGACTTCCTCGGCAATGGCGAAGTGCAGAGCGCGGCGCACGTTGTCGTTAAGCAGGCGTTCTGTGTCGCCCGTGCGGGTGAGGCGGTTGAACTCGCGCACGGCGCGGCGTGTGATGCCGTAGAGGGGCGATTGCCTGTCGGCCTCCATCACGGGCAGGGCATGGTTCAGGCCGCCGGCATCGTCAAAGGCCACAAGCCCTTGCTGGGTACGGCGCTGGGCTGACCGCAACGTCATCCACTTGCCGCACATATAGGCCCAACTGGCCACAGACATAAAAAGCAGCAGCACCAATACGCATTTGGATATGAGCGTGGCCTGCAGCACGGCCTCAAGCATTGGATTCATCTGGCCTCCCCGCTGAATATGAAATTGAAATTCAAAGTAGTCATAGACAGTTCATGTCGCTGTGTCAATGACTGCATTGCGGGAGATGCTATGGAAAATACGCTGAATCTTGATCGTTATGGGATTTTTGCGTGAAGCATGAAAGGAGGAAAATCCGTAGTTCCGCGCGTATAGCCATATTGTAAGCGGCAACGTACTGGATTCATAGCATGCCTGCGCCAGGCAGATGCATGGATTCAAGGGCTGAGATGCCACGTTGGCCGAAAACCAACGTGTACTGGCCCTTTAGGAGCAAAGGCGACTAACAGGATCGGGGGACTTTACGCGTTTTTGTCCCATGCCGTTGTTTTTCGCGCCCGTGCCGTCCGGGGCTGCCATCATCATAGGGCGGAAGAGTCTGCGGCATGCATGGCATCGTGACAAAAGAAAAAGCCCTTACGGCTCGTCTCCGTAAGGGCTTGAAAAATCTGGTTGCGGGGGCAGGATTTGAACCTACGACCTTCGGGTTATGAGCCCGACGAGCTACCGAGCTGCTCCACCCCGCGACACGGCAACAGTGTGTTGTTGCGAAACAGATAAGTAGTCCTTTGGCAACAAAGTGTCAAGCATAATCGCAAAATTATTATTGTGCGTTAAAAATATCAAGCAGATAGGCGAGCTGCTTGGCGCGTGTCGGGCAAGCCCGCACAGGATGCAGACGCCTCCACCGACATGGTGCCCCCTTACCCGCATTGTACACCTCACCACTGCGCACCCTACACGCACGTCCCGTACATCTCGTTTGTCGTGCCCCGCACCCCTCTTCTGTGCATATTCTATTGGGCGCAGTCTATCACCCCACACCAGCACAGGCGTGCATGGGACCGCCGCACAGGGCATTCTGGAACACTTGCCCACATGCATGCAGGCGTCAGCTTCAACCGCATGGCAGCGCAGGAGCCAGCACCGGGGGCCGCGTAGGGGTCTGAGTGAAAGCCTTCATTTCGTGCGTCCACAGCCTGCCCCCCCGGCATATCTAAACGGGCTTGCACTCCGGGGCAAAAATCCGTGCTGGTTTTACGAACAAGTATTTTGGCAATTTTTATTTATAATATTAGTATGTTAAATGCGATAGGAACAGTGCTTACGGCGCGTTGCGACCATCAACGACAGCGATTGCAACAATTTCCCGGTGTTGCAACGCGGCCGGGGTTGGCGTCAATTGCCCCCTCAACGCGCCTGTTAAGAACATTGAATGCAGCGTAAATATTAAATGAAATTGGTATGTTAATCTATTTATGCACAAAGAGGACGCACAGTTGTCTGCAGTCACGCACATGGGTGACACTCTGCCAAGACACGCTGGCAAGACACGCTGGCAAGGACGCTGGCAAGACACGCCAGCAACACACGCCAGCAAGGCATGCCGGCAAGGCACGCTGGCAAGACACGCTGCCAACAAGGCGGGGCTTTCGGTTGCCAGATCGCTTTGTGCAGTATGCAAAAAAGCGCGCCCGCCTGAATGTTCAAGCGGGCGCGCAGTGCGTCAGTACAAAAGCTATTGCTCGTGGAGGGACTTTTCAAGCGGAGGCGGTACGCATCGCGCTCGGGCCGTTTTTGGGCGGCCAGAACAAGGGGGCCGCCGGGTCACTCAAGGCTGACAATCCCGGCGTCCAATCCAAGCTGGCAACCCCGGCAGTCAGGCATTCGTGTCAGGGGGCTGGCCCGGCCAGTCAGGCCAAGAAAGCGGTTCGGTAGACGGCCAGGCGGTTTGACGGTCAGCCCAAGCGGCCAATCGAGCGCACAACCCCGGCGAACAACTCCAACGAACAACCCCGACAAACGGTCGTGTCAGGGGCATGCCCGGCGTCCAATCCAGTCTGGCAACCCCGAAAGTCAGGCCGCTTCAGTGCGGGCTGTGACGTTATGCCGTTTTGCCAGCTTTTTTCTTTTCTTCAGTCTTTCGCAGGGTGAAGGCAAATATGGTGCCCACCAGGGCCACCAGAGCCAGGCACTGAAAGGTGCGCGGCAGGCCGTGATTGTCGGCTATCCATCCCAGCACAGGCGCGAACACGCCGCCCAGGCTCGTGGCCAGACCCAGCGTCACGCCAGAAGCAAAGCCGATATTGCGGGCAAGGTACGTCTGCCCAAGCACGACCAGCGAACTGAAGGGCACGTAGAGAACAAAGCCCAGCAGAGGCAGCATGGCGTAGGCGGCGTAAAGATTGGGCATCAGGCTGAAAGCCAGCACAACGGGCGTGACCAGGGCGAATGCCAGGCGCACGATGGCACGGAAGCCATATTTGTCGGCCAGAACGCCGCCAAGTATGTTGCTCAAGACGCCGAACGTGCAAAAGACGGTCAGGGCCACGGCTCCGGCGGCCTTGCTTTGGCCAAAGCCGCTCACCCAGTACAGGGGAATAAAGGTGTTAAAGCCGATAAAAAGAATGGAGCGCGTAATGATGGCTCCGGTGAGCTTTGAAAACTCGTGCCAGTTATTTTGCAGCGCGGCGTCTTCGCCGGATTTTGCCTTGTCGCCTGCGGCGTTTGCAGCGCCCTTGGGCTGCCCGTAGGCCGCCTCAGCGGTACGTTGCGCCGCCGCAGCCGCTTCGGGCGCGACCATGCGCATGATGAGCAGCAGAAGAATCGAGGCCATGACCGTGCCCAGCAGGCCGAAGATGACCATGCCCGGCATGCCGAACATGGTCAGAAAAAACGTGGCCAGCAGGGGGCCTACCACAAAGCCCGCGTTGCCGCCGATGGAAAAAATGCTCATGCCCGTGCCCTTGCTGTCGCCGGACACCTTGTTGGCAAAGCGCGCCCCTTCGGGATGAAAGAGCGCCGCGCCCACGCCGCTGACGCCAATGGCCGCGAAAATGGCCCAGTAGCTGGACATAAAGCCAACGGCGGTCAGGCCGATGCCCGCCAGAAACACGCCCAGTGGAATAAGCCAGGGCTTGGAGAGCCTGTCCGCCATGAGGCCGAAGATCGGCTGAATGATGGACGAAAGGCAGGAGTATGCGAACATCAGTCCGCCCGTGGCCTGATACGACAGCCCGTAATGCGTGCGCAAAAAGGGCAGAACAGCGGGGAGAGCCCCGCCGTTTACGTCGCAGGACAGATGCCCCAGTGACACAAGTGATATCTTTTTTTTGTCCATCGGCGCAACCTACACTAATACCACAGTAAAACCAAGGAGGGGGCACAGTAAAATTTTATACAATCATGCATATTGGTTGAAATAAATGGGCTGCATTTTTTAAGGAAACGCTGATGTATTCCGCTTGGCGGTTTTGCTTCACTTTTTTTGAAACAGTCGAGGACGGAAGAGCCCACTCCGGCTTCAAAAAAAGATCGCGCCTTGCCAAACGAAACAACTGCGCGTTTTCAAGAGGCTCTTTAATCAGTGCTTCCTTAACTGCAATGTGCCTTGCCTGCGCGGCGTCTTTGCCGCAGGGCCGCAGCGGGGCTGTGCCCGCCTGCCCCGCGCCGTTGACGCGCTTGCCCCCCTCGCATAATCATGAACGCAACAGTATGAACATCTGTAACGTCAAAACCAAGCCCGTGCCAGCCAAAACCCCGGCGGATTACGCGGCCTGCGCGGATATCTGGCTTGAAGCGTCCCTGTTGGCGCACGATTTTGTCCCCCCGGCGCTGTGGACTGCGCAGCGTGAGGCCATGGCGCGGCACTATCTGCCCGCATCGCAGGTGACAGTTTTTCGGCATGCTGGCCGTCCCATTGCCTTTGCCGCCGTGTGCAGTCCTGACGGCGAAGACCTGCTTGCCGCGCTTTTTGTGGCTCCGGCTTTCTGGCGCAAGGGGTTCGGCAGTGCGCTTCTGCGGCATGTGCTGCGTGGGCGTGTCCGGCTTCGGCTCGATGTGTACTGCGCCAACACAGGGGCGCAGGCATTTTACAAAAGCATGGGCTTCGTGCCCGTGGGCGAAAGCCTTTGCGGTCACACCGGGCAGCCGCAAATGGCCATGCTGTGGACAGCGCCCGCACTGCCGCAAGAGTAAGGTTTACAAGATGATACTGAGATCCCAAACGCGCAAAGCCGTCAACGCCGCGCACAACACCCCGCCGCGAGGCGTGGAAGCCCCGGTGCAACGGGAGCCCGCATGAGCCCGACCTCACGTATGAATGCCAATGGTTCTGAATCCGCCGCACTGCCCCAGGACGCGCGGCTCCAGGCCGCTCAGCTCCAGGACGCTCAGCCCCAGGTCGCCCTGCCTCAAGTTGCGCTGTTGGGCACGGGAGGCACCATTGCCGGGGTGGCCGACACTCCGCTGGAGCAGATAAGCTATCAGGCCGGCGTATTGTCCGTGGAGTGCATGCTGGAAAGCCTGCCCGGCATCGAAGGGGTGGCGCGTATTGCCAGCCGCCAGTGCGGCAACCTGCCCAGCGAGGACATGCGCCCCTGCCACTGGGCCAAACTTGGGCGCGACTGCGCTCAAGCGCTGGAAGACGAAGACATGTGCGGCGTTGTGCTTACCCACGGCACCGACACCCTTGAAGAATCGGCCTTCTACCTGCACCTGACCATGAACAGTTCCAAGCCTGTGGTGCTCACAGGGGCCATGCGTCCGGCCACCTCGCTCAGCGCGGACGGCCCCATCAATATAAGGGACGCCGTGGCCGTGGCTGCCAGCCCGCAGGCGCGGGCGCGCGGGGCGCTCATCGTCATGAACGGGCGCATCATTTCGGCCCGCACGGCGGTCAAGGCCGGAACGCTGGACGTGGAAGCCTTTCGCGCTCTGGAATCCGGCCTGCTCGGCCGCGTCATCAACGGGCAGCCCGTCTTCTATCACAGCGGCGAGGACGGCCCAGTCCTGGCCGGAACGTACGCTGCCCATGCCGGGAAGGACAATCTGCCGCGCGTGGATGTGCTCTACGCCTGCGCGGGCATGCCGCTGGACGCCACGCTCTTTTCTCTGGAGCGTTCGTCCGGGCTGGTGGTGGCGGGCATGGGCAACGGCTCCATGCCGTCAGATATCCGCAAGGCTCTGGACCTGGCCGTCAGGGAAGGCAAGCCCGTGGTGCGCGCCAGCCGCACGGGGGGCGCTCCGGTGACGGATCTTGAAGAATATGCGTCGTTCATCGCTTCGGGCATGCTTTCAACTCCCAAGGCGCGGGTACTGCTCATGCTGGCCCTGGCCGAGGCCGAACGTCAGGGAGCGCACGACCCCGAAGCGCGGGTGGCCAGCGTGCGCCGCGCCTTCACGCATTGCCGCGAGGTCTAGGCGTTTTCAGCAAGCTCTCCGCTTTCAGGGCCGCACCGCTTTACTGGCAGCGCCCTGCGGGTGTTTCAGGCACGGAATGATCAATCCTTGCCTGCGGGGCGTAAAAGAAGCACAATCGCCCATCGCATTTTGGAGCCCGGCGTCCAGCAAGGTTCCCGCGTTGGAACGGCTGCCGCGAAGCCCAGTACGGCTGTACGGCTGTACGGCTGTGCCGTTGCGACAGCGCGCGCCGTGACGAGCGTGTTTTGAACAGTGTGACCGCACGTACCCAACGTGAATTCGCTCTAGCCTGAAGGAGCCGCAGAAGCATGTCCTACCGCTTCATTCCCCAGCTTGATGATGCAGATATCCGCCGCCAGCAGGAAGAAGGCTTGGCTAACACCCTGGCCCGCGTCTGGAATTCTCCCCAGTATGGCAGCAAGCTTCGCGCCTGTGGACTGAAGCCCGGCGACCAGCTTGGGCTGGACGACCTTGCCCGCCTGCCCACGGTGGACGTGGACGACCTGCGCGAGGGCTATCCCCTGCCCCTGCTCTGCGTTCCGCCCACCGACGTTGTGCGCATCCACGCCTCCAGCGGCACCACCGGCAAGCGTAAAATTCTGGCCTATACCGCTGCGGATGTGGACACATTCAATCTGCAGATGGCCCGCTGCTATGAACTGGCCGGGCTTACGGCTGAAGATCGCATGCAGATTGCCGTGGGCTATGGCCTCTGGACGGCGGGCGTGGGCTTTCAGGGCGGCAGCGAAAAGCTTGGCATGCTGACCGTGCCTGTGGGGCCGGGCAACCTTGAGATGCACCTGCAGCTTTTGCAAGACCTTGAAACTACCTGTTTTGGGGCCACGGCATCCATGGCCCTGCTGCTGGCCGAGGAAGTGGAGCGGGCGGATCTGGGCAAAAAAATCAAGCTGCGCAAGATGATCTGCGGTTCAGAAGCGCGCAGCGAAAAAATGCGTCAGACCATCGAAAGCAAGCTGGGACTTCAGGGCTGTTACGACATCGCGGGCATGACCGAAATGTACGGCCCCGGTACGGCCATTGACTGCGACGCGCACGAGGGCCTGCACTACTGGGCCGACCTCTTCATCATAGAAGTGCTTGATCCCGTCACCCTGCAGCCCGTTGCCGAAGGCGAAGTGGGTGAAATGGTGGTCACCAGCCTGCGCAAGGAGGCCGTGCCCCTGCTGCGCTACCGCACCCACGACCTGTGCCGCCTGCTGCCGGGCCGGTGTTCCTGCGGACTGAACATGCCCAGGCACGATCGCATCCTTGGCCGTTCCGACGACATGCTCATCTACCGGGGGGTCAACATTTACCCCGGTCAGTATATGGCCGTCATAGGCGAATTTACGGAACTCGGCGGTGAATACCAGGTGGAGCTCACCCGCGACGAGCGCGGCCTTGACCATCTGACCCTCACTGTAGAGCGCGCCCAGGGCGTTGGCAGCGGCAATGACGCCGCACTGGCGCAGGCTCTGGAACACCGGTTGCACAAGGCCATACTGGCCCGCATGCAGGTGGTTGTGGTGGACTATGCCACATTGCCGCGCACGTTCAGCAAGTCGCGTCGCGTTGTGGACAAGCGCTGAGACGGGTTCGGCTAGCCGCTACAGTGCGGTCAGGTTGAAATGCTTTGTGGGGGAGGGACCCTTTTGCAAAAGGGTCTCCTCCCCCACGCCCCCACCCCCTAAAACCTTTATTGCCTGTCCGTAGCGCGGGAATAGTCCCTGTTGCCTTCATTGTTCCCATTACATTCATTGATCAGCGCCTCCGAAACTGGACAGTTTCGGAGGCGCTATTTTTTCAGGGCTGGTAGGGGCGCTGTTTTTAGCTGGCAATAGGCGAGGCAGGCTCACCTATGTAGTCTGCAGTCCGTTGTGCCGCAGCCGCCAGCTAATGCGCAAAGAACCATGAACAAAGGGCACTGCGCAAAGGACACTGCCGGAGCACTGTGAACGCATGTATATTTCTTTTATTTTTAGTAACATATGCTCAGTGGCATCCAAGGGAAAGAGAACGGATATGGTGCTGTGCCCATACCGCGCGAAAACAATCTTTTGAAAATATATGATTCTGTATAAAAGTATAAGATGCTAGTAGATATTGAGGTTGTTCATCCGCGTGATAGAGTGTGGCGTGCTCCAGGACGCTTTTTGATGCTTGACAAAGAATACTAAAACACTATTATTAAGATGTGAGCCTGCTCACGCGATCTGCCCAGAAGGTCGCTCCCCCTGCCTTATTTGGCTTTTTACAAGCCCGGCAAATGGTTTCAAGCTTTTGCCTGTTCTATTCTTTCAGTAAATATCTTTAAAATACACATGGTTGTCCTGCTGTGTTGCTACGGCCTTTCGCATTGCGAAGGGCGCACGCAACGCCCTGGCAGGGCTCCGGGGCAGATTTGGCCTTTGCGCCACCTGTACTCTTTCAGGCCCTGTCCGGATACACTTTAGGAGTTTTGTTATGGCAAATATTCATCTTACCCGTCCGAAGTTCGGACAGCAGACCACGATCGCCAATGCTGCGGAAGACAGCATTGTTCTGGATTTTCCCACCACTGATGCCACGCTGAGCCGCGAAGGCGACGCCCTGACCTTTACGTTTGAGGACGGCGCAAAAATTCGTCTTGACGGTTTTTATACCGACTATACCAGTGAAAATACACCCGATTTTATCGTGGATGGGCAAATGGTTTCCGGCAAGGACTTTTTCAGCGCCCTGGGGCAGGAGGATCTCATGCCCGCAGCCGGGCCAACGGCCGCCACGCGCAATGCACATTATACGGAACACGCCGATTCCAGCCTTGATTCGGGTATTGACCATCTTGGCGGCCTGGACTGGAGCATGCAGACAGCCAGCGTCGCTCAGGACACGCTGGCCACGGACAGCCTGCTTGGCCGCGATGACGGCGGCCAGGGGCCGGACGTGCCCGGAACCGGCGGCGGTGGCGGCGGTGGCGGTACCCCCGCCATCTACCATGCGCGCCTTGTGGTGGGTTCTGACGCCGGTCAGTCCATGGTGTTTCAGGCCATTGACGAAAACGGCAACCTTGTCACGGACGCCAGCCAGGTGAGCCTGGCCTTTGCGGGCGGCTCTTCGGCCTATTTCAATGCCCCGGTTGTGGACCCCGTCACCGGCCTTGTCACCGTCACACTTACGGCGGCGGGGCAGGCCGCTCTGGCCGCTGGCGAAAAGTTTGACTCCGTGCTTGAAGTGACCGTTGGTGGAAAGACCTACAATATGGAGCTGCTGGGCAATGACAGTTCCTCCTACGACTCTGCGCAACGCGAAGCTGAAACAGACCTTGGCGGCCCCCTCAAGGGCGAATGGTACGATTCGCACGGCATGAATGTTAATGGAGAAAAAATCACGCTGGGCGGCGAGGACTACAGCAGCGCTGTTGTGGAAAACACCACGGCTTCCGGCAATGCCTATGGCGCACTCAATACGGACATTACCTTTGCGCATGACAGCGCGGGCAAGATAGACGTTTCCGCCAGGGCCGAAAACGGCAATGCCTACGGTACCTCCGCATATGGCAGACCTGGCGGTGGGACCATCACCATTGACGCCGGAACAAAGGGCGATGTGAACATGGCCGCATCGGCGGACGGTGGATCGAGCATGGCTCTGATCACCGGAGGCGACAAGGACGGCAGTGGCAATTTTTATCAGGCGACAGCCAATGTGCACGGCAAGGACATAAACTTCACGGCTGGAGCCAATGAAAAGACCGCCGCAGGCATATGGGGGGGCGGCAAGTCCACCGTGAACGTGCAGGCCGAGGGCGACGTGAACTTCTCCAGTTCCGTCACAGGCGGCACTGTCAACTATATGGCGACTTCTGTGTATACCAAGGACCAGGCCGTTGTGAACATCAGCGGGCAGAACGTCAGCGGTGAAACCAATGCTTATAAGGGCGGCGGTGCGGATGGCACGGTCATGAGCAGCGTGTTCCGCACCACGGCGGGCACGGCCATCAATATCGATACCGCCAGCGACGGCAAGTTCAGCGCCACGGCCTATCAGGAAACATCGCCGTATGACAGTCCCTACACCGGCGTTTCCTGGACAGGCGGCCGGGCGGCGGGCTTTACCTCCCTGGGGCTTGCGGCCTCCGGCAACCTGAATCAGGCCGGTCAGGGCGACAAGTCGGCCATCAACATCAACGCGGGTGATGTGGACATTTCCGCCACGGTGGACGCCGCATCCCCCAAGGGCACGGCCGCTGCCATCTATGCGGGCTATGGCGGCGACGTCAAGCTCAATACCTCGGGTACGGACAATGAATTGAACATCACGGCCGATGCACCCAGTTGGGGCGTCAGCATTTTCTCCACCAACTACGGTACGACTACCATCAATACCGGAGCAGGAGACGATATCATCAACCTCAATGCCTCTGCCCACAACGGCGCTGCGGCCATCGGTCTTGGCGCGCAGGCAAGCGGCCAGAACTTCATCAACGGCGGCGACGGCAATGACACGCTGAACATTAACGCCACCTTTACAGGCACCCATACGCTGTCCACCGACTACATGGGCACTACGCCTGCGGGCGCTTTCGGCATGAACGCGGCCTGGGGCGGCGCATTCAACAAGATCAGCAATATTGAAAATGTGAACATCACAGCCGATGCCAGCGGCAGCGACACCGGCTGGGCCTACGGCATGTATGCGCATGAAGACTGGCACGGCGCTGTCAAAAACATCATTGAAAGTACAGACAGCCCCATTACGGTGGTCATCACGGCCAAGGCCGGAACCGCCGGACAGGCCTACGCCATGTACGGCGTCCAGAATGCCTCCAATATCATTCAGGGCGGCAGCAAGGCCGGAGACGCGCACGGCGACAGCATCACGCTTACGGGCGATATCGGCGGCAGCTACAACACTGCCAACACCATCAATACCGGCAGCGGCAATGACCACATCGAAATCAACGGCAGCCTGCGCGGCGGAAAAAACACCTTCAACATGGGCGATGGCAACGACATCTTCACGTTGAACGGCAATATCGCGGACGGCACCAACAAGATTGTGATGGGCACTGGTGATAGCCACGTGAATATCCACGGTGATATTACCGGCGGCTCCACCAGCATCAGCCTCGGCGCAGGCAATGACGTCGTGACCCTTGACGGCCACGTGCAGGGCAACCACCTCACCATCACTGGCGGCGACGGCTATGACCTGCTTGTGCTCAAGGCCGATTCCTACGCCGACTTTGTCGCCAAGTACGACACCTGGCTGCAAAACAACCTGAGCTCTATCGAGGTTGAGGGCATTCACGTGAGCGTCAACGGCCTGAGCGCCGCTGACCAGGCAGATCTGCACGCTTACCTGAACAGCGGCCATTTCAACGGCTATGACGTCACGTATTCTGACAGCACCGTGCCCTTCTCGGCTGCCATGGCTGACGATTTGCCCGACGGCTACCGCGAGGCGGGGCTTTCACACCACGGCGATCACGACGGCGGCTCCGGGGATTCTGGCGGCGATGCTTCTGCCTTCAGCCAGAACGCGCACTCCGACAGTGTGAGCGATGATATGAGCACACTGGCGGCGCAGCACCAGATACACTCCGAGTTCGGCGTCTAGAGCAGTTTACGAATGAAATGAGTTAAATGCTCTGCAAGGATTTTTCTGAAAATCCTTGCCACGAAATGCGAGTAGGCGGGCTTTTGCCTGCCGTACGCGAGCATTTCAAGTGTTAAATGCTCTAGACTGTGTCGTCGCGAGCGCCTTTTCAGGCATTTCTCCGTCGAACTTCGCCTTGATATGACTGAAAAATCATCTCGTGACTACACTGTCTGGGGCAATAGCGCTTTGAAGTGCTTTTGGGGAGGCTGGAGTGCCTTGTGGGGGAGGGACCCTTTTGTAAAAGGGTCTCCCCCCCACGCCCCCACCCCCTAAAACTTTTATTATAGAGCATGCTAGCGTTGGAAAAGATGAAATGTTCCAGCGATCACTGGGGCGTAGATTCTGCCGGAAACCATACCCATCGGCAGAATGACAACACTTCAATGTGAGGCATTTCAACATTGATTTGATCCGCCACAGTACAAGGTACTTCCTGGTTGGAAGCGGGGGGCCAACGGCAGCGTCTTTCAGGCGTCACATCGTTTCACGGTGCATCCGCTCTGGGCAACACTGCCGCTTTGGCATAATGGGGACCGCCGCTCCGGTACATCCGGAGCGGCGGTTTGTTGCGTGCTGGGATCATTTTACCTTTACAATGCGCAGGGGCTCTGCGTGAATATCATGCTGCCCCCCGCTGGACGCTTGCCCGCGAAGTTGCGTCGTGCAATTATGTGACAGCGCGTAGTGGTGAGCCAACACCCTTTGCACCAACACCCTTTTTGGGGGAGACTCCATGCCCACAGGCAACATGCTGAAGCCCTGGCCGCTTCTGGCCGGATATATCTGTCTGGCCGGGGGCGCGTTTGCCCTGTGGGTGCCCATACTCGGCCTGCTGCCTCTGCCGGTGCTTCCCTGCGCCTTTGTGGCGCGGCGCATAGCCATGGCGCGTCAGGACGTTGTGGCGGCGGAGCACGCACGCTGGCAACTGCGTACGTTCTGGCTGCTCTTCATGCTGCTGGTGGGCCTGATGGGACTGTTTGCGGCGGTGGGTATTGTTTTCAGCGAGGCTGCGGTTCTGGATCTTGTGGAAGGTATAGGCGATGCCTACAGCGCCAACCAGATAGACATGGGCGTGGTGCTGGAACGGTTCTGGGCCATTAACGAAATCCGCTATTTTACCTGGGCGGGCCTGTTTTGGCTGATGCTGGCGCAGGTGTGGCCGCTCAAGCGTATTATTCAGGGCATTTGGGCGCTGTTTGCGGGATGCGTCCCCACAGGGCCGGGGGGCGGCGTAAAATGCCTGGCCCTTGTTGTGGCCTTTGCTGTGCAGGGGGGCATCTTGGCCCTTATATGGGCGATATAGGGCCAAAGGCCTTTCGTAACGCGACGTGACCCCTTTTTGAGGACGCGCAACAGCGCCACACTGTTTCAGTTTGCCGAGGTTTCGCGGTTGGCGTCGTCCTTGACCTGCCGCATGTAGTTGTACACGGTGTAAATGGACACGCGCATGGCCTTGGCCAGATACTGCACCATCCCCTTGATGAGAAAAGCCCCTTCTTCATCCATAATCCGCACAAAATTGATTTTTTCTTCTCTGGTCATGGTGGCGGGATGCTTGCCCGCCCGCCGTATGGCCGTCTCGATGATGGCGTCGCTGGTTTCGCCAAGGCAGGAGGGGAAGGCCTCGCTCATCTCCTTGCCGGGGGCGTTTTCAAAGCGCAGCAGGGCGTGCAGAACACCCTGAAAGCGCTCCAGATCCGTCAGGTCAAAGTGAATGCACACAGCCCCGATGACCTCGCCCTCACTGGTGCGCAAAAAACTGATGGATGACTTGAGCGTCTGCCCTGAGGGCGTTGTGGCGGCATAGGCTATGATGTCCTGTACATTGTCGCCGCCCTGACGCCACGCCTTGGTGACCATATTGGTGGCCGGAGCGCCCACATTGCGCCCTGTAAGGGAACCTTCGATGTGGATGATGGAATGCTCAAGGTCGCTGAAGTCGTGTACCGCCACTTCGCAAAAAGGCCCCAGGGTTCGGGCCACCATGCCGGCCATGCGTTTGGCGTTGGCAAAGATGGCCTGGGCTTCCGCCACGCGGCAGTTGATTTTTTCCACATCCGGCGCATAGGCGCGAGGGGTTCTGGCGGTTCGGCGGGGGGCGGCTGCGGGCCGCGGTGGAGATATCTTGCGACTTTGCTTGGGCATGCGGGCCTCCCGTGAATCACAGCTGCTCATCATGTCCGACAGCAGTGCTTTGCTATGGAATTTTATGTAGGCTACATGAAAAAAACAGTATTGTGTACCCCCCGGCTCCACAAAAAAACGATAAAAATCGGCCATACGTGGTGTGCAGCGCCCTGTCCGGGGTATTTTAGGGCAGACTGCCCGCAGTTTCAGAAAAAGCGTGCGGGCTGCGTCGAAAGGCCCTGCAGGAGGCGCGGTATGGCGCCGGTGGCGGGCAAAAAGGGGCGCCAGGGCGAACGGTGTGGCGGGCAAAAAGGGCGTCAGGCGAGCGGTGTGGAGGGCAAAAAAGGGCGCCAGGGCGAACGGTGTGGCGGGCAAAACAAAAGCCACCCGCGTGGTGCAGACCAGTGGCGGGTGGCTCAGAGGCATAAAGGTACCGTTCCTGGGTGATGCGGCTGTGCAGCCCATCGTACATCCGGAAAAAAGTGCTTTATACGGCGCGGCGATTACGGCTTTTTGGGTTCCTTGGTCAAATCGTCGGTGCTTTCCTTGGCGTGGCGCACAAGAATGGCGGCAGTGCCGGGGGTTTCGCCAAGACCCTTGATATGGGTGTCAACCTTGATGCCGGCCTTTTTAAGCTGGGTAGCCCAGGAGTCGTCCTCGTCGCCTGCAAGGTCGTTGCGGGCATGGTCGCCAGCCACCAGCATGAGCGGGGCGATGACAACGTGCTTGACCTTGGCGGCCTTGAGTTCCTTGAGCAGGTCTTCAAAGCTGCGTGCGCCTTCCACCGTGGCCATGTGGATGTTTTTGTCAGCGGTTTTGAAAACCGAGCGCACGCCTTCAAAGGCCAGGTCTGCGCGGCCATGGCTCTGGCCGTGGCCCATGAGCACAAGGGCGGTGTTTTTGTTGCGCTGGCCCTTGGTGTCGGCCAGGATGGCGGCCAGAAGTTCCTGGGCGTCGGGCTTGGACTCAAGCAGGGGGCGGCCCATAAAAACAGCCTCAAAGCGGCCGGGGTTCTTGCTCACGTCAAGCAGCACGGCCCGTTCAAGGGCGGTAAATTCTTCACCGGCCAGAACATGCAGGGACTGCACGCGCACAACCTTTACGCCGTCCTTGGCCAGCTGGGCCATGCCGTCGCTGATGCCGCCCACAGGATGCCCCTGTTCGGCCAGCTTTTTACGGATGATCTGTGATGTGTAGGCCCAGACCACAGGCGAGCCGGGAAAGGCTTTTTTAAATTCCGCATCCACAGCCTTGAAGGCGGGCTGGGCTTCGGGCACGCTGGTGCCGAAAGCCACCAGCAAAATGCCTTCCTTGGGGGCGGCGTCTGTGGCGTGGCTTGTGCCGTGCACGGCAAGCGCCGCCAGCAGCAGCAGGACAAAAAGCAGCGGGCGAAGCCCGACGTGTGACAGGATGCGCGGCATGGCAACCTCCTCAATATCGCGTTGAAAGGTTCGCAAAAGGGTTATGGCCCCGGCGGGTGTTCGGACTTGAGGGCTGTGTGGCCGCATGGCCAGCGCCTTGGTTTCGCCTTCACCGCTTGCGCGATTGGCTGTCAAACGCCGCCCTTCCTGAGCAGGCGAAAAGAAACCTTGTCCCCTCTTACCGCAGCGCGACTGTTTTCGATTTGCACGAAATTCCCCGCCAAAGGGATACAGGACAACAGGGCGCGTCAAATGTCAAGGAGGGCGGGAGGTTGCGCCAGCCGCCACATGAGGGCCAGCACAGGGGCTGCAGCGCGGCTTTCGTGGCCGCTCAGGCCGTATTTTTCCTTGTTCTTCCGGCAAATTTCTGCTACATATGCGACCTCCCTTTGAAAAAGGGAAATCATGTTTGGAGGCTGGACATATGGCAGGCTTGGAAACCGGGCACGAAACCGAAATGAATTTCGAGAGTGCTCTCGAAAACTACCTCACTTCCGATTTTGGCGACCTTGAAGAAGGCTCTATCACCAAGGGCGAAATCGTTCGCGTGGACGAAGACAATGTACTGGTGGACGTGAACTTCAAGTCCGAGGGGCAGATTCCCGCGGCTGAATTTCGCGATGCCGCCGGCAACATGGTCGTTGCCGTGGGCGACAAGGTGGACGTGTACGTTGTTCGCAAGAACGAAAACGACGGCACCATTACCCTTTCTTTTGAAAAGGCCAAACGCATGCAGGTTTTCGACCAGCTCGAAGACGTGCAGGAAAACAACAGGGTCATCACGGGCCACATTGTACGCCGCATCAAGGGCGGTTACACCGTGGACATCGGCGGAGTCGAGGCATTTTTGCCCGGTTCTCATGTGGATCTGCGTCCCGTGCCGGACATGGACGCCCTGGTCAACCAGGAGTTCGAATTCCGCGTGCTCAAGATCAACCGCCGCCGCAGCAATGTCATTGTTTCGCGCCGCGTGCTGCTTGAAGAAGAACGCGATTCCAAGCGCCAGGATCTGCTGCGCACCCTCGAAGAAAACCAGACTGTGCAGGGCAAGGCCAAGAACATCACCGAATACGGCGTGTTCGTTGACCTGGGCGGCCTCGACGGCCTGCTGCACATCACTGACATGAGCTGGAAGCGCATCCGCCATCCCAAGGAAATGATCACCATCGGTCAGGAACTGACCCTGAAGGTGCTTTCCTTTGATCGCGAAAACAACAAGGTTTCCCTGGGCCTCAAGCAGCTTGTGCCCGATCCGTGGCAGGATATTTCTGCCCGCTTCCCCGAAGGCGCCAAGTGCACCGGCAAAGTCACCAACCTCGTCGATTACGGCGCGTTTGTTGAACTGGAAGCCGGCGTTGAAGGTCTTGTGCATATTTCTGAAATGTCCTGGACCCGCAAGCTGCGTCATCCTTCCCAGATGGTTCACACCGGCGACGAAGTCGAAGTGGTCATCCTGGGCGTTGACGGCGACAAAAAGCGCATCAGCCTCGGCATGAAGCAGGTTCGTCCCAACCCCTGGGAACTGGTGGCCGAGCGCTATCCCGAAGGCACCATCCTTGAAGGCGTCATCAAGAACATCACCGAATTCGGCATGTTCATCGGCATTGAAGACGGCATCGACGGCCTCATCCACGTGTCCGACATTTCCTGGACCAAGAAGGTTCGCCATCCCAACGAAATATACAAGGTCGGCGACACCGTGCAGGCCAAGGTATTGACCGTTGACCAGGAAAGCGAAAAGTTCACCCTGGGCGTCAAGCAGCTGGTGGACGATCCGTGGGGCCATGTGCCCACCACCTACCCCGTGGGCTGCACCATCAAGGGAACCGTGACCAACATCACCGACTTCGGCCTCTTTGTTGAAGTGGAAGAAGGCATTGAAGGCCTGGTGCATGTTTCCGAGCTGTCCAGCAAGAAGGTCAAGACCCCGGCTGAAATCTACAAGGAAGGCCAGGAAATCCAGGCCAAGGTCATCCACGTCAGCGCTGAAGAGCGCCGCCTTGGACTGTCCATCAAGCAGATTCAGGAAGTGGAAGAACGCCGCAAGCCCAAGGAATTCCATTCCGGGCCGCAGGAATCCGGACAGAGCCTGGGCGACCTGCTCAAGCAGAAGTTCGAAGAGAGCGAGAACGGCTAGTCCGTTTGAGAGCAAGTATCAAGGGCGCTTCCAGTGGGAGCGCCCTTTTTGCATCATTGGATTATCGGAATACCTGAGGCGGGCGGCGGCTGTTTGGCGCTATGCTGAACGCATCGCATAGGGTATTGTAACACAATTGGCACATGAATTTTCTCGTACAAAAAGTCGTGACACAAAAGCCCGCAGCCTGGATGAAACGTTATGGATAATGTTACAGTGTTCGACATGAATATGGTGCTGGATCTGCTACCCAACGCCATATTTATCAAAGACGAGAATCTGCGCTTTGTTTTTGTGAACAAGGCCTATGAAAAAATGTTCGGCGTGCGGCGAGAGGACGTTTTGGGAAAGTCCGTGCTGGAAGTGACCTATCTGCCCGAAGAAGAGCGCAAGATGTATCAGGCCGATGATCTGGCCACCCTGGAGACTCAGGCGTTCAAGCACTATATTTTCAGTTACAGGTTCGCCGACGGCAAGATGCATACCTGTCTGCACTGGAGCGGCGGCTTTACGGACGCAAACAACGCGCGCGGCTTTCTTGGGGTCATTGTGGACATCACGGAGCAGAGCCGCACCATAGGCACGCTGCGCAGCCAGCTGAACTCGATGCTCAACAGGGTCAGGCTGGCGGACGAGAGAAGTCTGAAAGATTCGCTCACCCAGTTGCGGACCAGAAAATATCTCGACCTTGTGCTGAACAAGTACGCCAAGGTGGAAAAGCGGCCATTCTGCTGTGTCATGCTTGACGTGGACAGATTCAAGGACATCAACGATACCTTTGGGCATCTGGCTGGCGACAGCGTGCTCAGGGCGGTGGGGGCAGCCATCCGCCAGTGCGCGCGCAGCAATGACATAATCTGTCGTTATGGCGGGGACGAATTTGTGGTTCTGCTGCCCGACTGCGGGATAAGAAATGCCGTGCCCACTGCGGAAAGAATACGCAGCACTGTGGCCGCAAAGGTGTTCAGGCCGGACGGCAAGCCTGTGAGCGTGAGCCTGGGCTGTAGTGAGCACAGCGGCCATGGCGACGGCCTGCTGACGCTGCACGAGGCGGACAAGGCGCTGTATGCGGCAAAGCAGGCTGGTCGCAACCGTGTGTGCGCCGGGCTTGTTTGGTAAGGCATGGCATGAGGAGCGCGCGTGCGACAACATGGCGGTCATTCTGACCGGCGGTATATGGCCTATATAAAAACCGCCCGGCTTGTCTGAAGCCGGGCGGTTTTCATATACCTTGGTAAACCGTCCTATTCGGGGAACAGGATTTTTTTCAGAAACGTGTCGATCTTGTCGTCCTTACCGGTGATGGAGTCATACGCGGCCTGCAGCGAAGTGGGCCATTCCTTGTCACTGGCGTCGCTCATGAACATTATAAGGTAGTCATGGTCGCCCACCACATCCACGTTCATGAGCATGCCGTTGCTGGTGGCCGTGAAGGTCCAGCCGCCGTCCTCGGAAGGTTCGGGCGCGCTGCCCTTCATCTGCCGCGAAAGCTTGGCTGCAAAATCCTTGTCGGAAAGGTTGCCAGCCTCGCTCTTGGTGTACAGGGCAACGGAAAAAAAGGCTTCTTTCGAGGCCGTTACGGTCACGATGCCGTCTTTTTCCTGAGTGGTGCAGCCGGCGGGCACATCTATGCTGAAGTGGGCGAACTTCACTTCCTTGGCCTGCGCAGGCAGGGCCAGGGCCAGAAGAACCAGACAGCAAATGGGAAACATGAGAAACTTTTTCAGCATTTCGTCCTCCTGAAAAACGGGCATTGCTGGGCAAGCTTTGTCACGCTGTCCGGTATTTGTCCATTAAAAAATATGACGGTAAAAATTTAGTAAATAAGGTTGGTTAAGCGTTATCTTGCCGTAAGGATTTTGTGCAGCAGGGGAGCCAGTTCGGGCGCCTTGCCCTTCACCGAAGCGTAGGCGCTGCTGATGTCTTCTGGCCATTGTGCCTTGTTCAGGTCGGTGAACAGCTCCACCACATGGCTTTCATCAGCCATGACCAGCACATCAAAGGGCACCATGGCGATTTTTACCGTAAAGCCATAGCCGTCGTCGCCCACCTGGCTCACGGGGCCGCCCTTGAGACTGCGGGACAGGTTTTCGGCGTGTTGCTGCAGCGAAACGTCCTTGGCGCGATCGGTCACATTGACGGTGAAAAAATGGTCTTCATCGTCAAGCACAAAGAGCGCGCCGTCCCGCGTCATAAAGTTGCAGGAGTCAGGAATGTCAGCGGTCACAAAGGCAAGGTCATAGGGTTTTGCATGGGCGGGGGCCGCGACAAAAGCCAGACTCAGGGCCAGCAGCAAAAAGGTCAGAAAACGCTGGTGCGGCATACTATGTTCTCCGGATAGGAACGGGCGGGCACGGCCCATGGCGGATTTGTATCCGCCATGGGCTGATGCTCCGCCTTGATAAACGTGCAGGTAAGGAAACGCTGATTTATTCCGTTTGGCGGACTTGCTTCACTTTTTTTGAAACAGTCGAGGACGGAAGAGTCCACTCCTGCTTCAAAAAAAGTTCGCGCCTTGCCAAACGAAATAACTGCACGTTTCCAGGAGGCTCTTTAATCAGCGTTTCCTTAAAACTGGTATAAAAAGGCCGGAGTACGCAGGTCGGTCTGGCCGTTGTTGTTGTGCAGGCCCACAAGGGCCGCCAGCCCGCCGATGGAGTCCGCATCAAGGCCGAGCATGGCCGTGAGGCCACGCCCCAGCCAGTTGCCTTCCTTGGGTCTTGTCAGCAGTTTGCGGTCAGCGGGCACGCCCGTCTTCTGCGCCAGCCAGCGCTGGGCCTGCTCGCGGCCGCCCATTTCGTCCACAAGGCCGAGCCTGAGCGCTTCCTGCCCGGTATAGACCTTGCCGTTGGCCAGCTTGACGACCTGTTCGCGCGGCATGTTGCGGCCCTGGGCCACAATATCCACAAACTGGCCGTACATGTCGTTGAGCACGCCCTGAAAATAGGTGCGCTGTTCGGGCGTCATGGGCCGCATGTAGGAGGCGGCGTCTTTGTACGCGCCGACCACAAGGGTTTCCTGCCCCACGCCCACCTTGTCCATAAGGCCCTGAAGCTGGGGCACGTCCATGCGCACGCCAATGGAGCCCGTCACTGTGGAGGGGTTGGCGAACACGCGCTGCCCGGCCATGCTGACCATGAGCCCGCCGGACGCCGCCATGGAGCCCATGCTGACGGCCACGGGCATTTTTTGCGCCACCGCTTTCAGGGCGTCAAAAATTTCCTGCGAGGCCGCCGCGCCGCCGCCGGGGGAATCCACACGCACAAGGATGCCCTTGACCGAAGGATTCTGCGCCACCTTGCGCAGCCATTCAAGGGTGGGTTCAGCGGAAAGTATGGGGCCGTTCACCGAGACAAGGGCGATGCGGCCGCCGCCCGTGAAAGGGCCACCATCATCGCTTGCCTTGACGATCAGGCCGCCGATCAGGCCAAGAACCAGCAGGACGCAGCCCCAGAACACTACGGGACGCCGTTTGCGGAAGGGGCGGCGCAGCAGGGTTTTCCATACCTCCGCCGGAATCTGGGCCAGGGGGCAGGCGGTGGCGCAGCCCGCCCGTTCAGGCAGCGGGCCAGTCTGCAGCATGGATTGCTGCGCGGATTGCTGGACGGTCTCGGCGGACTGCGCAGCGGAAGCCGCGTCCTTGTGGCCCCCGCTGCCATTGCGGGCATTGCCGCCATTGTCACCGTTGCCACCGTTGGTGGAAGGGCTTGGAGTCCCAATCATTGACAGGGGCTCGTCATAGGAAAATTCTTTGTCACTCACGTTGTAATCCTTTGCGGAGGGGCCAGTGCCCCAGGCGCAGTTGCGGGCGCAAAGCGCCTACAATTTGGGCTGCATGGCTTCGGGCCACAGTTCGGCCGCCTGCTCACGCAGTATGTATTTTTGTATCTTGCCGCTGGCTGTAAGAGGAAAGCCAGATATCATGGCAACATACTTTGGAACCTTGAACCAGGCTATCTTGCCCCGGCAGAAGGCGCGTACGTCTTCGGGCTGTATCTCGACGCCGGGACGGGGGATGATGAAGGCCGCCACTTCTTCGCCATACTTGAAGCTGGGCACGGCGACCACCTGCACGTCCAGAACGCCCGGCATGGACAAAAGGTATTCTTCCACCTCGCGGGGGTACACGTTTTCACCGCCACGGATGATCATGTCCTTGATGCGTCCCGTGATGCGCAGATAGCCTTCTTCGTCCATCACGCCCAGGTCGCCGGAGTGCAGCCAGCCCTCGGGGCTGACGGCCTTGGCCGTGTCTTCGGGCATATTGTAGTAGCCCTTCATGACATTATAGCCCCGGCAAAGGATTTCTCCAACCTGGCCGCGCGGCAGTTCCTCGCAGGTTTCGGGGTTCGCCACGCGCACCTCGATGCCCGGCATGGCGCAGCCCACGGTTTCGCAGCGCTGCTCCAGGGTGTCGTGCATGTCGGACTGCGTCATGACTGGCGAGCCTTCTGTCAGGCCGTAACAGATGGTGATCTCCTTCATGTTCATGTCTTCGATGACGCGGCGCATGAGGGGTTCGGGGCAGATCGACCCTGCCATGATGCCCGTGCGCAGGCTGGACATGTCAAAGCGGTGAAAGAGCTTGTGTTCCAGTTCGGCCAGAAACATTGTCGGCACGCCGTAGAGGGCGGTGCAGCGCTCGGCGTCAACGGCGGCCAGCACCTTGAGCGGATTGAAGGACTCAAGAATGACCATGGTGGCCCCGTGATTGACGCAGGCCGAAACGCCGAGCACACAGCCGAAGCAGTGAAAGAGCGGAACAGGCAGGCACACGCGGTCATTGGGGCCGAAGTTCTGGTGGCGGCCTATCCAGTAGCCGTTGAGCCCCACGCCCACATGGGTGAGCATGACCCCGCGCGGAAAGCCCGTCGTGCCGGAGGTATACTGCATGTTGATGACGTCCCAGGGGTGCAGCGTAGCCTGCCGGGCCTGGTATTCCTCATCATCCACCATGACGGACAGGGAGAGGATTTCAGGCACGGAATACATGCCCCTGTGCTTCTCCATGCCCAGAAAACAGACGCGCTTGAGGTGGGGCAGGCTTTTGCACACGAACGAGCGGCGCGCCTGCACGCGCAGTTCAGGCGCGATGCGGTACAATGTGTCCAGATAGTCGTGGTCGCGCACGCTGTCGATGAGAAAGAGATTTTCGCATTCCGAATGGGTGAGCAAATAGCGCAGTTCGTGTTCGCGGTAGTTGGTGTTTACCGTGATGAGTATGGCGCCGATCTTGGCAGTGGCAAACTGCAGGGCGACCCAGTAGGGCACGTTGGTGGCCCATACCGCCACCTTTTCGCCCTTTTGCACGCCAAGGGCCATAAGCCCCTTGGCAAAGCGGTCAACAACATCGCCAAACTCCCGCCAGGTCTGACGAAAGTCGCGGTCGGCGTACACAAGCGCCTCATTGTCGGGGAAGCGGCTTATGGTGTGGTCAAGAATCTGCCCCAGTGTCCATTCGCGTAATTCAAACTGGGCCTGACGCTGGCGAACTTTTTCTTCCATACTGTCTCCTGTGGTGCGCGTGCGGCAAGTGGTCGGTGGAACTATTTCAGTTGAGCCTACGAGTTGTAGGTAACGGCCAGAATTTCCACCGGTTCGTCACCCGCCGCGCCCACAAAGTGGGGCACGATGGAATTGTAGTAGATGGTTTCGCCGGCTTTCAGCACGTAGTTTTCGCGTCCGTATACCACCAGCAGCGTGCCCTTGAGCACAAATATGAACTCTTCACCCTGGTGCGAACTGGTTTTGCGTTCCCCGGCGTCAGGGAAAATACGGATGTGGAATGGCTCCATGTTGCGGTCGTTCTTGCCCTTGCCCAGAGGCTGATAGGTGTAGCTCGGGCGGGGGATGCGGCCGGTGTGCAGGGCTTCTTCGCCTTCACAGTCGTTGTTGATACAGGCAATGATGGGGTCGCGGGTAAACTGGTCGTCCAAAAACGTTCCCAGGCGCACGCCAAGGGCGCGGGCCACCTTTTGCAGGGGGCCGATGCTGGGGTAGATGGCGTCGCTCTCCAGCTTTTGCAGGTAGTTCTGGTCAAGACCGGTATCCCGGGCCAGTGTTTCAAGGTCAACTTCGCGTTCTTCACGGAATGACCGTATGCGGGAACCAATGGTACGGGTAGAGGGCATGGCGGGCTCCTGGCTGTGACCCGGCCTGGATGCGTTGGTGGGCTGGTGTCCGGGCGGGCTTTTCTGAGGTGATTGGAACGTCAATATGGGCCTCAACCTAGCTAAAAGCTGTCTCGCCCGCAAGTCTGGGAAGCACGGATTAAAGAGCCTCCTGGAAACGCGCAGTTATTTCGTTTGGCAAGGCGCGAACTTTTTTTGAAGCAGGAGTGGGCTCTTCCGTCCTCGACTGTTTCAAAAAAAGTGAAGCAACGCAGCCAAACGGAATACATCAGCGTTTCCCTTGGTATCACTGCGGCTGCCGGGGCATCCCTGCTGACAGGGCGGGATTTGTGCGATACTGTGCCGCATGAACGAAAAACTTACAGTACGGCGGGCTTTTGTGGCCTCCGGGCAGGTACAGGGCGTGGGCTTTCGCCCCTTTGTCTACAGGCTCGCGCACGAGGGCGGCCTCACGGGAACCGTGGGCAATACCTCGGAAGGCGTGCGCATGGAAGTGCAGGGCGCGGAGGCAGAGGTGCGCCGCTTCGGCCAGCGTCTGCAGGCGGAGCTTCCTCCCCTGGCCCGTCTTACCGGCCTGAAAGAGGAAGATCTGTCGCCTGTTGCGCAGGAGGACGCCTTTGCCATTGTACAGAGCAGCGGCCATGCCGGGCACAGCGTGCTGGTCAGCCCGGATGTGGGCGTGTGCGCCGACTGCCTGGCGGATATGGCTGATCCGCAAAATCCGCGTTACAATTATCCTTTCACCAACTGCACCAATTGCGGCCCGCGCTATACCATCACCCGTTCCATTCCGTACGACAGGGCCGTCACGTCCATGAGCTGTTTTCCCCTGTGCCCGCGCTGCTCGTCGGAGTATGCGAACCCGGCGGACAGGCGCTTTCATGCCCAGCCCGTGGCCTGCCCGGTCTGCGGGCCGACGCTCTGGTTTGTAAGCAAAGAAGACGCGGCGGCGGGGCGCACCTGTCCGCAATGGGGCAGCGTGCAGGACAAGGAAGCCCTGACGCGCCACGCTCTGGAGCGTTCGGGCCAGGTGTTGCTGGATGGCGGCATTCTGGCCATCAAGGGGCTCGGCGGCTTTCAGCTTGCCTGTGATGCCCGCAATGCCCGGGCCGTGGCGCTCTTGCGGCAGCGCAAAGATCGTCCGCACAAGCCGCTGGCGCTCATGGCTGGCAGTCTTGCGACCGTGCGATCCCTTTGTGATCTCACGCCGGAGCATGAGGCCCTGCTCGTGAGTCCGGAAAAGCCCATTGTGCTCTGCCCGCGCCGTCAGCAAGGCGATTCGCCCTCGCTGCCGCTGCAGGTGGCCCCGGATACGCGGCAGGTGGGCTTCATGCTGCCCAACACCCCCCTGCACAGCGTGCTTTTTGACTGGCTGGCCGCCCACGCGCCCCAGCCGCCTGTTCTGGTCATGACCTCGGCCAATGCCGGGGGCGAGCCCATCTGCCTCGGCAACAGGGAGGCGCTTGAGCGTCTGCCGCACCTCGCGGACGCCTGGCTGCTGCACGACCGGGACATTCTGGTGCGCGTTGACGACAGCGTCATCACCCTGCAACCGCACGCAGCCCCGGCAGCGGCCGCCCTTTCCAGCGCATCGCGGTCAGACAGGGGCGAACCGCTTTTTTACCGCCGCGCGCGGGGCTATGTGCCGCGCCCGGTGTTTCTGGCAGACAGCCAGGCAAAGGCGGATGCGGCGAGCGCGGCGGCTGCGTCAGGTACAGGGACTGCGGAGGCTCGGCCAGATACGGCAGCTACAGAGGCTACGCCAAATATGGCGAGTATGGCGGGCACGGCGGGTATGGCAAATACGGCAAGCGCGAAAGCTGCGGCGGCAAGGGCGCAAGCTGAAGGCCCGGCCCCTGCCTGCGTTCTCGGCACAGGAGCGGAACTCAAGGCCACGGTCTGCATCACGCGCGGCAACGAAGCCTTTGTGGGGCAGCATGTGGGCGATCTGGAAAACCCTTCGGTCATGGCTTTTTACGAAGAAGTGGTCACGCATCTGGAAAAGCTGCTGGAGGTTCGCCCCAAGGCTCTTGTCTGCGATCTGCACCCCGACTTTCTTTCCACGCGCTATGCCGAAGCCCGCGCCGCGCGCGAGGGTCTGCCCCTGTGGCGATTGCAGCACCACGCGGCCCACGCCGCCGCTGTTCTGGCCGAAAACGCCTGTTTCAGCCCGGCTCTGGCCCTGTGTCTGGACGGAACGGGCCTTGGCGACGACGGCACGGTCTGGGGCGGCGAACTGCTTGTTATGGATTTGGACAGGCCGGAATGGCGGCGGCTGGGGCGGCTCTCCCCCTTTGCCCTGCCGGGTGGTGACGCTGCCGTGCGCGAACCGTGGCGCATAGCCCAGGGGCTCATGGCCCAGGCCGCGGAATACGGTCATCTGGACGCAGCCAGCGCCCTGGCTGGCGCGCCCTGGTTGCCGGAGCATGCACAGGCATCCCGCGCCGTGGGGGAAATGCTGGCACGCGGCATCAATTGTCCCGCCACTTCAAGCTGCGGGCGTCTGTTTGACGCCGTGGCCGCGCAGGCTGGCCTGTGCATGACCACCACCTACGAGGGGCAGGCGGCCATACGGCTGGAGGACGCGGCCAACCGGGCGCAAGGCCCGATGGGGGACGTGCTGGCTGGCCGCGCACCCTTGGTGGATATACGTAACATTCCGGGCATGATCTGGCCCGTGGGCGTGACGGAACGCGGCGGCCTGCTGGAACTGGACAGCGCCGGACTTTTTGCCAGGGTAGCGCAGGGCCTCGCGCACGGCATGTCCGTGGCCGAGGCGGCAGGGCGTTTTCATCTGAGCCTGGCCGAGGCGCTGGCGGGCATGGCGGGCAGGGCCGCCAGATCGCTTGGCATCACCAGCGTGGGCCTCAGCGGCGGCGTCATGCAGAATGCCATTATGGCGCGGCTGCTGCCTCAGGCCCTGGAATACATGGGCCTCAAGGCGCTCACCCATCATGAACTACCGCCCGGCGACGGTGGCCTGTCTTTGGGGCAGGCCGTGTGGGGCAGAAGAATGCTGGCCGCCGGGGCCGGACAGTAGGGAACCGTGAAGACAGCCTGCGGCGCGCGCCGCACGGCCTGTTAGAGTAGTGCTATTTTAAAATGCTTTGTGGGGGAGGGACCCTTTTGCAAAAGGGTCTCCTCCCCCACACCCCCTCCTCCTAAAACCTTTATTGTAGCTTACCAGGGTACAATGAGGGTTTGCTCTAAAGCTGAGGGGAGAGGCAGCATCTTCTTGGCGTCACACCATCTCAAATCTTGTCTGTTCAAGGCCAGGCGCGGCTGTTTTGCCGCCGGGATCTGGCCGCCGGGATCCGGCTACCGGAAACCGGCCACAGCCCGTCCGTTCTTGAGGGCCACGCGGCCCAGGGGCAGGTCGCGCCACCACAGGGCGGCCTCGCGTCCCTGAAGCCCCGTCTGGCGGCTCTGCCCGCTGAGCAGGGCACTGATGTCGTTGAGATCTTCCAGCACAAGGCTTGAGGCCGCGTCCGGTTCTTCGGGCATCAGTGTTCGCAGGCGCGGGGCTGCGTCCAGCCTGCCGCCACAAAGTTTGCCCAGCAGCGCGCCCTGCCAGATGCAGTTCTGCGGCAAAAGGGCCGTGGCCTGGGCCGGAATAAAGCGCACGTGTTCGCCATACAGTACGGCCTCACCAGGGGGCAGCAGGGCGGGATCGCACGTGGGCCCGGCAAGACAGTCCGGCGGCAGGGCCTGGCCCAATGTCTGGCCTGATGTCTGGCCCAAGGTCTGGCCCAAAGCCTGTCCGGGCGATTGGCGGGACGCGCGGCCAGACCTTTTGCGTCCAAAACGCGAAGAGCCGGAAAATTCGGAGTCCGATGCAGCCCTTGGGGAAAACCCGTCCGCACTGCCAAATGCGGTGGATGTGGAGGCTGCGGCGCTGCCCTGTGTGTCGCCAGTCCCGCTGCCCTGTGTGCCGCCTGCCCCGCCGTCAGTCATGGTGCCGGGCTTGCGCAAACGGGCCACATAAAATCCCTGGGCCTGGGAGCGTGCGCCGTCCACCCGCAGGGTGCCTTCGCCGCCGGGCATCTCTTCCCAGACAAAGCCGGGTATGGGCGCAAGATGCTCGCGCACAAGACCCAGTTCTTCTTCGGCAAAGCGTACCTGGTCTTCGTTTTCAGCCACATTGGTAGTGCAGGTCGAGTAAACGAGGCTCCCGCCGGGAGCCAGCAAATGCGCGGCATGGCGCAGCAGGCGTTGTTGCAGGCTGGTGAGGCTGTCCAGTTTGTCCCCCTGCCAGAGTTTGAGCACCTGCGGGTGCTTTTCGGCCGTGCCCCAGCCGGAGCAGGGAGGGTCAAGCAATATGGCGTTCCACGATCCTGGGTGCAGGGGCAGGGCGTCGCCGCTGTAGAGGCAGGTTCCCGCCTGGATCAAATTGCACTGGTGCAGGTTGGCGCGCAGCGTGCCGAGGCGCGTGGGCGAGGGTTCGTTGCCCAGCACAAAGCCTGTGCGCCCCACAAGTTGCGCCAGAAAGCCCGTCTTGCTGCCGGGGCTTGCGCACATGTCCAGCACCGAGGCTCCCATAGCCGGGGCCAGAGCCACGGGCGGCAGCATGGACGAACGATCCTGGATGTAAATATAGCCAAAAAAGGCCGCCAGCGAACTGCCCAGAGGGCGCGGTTCGGCCAGCAGGCGGCGGCACAGGGGAGAAAAAGGCTCAGGCTCGAATGCGTACCCCTGGGCGCGCAACAGGGCCTCCACGGCTGTGGTATGCCTATCCTCACAAACAATACGGAATGAACGGGCGGCGGGTTTGGACATGGCGGCATAGTATGGGCAGGCGTTCAGGGCTGCAAGAGCTTTTTGCCGGAAAATCCGTGCGGACGGCAACTTCAAGATGTTGCGCGGCGCTGCAACTGCGGGTATAGTGCGCCGGTGTGGCATCCATGCGGCGCCACGCCATCCGCGCCCGGCGCGGGTGAGCCCCGTGGTCTGTTCGCTGCCGGATTTTTACGGCGGGCGGCGACCCCAGGAAACCTGATCATCGGTTTTTTTGCATTTCAGGCGTCATTACAGGCCTTGATATGGCCGTATGGCAGCCCTGCGCCGATTTTTGTGACGCGCTACAGCCAGAAACGGTCTTGCACACCGTATGTAAAAGCCGCCCTGATCGGAGCTTCCTCTACTTTATCGGATATCTGGCAAGATACCCAAGGAGAACGGAATGAAATTTGCCATGCGACTGACTTTTGCGGTCTGCCTCGCGCTGCTCGCCGCCGGGTTGACCCCCACGGCGCAGGCTGCAGCCAAGAGTGCCGTGGTGCTGCCTTTCACGGTGAACGCGCCGCAAAGCTACGCCTATCTTTCCAAGGCCGTTCCGGCCACCATTCAGGGCCGTCTGAACCGCCCCGGCGTGCTTGATGTGCGTCCTGTTCAGGGCAAGGCCACCACGCAGGCGGAAGCCAGCAAGGTCATGAATTCCTCCGGCGCAGACAACGCCGTGTGGGGATCCGTCAATGTGGTGGGCAATGACTGCACCATTGAAGTCAACAGCGTGGACAAAGCCGGAAAAACCTGGAGCAAGACGGCCCAGAGTTCCGTGAGCGGCCTGACGGGCGCTGTGCAGAACCTGAGCGCCGCCCTGGGCCAGGAAGTGTTCGGCATTGCCGGCGTTCGCGCACCCGGCACTACGGCGGCCTCCGGCCCCCGTGGCTCGGTGGCTCCCGGCGGCGACATCATCGCCAATGAAACGGGCCAGCAGCAGGTGTACCTGAACCCGCAGTTCCGTTATCAGGGCGCAGGTTCCGGCGACGGTTCGCGTCTGCGCAGCCAGCGTCTGCCTTACGCCATGGTGGGCATGCTGGTGGGCGACTTCAACGGCGACGGCAAGAACGAAATCTGCGTGATGAGCGACAACCATCTGCGCATCTATTCCTGGGACGGCGCAAGCCAGCTCAAGCTGCTGGGTGAAACCCTTGTTTCGCGTTCCAACCAGAACTTCTCCATGCGGGCCATGGATCTCAACCGTGACGGCGCCATGGATATTGTGGTTACCACCTTTGAAAGCGAGAGCAACCGCCCTTACAGCTATTTCTTCAGCTTCAAGGGCAACAAGTTCTCCCAGGTGTCGGAGCGCATCCCCTATTACGTAAGCGTGCTGCGTGTGCCGCCCACCTTTGCGCCCACCCTCGTGGGTCAGGGCTGGGATTCGCTCAAGCTTTTTGCCCCCGGCGTCTACACCATGGTGAAGACCGACGGCAAATACTCCTTCGGTTCCCGGCTTGACCTGCCCACAGGGGCCACTGTCTTTAACGTGACATGGCTGCCCGGCGGCAAGGCCGGCAAGGGCGATCAGCTTATCATGCTGACCGACGACGAGCGCCTTAAAGTCTTCCAGGGCAATGGCAATACGCTCATCCATACCACTATGGAGCGCTTCTCCGGCTCGGCCACCGGCATGGACCACTACAAGGGCATGCCCGGCCTCGGCGTAGACAAGAACTACCAGTTGCCCAGCAAGTACTATGCGCCCATGAACCTCATCACTGCCGATATCGGCCACACCGGCGAGTACACCCTGCTGATCAACAAGCCCATATCCACGGCTTCGCAGATGTTCGACCGCTACCGCTACTTCCCGCAGGGTGAAATTCACGCTCTGTACTGGGACGGCGTGGGCCTCGGCCTCAAGTGGAAGACGCGCCGCATCCGTGGTTCTGTGGCTGCTGTGGATCTGGCTGACGTCACCAATAAAGGCACCCTTGATCTTGTGGTGGGGCTGAATACCTCGCCGGATCTCGGCGTGGGCAGCCGCCAGTGCATGATCACGGCCTATCCGCTGGACGTCTCGGCCACGGACCCCAATGTGCCGGCTGACATGAGCGACTTTGAAGTGAGCCCCAATTAGGGCAGTTTGCGAATGCAATGAGTTAACTGCTTGGCAAGGATTTTAAGGATTTTTCTGAAAATTCTTGCCACGAAATGCGAGCAGGCAGGCTTTTGCCAGCCATACGCGAGCGTTTCAAGTGTTAAATGCTCTAGATAACGTCGGGCGCGGACAGCCCGCCGCAGAACGCGTGGGCTGTCCGCCCCTGACAAAGCCCCCTTTTCGGGGCTTTGCTTTTTCATCAGTACACGGCAAGGAGACGGCATGCGCATCCTGGTGATTGGTTCCGGTGGGCGGGAACACGCCCTGGTCTGGAAATTCATGCAAAGCCCCGGCGTTGAGGCGGTCTTCGCCGCGCCCGGCAACGGGGGAACCAGCAGGGAGGGCGCGGTCAATGTGCCTGTTCCTGTTGACGATCTGGACGGGCTGGTGGCCCTGGCGCGCAAAGAAAAGATCGATCTTGTGATGCCTGGCCCCGAACTTCCTCTGACCTTGGGCATTACCGACCGCATGCGCGAAGCGGGCATAGCCTGTTTCGGCCCCGACAGTTACGGCGCAAAGCTCGAAGGCAGCAAGGCCTTTGCCAAGGAAATCATGGCCAGGGCCCATGTGCCCACAGCGCACAGCGCCGTGTTCAGCGATGTGAAAATGGCCAAAAACCATGTGGCCAAGGTGGGCGGCCCCCTGGTGGTCAAGGCCGACGGCCTGGCTGCGGGCAAGGGCGTCATCATGGCGGCCGACTCTCAGGAGGCCCTGCAGGCCATTGACGACATCATGAGCGCCAGGGCCTTTGGCTCTGCTGGCGATCTTGTGGTGCTGGAAGAATGGCTTGTGGGCGAGGAAGCCTCCTTCCTGTGCCTGTGCGATGGCGAACGCGCCGTGCCGCTGCCCTCGGCCCAGGATCACAAGCGTGTTTTTGACAATGACGAAGGCCCCAATACCGGAGGCATGGGCGCGTACAGCCCCGCCCCCGTCCTGCCCGACAACATGCTGGAGGAAATGGCCGACCTCACCGTGCGGCCCATCCTTCGCGAGCTTGCCAAGGACGGACATCCCTTTGTGGGCGTGCTGTATGCCGGGCTGATGATGACCGCCGACGGCCCCAAGGTGCTGGAGTACAACGTGCGCTTTGGCGACCCTGAATGCCAGCCAATGCTCATGCGGCTTGAGGGCGATCTGCCCCGTATCATGCTGGACGGCATCGCTGGCAAGCTTGACCCCTCCAGCATCGGACAGAGCGCCAAGACGGCCCTGGGTGTGGTCATGACCGCTGAAGGCTACCCCGGCGCGTACACAAAGGGAGTGCCCATTACCGGCATCAGCGAAGCGGACGCGCTGCCCGGCGTAAAGGTTTTTCACGGCGGCACGACCATCAAGGAGGGCGCGCTGGTATCCAGCGGCGGTCGCGTGCTTTGCGTGACGGCGCTGGGCGATGACATTGAGGGCGCGCAAAGGGCCGCCTATGCGGGTGTGGAAAAGATTCGCATGGACGGCGGCTTTTACCGCAAGGACATAGGGCAGAAGGGCATCAACCGGCTGAAGGGCAAATAGGCCCGCAGCCTCGCAGCACGTTCACACGGAGCGCCTTCATGCCGAAGCGCTCTGGAGCATTTTACATTTGAAAAAGTGTAACTGCGTTAAGAAAACACTGATTGAGAGAGCCTCCTGGAAACGCGTAGTTGTTTCGTATGGCAAGGCGCGATCTTTTTTTGAAGCGGGAGTGGACTCTTCCGTCCCCGACTGTTTCAAAAAAAGTGAAGCAAGTCCGCCAAACGGAATAAATCGGCGTTTCCCTGGATTACCTCCGGCCCAGAGCCGGATTCAGAGGATACGACATGGCGCAAGTGGTCATATTGATGGGTTCGCAGTCTGATGAAGACAAGGTCAGCCCCTGTGTTGAAGTGCTGAAAAGCCTGGGCATAAGCTGTTTTATTACGGTCAGTTCCGCACACCGCACCCCTGAACGCACGGAAAGGCTGGTGAGCGAGCACGAAGCAGCGGGCGCGCAGGTATTTATCTGCGCGGCGGGCATGGCGGCGCATCTGGCCGGGGCCGTGGCCGCGCGCACCACGCGCCCGGTCATAGGCATCCCCGTGTCCAGCGTGGCCCTTGGCGGCATGGACGCCCTGCTTGCCACAGTGCAGATGCCCCCCGGATTCCCGGTGGCCACCGTGGCTCTGGACAAGGCCGGAGCGCGCAACGCCGCCTGGCTTGCAGCCCAGATTCTGGCCCTCGCTGATCCCGCTCTTGCCGACAGGATCAACGCTGCCCGTGCGAAGATGCGTGCAGACGTTGAAAAGGCCGGGGAAGAAATCAGCCGTAAATACGCCTGAGTCGCCGGGCCGCCGGGCACGGCCGCCATGTGAATCCTCGCCTCTGTACGCTGAGCGATGCCGTGTTGAAATGCTTTGTGGGGGAGGGACTCTTTTGCAAAGGGGGCCCTCCCCCACGCCCCCCCTAAAAACCGCTATTGCTTCTGAGCACGTCGCCTTATTCAAAGGCTACGTGCTCCAATTGCTGTTGTCGCATGAGGGATGCTCAAGGCGTTAGGTTCTGGCGGCGGCACGGGAGGCCCTGCCGTGAATGCGGGCGCGCGGCCCGTGAAAAAAACAGCAAAAAATAAACAAAAAAAAGGTCGCCGGGCACATGAACCGGCGACCTGGCTTCAGGGCAGGTGGGGTAAAACCCGCCCCTTGTCTACGCATTGTTTACGCATTGCCGAAATAGGGCGGACGGCGCGTCTGCGCGTCGCCGCTGACGCGGAAAATCTGTACGGTGTAGTGTCCTGTGCCGCCGCACGTGGGGCAGGCGTCCGTCACCAGCAGGCAGGACGCGTCCAGTTCCAGCGGGTCAATGCCCGCAACGCCGAGAATATGTGTGGCCTTGCCCTGCTCCCACATAACCGGCGAACCACAACGTCCGCATTCCACATACAGAAGTTCAGGGTCATAACCCTTGCCCACAAGCGGGCCGCGCAGTGGTTCGGCAATGGCCTTGAGCGTGTTGTTATGCATTATTCCCTCCCTCAGGCCCCGGCGCACGTCGACCGCGCGTATGATCGCGGTTGCGGCACGTCCTTTAAGCCTTACCTTCCATAGATAAGCACCTCTGGCTGCAAGGCAAGTCCTGTGGCGCACCCGGGCCCTGTTTTTTCTCGCGTGACGCTGCAGCTTGCCATGCGCCAAACGGCCGATTAGAGTGGAACCATGTCTGAAAATAAACGTCATATACGTCTGCTGCCGCCTGAGCTGCGCAACCAGATCGCCGCTGGCGAAGTGGTTGAACGGCCCGCCAGCGTGTTGAAGGAACTGGTGGAAAACAGCCTGGACGCCCAGGCTGACCAGATAGATGTTTGCCTTGAAAACGGCGGCCAAAGCCGCATCAGCGTGCAGGATGACGGTTGCGGCATCCCCGCTGAAGACCTGGAACTGGCCGTTACCCGTCACGCCACCAGCAAGATTGCCTGCCTTGAAGACCTGGAGCGCATCCTGTCCTACGGGTTTCGCGGCGAGGCTTTGCCGAGCATAGCCTCGGTGTCGCGTTTTTCCATCACCTCCGCCCATGCCGGGGAGGACGGGAATGTGACGGCGCACCGGATAGAAGTGGAACACGGCCTGCTCAAAAGTTCCGGCCCGGCGGCTTTGCACAAGGGAACGCTGGTGGAGGTGCGCGACCTTTTTTCCAATATACCAGCCCGCCTGAAATTTTTAAAGACCCCCTCCACGGAGTTCAAACGCGCCCAGGACTGGCTGGCGCGCCTCGCGCTCACCCGGCCCGAGGTGGGCTTCAGCCTGCATTCGGGCGAGCGTGAGGCCCTGCGTTTTCTGCCGGGGCAGACCCTTGCCGGACGGCTTGCCATCCTCTGGCCACGGCTTGTGGTGGACGCCCTGCGCCCCTTTGACGGCCAGAGGCACGGCATACGCGCGCACGGTCTGGCGGCTCTGCCCAATGTGAGCCAGCCGCGCGGCGACCGCATCCTGCTCTATGTCAACGGGCGCTCCGTCACGGACAAACGGCTGCTGGCCGCCGTGCGCGAAGCCTACAAGGGTCGCATGACCAGCCGCGACTATCCGCAGATAGTGCTTTTTGTGGAAATGGACCCGGCTGAGGTGGACGTGAACGTGCACCCGGCCAAGAGCGAGGTGCGCTTCAGGGACGAATCCGCAGTTTTTTCCGCAGTGCTGCACGCTGTTCAGGCCGCGCTTGTCACGTCCTTTGACGTGGCCGACGCCGCCTGGCATGACGCGGGCGCGGCGTCTGCGGGAGCGGCGTCTGCGGGAGCGGCCTTTGTGGGCGGGACGTCTGCGGGCGGGACGGATCACGCTGCTGCGGAATCCACTACGGAAGCCACTGCAGAATCCACGGGCGCGGCCTCGCGTCCCATGGGCTTTTGGGGGCGGCTCGACAATCCGCCCCTTGTGGAGCGCCAGGAGCGGGACGATCTTGCGGATGCGGGGCAATGGCAGGCCAGCGGGCCTGCTCAGGTAAACGGGCCTGCCAGCCACTACGGCCACAATCTGCTCGAAGAGCAGGCGCACGGGTCACAGCCGCCTGCAGGTTCGGATTACGGGGCGCAAGCCCTGGGCGCAACGGCGCAGGGCCATGCGCGAACCGGGGAACAATCCCGTGACGCCGGGGTTTTTGTGTGTCCCGAAGGGCTGAACGCAGACCACGGGGTCATGGCGGAAGCCAGCGCGCCCTACGGATCCGGCCTGAATGCCGGAAACACTGCACCGGACGCTGGAAGCCCTGCACCGGACGCCCTTGCACACGCGGCCGCACCGTATGCCGATGGCGAAAGCGTGCGGGATCGCCAGCCCCTGCGCGTGGAAAATGTGGAATATCTGGGCCAGGTGGCCGACACCTATCTTGTGCTGCGCGACAGGGCAGGGGCACTGCTTTTGCTGGATCAGCACGCCGCACACGAGCGCATACTCTATGCCCGCATGCGCAGGGGAGCTTTTGCGGGGTCGGGTCAGTTGCTGGCCCTGCCGCTGGAAATGTCCCTGCACCCGGCAGAGCGCGAAAGGCTTTTTGACTTGCGGCCCACGCTGGAATCCCTCGGTTTTGTATTGGAAACCTCGGCCAGCGGGCTTGAGGTCAGGGGCATGCCGCCCGTTCTTTCGCGCGCCGAAGCCAGGGAATTTTTGCGTGAAGCGCTGGCGGGCCGCAAGGACGACCTGGCGGACATGTTCATATCCATGTCCTGCAAGGCTGCCATCAAGGCCGGGCAGCGCCTTACCGACGACGAGGCCGCCGGGCTGCTGCGCCAGTGGCTGGCCACCGATGCCAGGGAGTATTGCCCCCACGGCCGCCCCTGCATTCTGCGCTGGGACGCCGTGGAACTGGAAAAGTTGTTCAAGCGGCGGCAATCCTGATGTGGCGGCGCGTGAGCGCGTGCGCTTTGAGGGTGCTTACGCCCAGGGGAATCTGCTGATTTTACGCCTAAAAAACGGCAAGCACGCTGAAGGTGCCCACGCCCAGGGGAATACGCCCTGACATAAAGCGTGCCCGGCATTTGGCGTGAAGGATGCCTGAAGTCATTGGGCTGACGCATTGCCGCCAAAGGAAATAAAGCAGCGTTCCCGGGAGGCTCTTTAATCAGTGCTCCCCAAGCGCCGCCTGTATTGGCCAATCCGGCTTCTCGTGGAGCCTGTAGTCTGGAGAGTTCTTATGGAAAAGAAATATTGGCTCCTGAAATCCGAGCCTGGGTGCTATTCCATTGACGATCTTGCGGCCGAGCCGAAACAGATCACCTGCTGGAGCGGCGTGCGCAACTATCAGGCGCGCAATTTCCTGCGGGATCAGATGTCTGTGGGTGATATGGTCATTTTTTATCATAGCGTCACGGATCCTTCGGCCGTGGGCGTGGCCCGTGTGGTCAGGGCCGGATACCCGGACCCTACCGCCTGGGAGCCGGAAGACGAGCACTTTGATCCCAAATCAACGCCCGAAAGGCCGCTCTGGTATGCGGTGGATGTGCGATTTGTCAAAAAATTCGCCAATGCCGTGCCGCTCAAGGCCATGCGTATGGATCCGGCCCTGGCGGGTATGGAGTTGCTGCGCAAGGGGTCGAGGCTTTCGGTTATGCCCGTGAGCAAAGAAGAATTTGAGATTGTTTGCAGAATGGGGGATCCGTTGGGCGCGTAGGGGGCTGGCCGTTCAGGCTGTCAGCGCCTTTTTGATGGGCAAGGCATATTTTTGCCGTCGTCGGATACGTTTTCGACGTAAGAGCATTTACACGTTGAAAAAGTGTAAATGCTCTTACGTTGCACGACAGTGCAGCGCGCTACAACGTGGCGTGGATTCAGCCGAGCTTTAGCCGTTGCGGCCCGCGGTTGTTCGGGCAGGAAGCAGCCGTTTTTATGTATACCTCTGTGTACTAAGATTTTTGAGGCTTACCTATGAAAATTTGCTTAAATCTATAAGTAAACGCGCTGAAATTGTTAAAAAAATGAGTGCGCTGACCCAACAGGCAGATGGAATGTTGTAATGTTATACGGGTAATACAGTCAGAAGATTGCTCATATTTTTATTTTCTGACATGCTTTGCCTACTTTCCAATCACAAACGAAAAATAGTGTCGCCCGTTGGATATAGATGACATGCCATTTTCGATGTCATTTCTGGCTGCGATTCATATCCATTGTATTTTTTTGGTGTCAAATCTTGCAACGACACTGCCCAGTGTGAAAAAGCAGAACGCTTTCATTCAAAAGCAGTAACACAATATGGAGGCAGATTTGCGGGTCATATTCGCGCGCAAGATAGGTGCCGCGTAGTTAAAGCCTGATCTGACAGGCATTAACACAGCAGAATTCTTATTTGACGTGCGCTTGCAACTAAAGTGTTTCAAAATGATGTTGTCATCTGAGGGGAATTACCATGTTGCATCATAAGCTGTACGTCTTGCCACTTGCTCTTGCGGCTCTGTTCTTCCTGTTGCCGCTGTATGGTCTGGCCGCCACTGTGGAGTATAGTTCTGGAACGTATGATTACGTTATCGGCAACCCCGTCAATGCGGGTGACAGCACAGGCATCGGTGGCACGAACCTTAGAGCAACTATCAACAATGCCAATGCGTCCGGCAATACCGTGACCGTAACGGGTGGTACGGTAAACTGGATAATCAGCGGCGGCTATCATAGAAGCAATCTCGTTAGTGCTATGGCCAAGGACAACTGGGTGGAGATCACAAATTTCACCGGATCAATCTACACCAATGCTATTGGGGGGTTCGCCGATACAACAGATTATTCCAGCGCCATAGCCACGGGCAATAGTGTGCTCGTCAGGGGGGGGATGTTCGACAGCATTGTCGGCGGCGCTGCCTCGAACATTAAAGGTACGGCTTTGTCTGGCGACAACAGGGTGCATGTTACCGGCGCTACAGTAAATGACATTTCCGGCGGTCGCGCCAGGGCACACGCGGGTACGGAGGCCATAGCCACGGGGAATGAGGCGATTGTCATAGACAGCACGGTCACCAATGACATTTATGGCGGCTATGCTTTTGCCTCTCTTGGCATCGCCAGGGCTGTGGGCAATAGCGTAATCCTCAGCGGCGGCGAGGTACGCTGCGATATCTATGGCGGCTTTAGCGGCACCCGCGTGGGCGGTTGGGCCACGGGCAACAGTGTGACCATCAGCGGCGCTCCCAACCTGGCAAGCAGCAGAATTTTCGGCGGCTTTGTCAAAAATGTAACAGACCCTCATGAGTCCATAGACGAAGATGACTTCAGCGGCAACACCCTGAATATAAAAACATCGGGCCTGACTGTGCGGGGCCTGTACAATTTTCAGAATATCAACTTCTACCTGCCCTCCTCCCTGGCGGCGGGGGATACCGCACTTACCACGACCGTCGAGGCGCGTCTTTCTGAAAACAGCGATGGCACAGGCAGAAAGGCCACAATCAACGTGGGTGTTGCGGGCGGTGCCGCACCTCTAAAAAATGGGGACCATGTGGTGCTCATCGACGCCGAAACGCTGACCGGCACACCCGCCAACAGCACGGTCAACAGTCAGGGCGTGGCCCTGCGTTATAATTTCGACATTTTGACTCAGGGTAACAAATTACTGGCCACTGTCACCTCTTCCAGCGTAAACCCGCAAGCGAAAGCTCTGTCAGAAGGATTTATCGGCGGCATGGCCATGACATTGCAAGGAGCGGATCTCGCGGCGGGCAAGGGTATGGAATCTGCCGTGCAGGCCGCTTCCGGTGCGGGTGAGAACGTGCTTGCCGGGTTCGGCTCGCTTTCTGGCGGTTCACTTCGTTTCAACACCGGCTCGCATGTGGACATGAGGAGCCTGTCCCTGCTCACTGGGCTTGCCTGGGGCGCTGATTGTACTCTTGGACGTTTTACAGCGGGTCCTTTTTTCGAGTACGGCAATGGCTCGTACAATACCGCCAACTCCTTCAGCAATGCCGCTGACGTGGACGGCAACGGCAACACGTACTATCTGGGCGGCGGCCTGTTGGCCCGTATGGATTTCACATCCACCGGCCCCGGTCATTTTTATACCGAAGCCAGCGGCCGCGCAGGCTCGATACACAATAAATACGACAGCTCAGACCTGCGCGACGCCACCGGGCGCGAGGCGGAGTATGACAGCGACACGCCATATTACGGCCTGCATTTGGGCGCAGGCTATATATGGAACATTACTGACGCTGCCAGTCTTGACTTCTATGGCAAGTACTTCTGGACGCGGCAGTCGGGCGATTCCATCAGGCTGTCCACTGGCGACCCCATTGATTTTGATGATGTGTATTCCAGCCGTCTGCGGTTTGGTTCTCGCTTCGCCTACCTGGTAAATGAATATGTCAGCCCCTACGCTGGTGTTGCCTGGGAACATGAATTTGATGGCAAGGCCCGCGCCTCCACCAATGGCTACAGTATGCAAGCCCCGTCCATGCGCGGGGATACCGGCATCGGCGAGTTGGGCCTGTTGCTCAAGCCCTCCCAAACGCTGCCCCTGTCCTTTGACCTCGGCGTGCAGGGGTATACGGGCAAAAGAGAGGGTGTGACAGGCAGCCTGCAGGCCAGGTGGGAGTTTTGAAGTATAAATTGCAGCAGCTGCCAAAATCTGTAGTGCCCTGTCCTTTGAGAGGGGATTTTTGTGCCCTGCGGGCACGGAGGCCTTTTTTTATTTGTTGTTTGGGCCGCCTCCGGCGAGGGCTGGGGCGTAGGGGGCATGGCGGCGGGCGCTCTGAAGAGAACAAAGCAGAGTCTGTTCTTTGAGAGGCGGTTTGTGTGCCCTGCGGGCACGGAGGCCTTTTTTTATTTGTTGTTTGGGCCGCCTCCGGCGAGGGCAAGGCGGGGCCGGTTATGGGGCTGCGCCCCCTTCTCGGCCCCCCTTGCATCCCCCCCGAAGCACCCCCCTGGGGTTTTCCAGCTTCCGACATTCCACGAGGGCTGCGCGGCTTCTGCTCCGGGAGCTTCCTCGCTGCGCTCGGCGATCTCCCTCCGCGCCGCGCAATGCCAGCGTAGGGGTCGCGCTGAATGAGAGATTTGGGGCATGTGGGTGCTGTAGGAAGTCTCAGAAACGTATTTTCGCTGTCGGAAAAAGGTACAGTGTGATGCGGAGGTTGGGGCTTTGAGACTGGTTTTTTGAAATGCGTGGAAGGCTCCGCAGGCGGCAGGTTTTTCGAAAAGGGGCGGTTCGCACGAATCTCGCCGACGTGTCGGCTTCGGTTCTTTATGACGCCGCCCCGGCACCAATCCTTGCCCTGTCTGAGAAACTACACAGACTTCACGGCGTTGCTTGCGCGACAGATTTTTTTGGACTGAACCACGCCAAAGCTGCGGCTACGGTTGGACGCTACATAACGATCAGATATAAAGCCCAAATCCGCCACTATGTCTCAAGCCAGCCAGAAGCCGCTTGGCCTTGCATTCAACGCAAAGGAGCACGCTGGCATTGCGCGGCGCGCTGGGAGATCGCCGAGCGGAGCGAGGAAGCTCCCGGAGCAGAGGCCGCGCAGCCCTCGTGGAATGGTGGAATATGGAAAGCCCTTAAGGGCTAGCCCGTGGAAGTGGGGATATACGACAAGCCCAGCGGGGTCGTCCGAGGGGAGTGCAGAGGGGGCCTCGGAGGGGCGGCAGCCCCTAACAGGCCCCCATCTGCCGCCCGCCGCGCAGGCGGCCAAAACGTAATAAACGAAAATCCGTCGTGTCCGCAGGACACACAAACCGCATCTCAAAGGACAGGCCCTGCTTTTTCTTCAGAGCGCCCGCCGCGCATACTCACAGCCGCCCATACCCATGCCTAGTCGCGCATATCTGTAATCCCTCATTCACGCCTAGCCGCCCGGTTTCATCCCGCCCTTTTCGGGCTTCTTCTCCACCCCGTCGCCCTTGCCGTTGTTCACGCGCTCCGGCGCGTCTTCCTGCTGGGCAAGGGTAAAGAGGCGGCCCCGCTGCACGGCCTGTCTGCCGAATTTCTCGCGCAGGTTGTCCAGGGCGGCGTCCAGCTTTTGCCTTTTGGCCTCAACCTGCGGGTCCAGGTTCTGCCCGGCGGCCTTGCCCGCGCCCGGCAGAAAAAGCTGGTTGGCGGGCGCGTCAAAGCCCGACACGCCAAGCCCGATGAGGCGCACTGGCTGCGGCAGGGGCAGTTCGGCCAAGAGGCGGCAGCCTGTTTCAAAAATGGTTTCCGTGGCGTTGACGGGTTCTTCCAGCGTGCGGGAGCGGGTGATCTGCTTGAAGTCGCAAAATTTTACCTTGAGGGTAATGGTGCGGCCCTTGTAGCCGTGCCTGCGCAGGGAGGCGCCCACGCGCTCGGCATGGGCCATGAGCATGCGCTGCAGGAACGTCCTGTCCCGCGTGTCCTGCGCAAAGGTGCATTCCGCGCTTTCGCTCTTGGCGGCGCGCTCGGTCTCCACCTTGCGGCTGTCGCGCCCGTGCACACGCTCATAGAGCACAGCGCCCCATTTGCCGAAGCGGCGCTCCATAACTTCCGGGCTGAAGCGGCGCAACTGCCCCACGGTTTTGATGCCAAGGTCTTGCAGGCTTTGCACCATGCGCTTGCCGACACCGGGGATCTTGCCCACGGGCAGGGCGCACAAAAAGGCGTCCACATTTTCGGGGTACAGTATGAACACGCCGTCAGGCTTGTTCACTTCAGAGCATATTTTGGCCAGAAATTTTACCGGAGCCGCGCCCACCGAGCAGGTCAGGCCGCCCGTGACTTCCTCAATGCGGGCCTTGATGGCTGCCACAAGGTCTTCCAGCGGGCCAAAAAGCCGCTCAAGACCGGTGGCGTCCACATAGGCTTCGTCCACACTGGCTGGCTCCACAAGGGGGGAGAAATCCCGCAGGGCGTTCATGATGGCGTGCGAAAGTTCGCTGTATCGTGGGTAGCGCCCGCGCACAATGATTGCCTGCGGGCACAGCCGCCGCGCCACGACCATAGGCATGGCCGAATGCACGCCAAAGGCCCGCGCCTCGTAGGAACAGGTGGAAACCACGCCCCTGTCGCTGCTGCCGCCCACAATGACGGGCTTGCCCTGCAGGTCGGGGTTGTCCATTTGCTCCACCGAGGCGAAGAAGGCGTCCATATCAATATGAATAATCATGGCGGCGGCTCTGGAGCTGTTTACGAATGAAATGAACTAGGGAAGCACGGATTAAAGGGCCTCCTGGAAACGCTGACGGCTTGTGGAGTGCGTGCAGGATAGCAGGGCCTGCCTGACAGGGCAAACGTCGGGCCAGGGACGTCGTGCACGCCAGGCTGTAGTCAGGGCTGAAATCCCCGCTTCAGTTCAGAAGGCCCATCGTACCATGCAAAATATATAAAGAATTTTAGGGGGAGGGGGTGTGGGGGAGGAGACCCTTTTGCAAAAGGGTCCCTCCCCCACAGAGCATCTCTGAAGGAAGCACTGATTAAAGATCCTCCTGGAAACGCGCAGTTATTTCGTTTGGCAAGGCGCGATCTTTTTTTGAAGCAGGAGTGGGCTCTTCCGTCCTCGACTGTTTCAAAAAAAGTGAAGCAACGCCGCCAAACGGAATAAATCAGCGTTTCCCTTAATCCAGCTTCAGGCGAACCCTCTCAAGCTCCGTCTGCACAAAGGCTTCCGGCGAACCAAGGTAGCGCAGCAGATATTCGGACATGCCCAGCGCCACTTCGCGTTCGCCGCTGAATACGGCGGTAACGCCCTGCTGGCGCAGCTTGCGCGCATCCCCCACAAAGGACGTGTGCACAAGGATGCGCACATCGGGGTTGACGGCGCTGGCGATGGCCGCCACATCCGAGGCGGGTATGCTGGGCGTGGTCAAAAGCAGGGCTTCGGCCTTTTCAAGGCCAGCCTCGCGCAGCACCTCGGCCTGGCTGGCGTCGCCGTGAATGATGGGCAGGCCCTTGCCGCGTTCCTTGCGCACGGTGTCGATGTTCATCTCCACCACCACGGGCGTGATGCCGCTCTCGCGTAAAATACTGCAACAGCTGCGCCCCACGGGGCCGTAGCCGATGATCACAACATGGGGCTTGCCGTCATCCATTGTAGTGTCGGGCGCGCTTTCTGCTGGCGCGCCGCTTTTGCGTTTGGCCTCTATCCAGCGCGCCACGCCTTCAAGCTTGCGGAAAATTATGGGATTCAGCGTAATGGAAATCATGGCCGCAGGAATGATGGCATTGTTGACCCTGGCGTCAAAAATACCGAGGCTGATGCCCATGGCCGCGAGAATAAAGGAAAATTCACCAATCTGCGAGAGCGACGCCGAAACCGCCAGACCCAGTCGCAAGGGTTTGCGAAACAGGGTGGTCATGGCCAGCGCGCCCAGAGGTTTGATCACCAGGATGACAAAGAGGGTCACGAGCATGAGGGGCCAGTCCGTGAGCAGGGCCACGGGATCAAAGAGCATGCCCACTGAGACGAAGAAGAGCACCGCAAAGGCGTCGCGCAGGGGCAGGGCCTCGGCGGCGGCGCGTGCGCTGAACTCGGACTGCCCCACCACCATGCCTGCCAGAAAAGCCCCAAGGGCCATGCTGGCGTCAAAGACGTAGGCGGCTGCCACGGCGATGCCAAGGGCCAGGGCTATGACGGCCAGGGTAAAGAGGTCGCGCGTGCCCGTGCGGGCCACATAGCCCAGAAAGAGGGGGATAAGCTTTTGCCCCACAATGAGGGTAAAGGCCGTAAGCCCGGCCAGTTTGAGCAGGGTGAGGCCAAGGGCGCTCCAGAACTCGCCTCCGGGGCTGAGCACAGCGGGCAGCAGCACCAGCAGCAGGATAGTGAAGATGTCCTCCACCACCAGCCAGCCCAGGGCCACGTGCCCCGTATGGGTGTGGAGCTGGTGATTGTCGGTGAGAACGCGGGTGAGCACCACGGTGCTCGCCACGGATATGGCCATGCCGAAGATGGCTGCCGACATCAGGGAAAAGCCGAAGAAATAGTGCAGCAAAACCATACTGGCCAGGGTGGCGGCCGAAATCTGCACGGCTGCCCCGCTGAGGGCAATGGCCCCCACGGCCAGAAGGTCCTTGAGGTGAAAGTGCAGCCCCACGCCGAACATGAGCAGAATGACGCCGATTTCAGCGCACTGGGCCGCTGTGGAGGCATCGGCCTCGAATCCGGGCGAATACGGCCCCACCAGAATGCCTGCCAGCAGATAGCCCACAAGTGGCGAAAGGCGCAGCTTCTGGGTGATGAAGCCCAGTACCATGGCTGCTGAAAGGCCGCCTGCGAGAGTCAGTATCAGGTCAGTCTGGTGTTCCATGGCTTATTCCTCCTGGCCGGCCAGCCATTGCAGCCAGATGCTGCGGCGGCGCGGGCCGTCGCCTTCGCACAGATAGACGGACTGCCACGTGCCGAGGCAGAGTTCGCCGTTTTCCACAAAAAGGGTCAGGGAAGGGCCGTGCAGGGTGGCCTTGATATGGGCGTCGCTGTTGCCTTCGGCGTGGTGATAGTCGCCAAGGCGGGGAACAAGCCCGTTGAAAAAGGTCAGCATGTCGCGGCGCACGTCGGGGTCTGCCCCTTCGTTGACGGTGAGGCCGCAGGTCGTGTGCGGGCAGAAGAGCGCCAGCACGCCGTTGCGCCAGCCTTTTTCAATGGCGTTGCGGCGCACCACGCTGCGCAGTTGCGAGGTGATGTCGCGCATGTCGCTGCGGCTTGTGGTCTCAAATTCCAGACTAAGCACAACCGCCTCCTTGGGGGGATCAGATTAGGGCAAATTCCAGCAGGTCGGATCGGGCAATGCGGTCCAGCTCTTCCCGCTGGTTTTCGGGAGTTTCAGTAAACAGAAAGCCGAACAGGCCATACCGGGTATAGTCGTTGCGGCGCAGGCAGAGCACCTTTGCGAACTGCTTCGCCAGAGCCTCGTAGTCAAAGTCGCGAATGGGCGGGCAGTTGGCGGGCTTGTTCAGCGCCATGAGGGTATACAGCTTGCCTTCCTTGCCTTTGAGGATGCTGTTCCAGTCCGGTTTTACGCCTTCAAGAAAGCAGCCGTAGGAATGGAAGCCCCAGGCAAAAAGGCTGACGTCCGTGCTGCACCAGCCGGCAAAGCGCAGGGGGTTGAACTCGATGGGCAGGATGCGCCCGGACGCGTGGCGGCGCAGTTCCACGTGCGCCGGGAAGTTGCGCAGGCCCAGCAGGGCGTTGACCCTGTTGAACCAGTCCTCAAATTCCGCCAGACGTTCGTGGATGATGTCCGCGCTGGTGTAGTAGAGGCGGTCGCTCACGTCGTCGTCGCCGGTGAACTCGTGCCGCAGGATATTGCAGATGACGGCCTGTCCGTCCTGGTCAAAGTATACATCCACGGCGTATTCATCGCCATCAATATATTCTTCCAGCAGCCAGTCGTTGCCGTCAACCACCGATTGCGGGTACTGCGCGGCCCAGCGCTCCGCTTCTGCGGCAATGGCGCTTTTGGCGGCATGCCAGTCTTCGGCGTTGCCGATGCGGTAGACCCCAAGGCTGAAAAATCCCACGGCGGGCTTGAGCACGCAGGGCGCGCGCAGGGCTTCGAAGGGCAGGGCCTGCATTTCGGCCAGGCTGAGGCGGCGGTAGTAATAGTCCGGGTCCAGCGGGCGCAGCAGTTCGCGGGTCAGCGCCTTGTTCTTGAGTTTGGCTATGGCTTCGGCCAGGGCAGGGGAGCAGTGCTCCGTCACCCAGGCCAGGGAATTTTCGGAGCAGGTATACAGGCGGGCGGGGGCTGCCGCGCCGTGGGCCGGGCTATTGTTTTGGCCCTGCTCCTGGCTCTGATTCTGGCCCTGATTCTGGCCCTGTCCGCCGCGCAGCATGGCGGCAAAGCGGTCTTCGGGCACGAGGTTGAGCACCTGCCTGCCCTGCATTTTCAGATCGGTGGAACAGGCCCGCGCCATATAGTTATCAAGAACAGGTTCCTGCCGGGCTGCCGCGTAGGCCAGCAGCTCCGGCGAAACATAGGGTTGGTCGAGAATGATCATTCGCCGCCCAATACGCGGAAGTACACCGCGGGTTCCTTGAGCAGCCCGGCGTCAAGCGTGCGCTGCAGGGCGTCGCTCATGGCCTGGGCCGTTGTTTCGTGGGTCATGAAGACCAGGGGCACGCCCTGACCTTCGTCGGACTTCTGGATGACCTGGGCCATGCTGATGCCCTCGGCGGCCATGCAGCCCGAAAGATCACGCAGCACGCCGGGGGCGTCCTGCACCATCACGCGCACGTAGTAGCAGGAGCGCCATTCTTCGGGCGGCACAATGGCGGCCTTGGGCAGTTCCTTGTTCACAAAGCCGGTGTTGTTGGGGCGTTCGTCGCGGGCAACGGCCAGCAGGTCGGCCAGCACGGCTCCGGCGGTGGGCAGGTCGCCCGCGCCGCGCCCGTGGAAAAAGAGCGGGCCGGAGGCGTTGGCGTCCACGCGCACGGCATTGTATGCGCCGCCCACGCGCGCCAGCAGGTATTTGTGGTAAACAAGGGCGGGAAAAACCCCGGCTTCGAGGCGTACCGGCCCGTCGCCGCAGTCCTTGGCGTCGGCCTTATCTTCGGGACAGGGCACCTGGCGCACCTGGCCGATGAGCTTGATGCGGTAGCCGAATTCACGGGCCAGGCGGATGTCCAGTGCCGAAAGGCCACGGATGCCGCGCACCGAGAGGGCCGTGTAGGGATAGTGCACCCCGTAGGCCAGGCGGATGAGCAGAATGAGCTTGTGCGCCGCGTCGTGCCCGTCGATATCCAGGGTGGGATCGGCCTCGGCGTAACCCAGGTGCTGGGCCTGCTTGAGGGCCACGTCAAAATCCAGACCGTTGGAGGTCATTTCGGACAGGATGTAGTTGCTCGTACCGTTGAGAATGCCCATGAGGGACTGGATGCGGTTGCCCGTGAGGCTTTCCTTGAGGGCTTCCACAATGGGCACGGCTCCGGCCACGCTGGCCTCGTAGCGCAGGATGCGCCTCTTGCGGTCGGCCTTCTGGAACAGCGCAAGGCCTTCCTCGGCCAGCAGGGCCTTGTTGGCGGTGACAATGTGCTTGCCCTGGTCAAGAGCGCGGTCAATGAGGTCACGGGCATGGTCAATGCCGCCCATAAGCTCCACCAGCACGTCGATTTCGGGATCGTCCGTGAGGTCGCGGGGATTGGTGGTCAGTTCCGCCCCGTCGGGCAGGGGGATGCTGCGCGCCTTCTTGGCATTGCGCACCAGAACCTTCTTGAGCAGGATGTCCCGACCGGAACGGCGGCGGATAAGATCCGCGTTTTCCTCGATCAGGCGTACCAGGCCGCCGCCCACTGTGCCGAATCCGGCCAGGCCCACTACCAGTGGCTTGTCGCTGTTCTTGGTCATGATTTCTCCGAAAGTGCCCGGTAGCAAAGCCGCAACTGATAAGGCACCGGTTTTGACAGAGGCCGGGCAAGCCCGGCCTCCGCGTTTCTATTCTCCTACGTCATGCGCCAACGGTTCTCAAGAGTCGAAGGCGCGGAACAGCATACGTCGTCTGCTCCGGCAGTGAACCTTCGTGGATGCGCAGACGTTCTGCGCTTGAGTGAACATGCCGAAATCATTGAGAATGCGTATTTGCAGCGCTACGTGGCCCTAGTCGGCTGTGCCCGACAAAAGCTTGCGCATGCTGCTGACGGCCTGCCGCGTGCGGTGTTCGTTTTCAATAAGGGCAAAACGCACATATTCGTCGCCGTAAGAGCCGAAGCCAAGACCCGGCGAAACGGCCACGTGGGCCTCGGTGAGCAGCAGCTTGGAAAACTCCACGGAGCCCATCTTGCGGAAGGCTTCGGGTATGCGCGCCCAGACAAACATGGTGGCCTTGGGTGAAGGCACTTCCCAGCCTATGCGGTTGAGGCCGTCGATAAGGCGGTCGCGCCGTTCCCTGTAGATGTCGCAGATGTTCTGCACGCAGTCTTCCGGGCCGTTGAGGGCCACGGTGGCGGCTATCTGCACGGGCTGGAAGATGCCGTAGTCAAGATAGCTCTTGATGCGGCCCAGCGCGTGGATGAGGTGCTTGTTGCCCAGGCAGAAGCCCACGCGCCAGCCGGGCATGGAGTAGCTTTTGGACAGGGTGTAGAATTCCACGCCCACGTCCTTGGCGCCTTTTGCCTGCAGAAAGCTCGGGGCCTTGTAGCCGTCAAAAACAAGGTCGGCGTAGGCCAGGTCGTGTATGACCCAGATGTTGTTTGCCTTGGCGAATTCCACAATCTTTTCAAAAAAAGCCAGATCCGTCACTTCTGTGGTGGGGTTGTGCGGATAGCAGAGGAAAAGCAGCTTGGGCTTGGGCCAGGCCTGACGGGTGGCGGTTTCAAGGTCTTCAAAAAAATCCCGGCCGGGGCCGATGGGCACGCTGCGCACGTCCGCGCCCGCAATGATGGGGGCGTATTTGTGGATGGGGTAGGTGGGGTCGGGCGCAAGCACCACGTCGCCTGGCTCAAGCATGGCCAGCGAAAGGTGGGCAAGGCCCTCCTTGGAGCCCATGGTCACGATGGCTTCGCTTTCCGGGTCAAGGTCCACGTCAAAGTGGCGCTTGTAGCGGTCACAGACGGCCTTGCGCAGGTTGGGTATGCCGCGCGAAAGGGAATAGCGATGGTTGACGGGCTTGAGTGCTGCCTCTGCGAGCTTTTCCACAATGGGTGCGGGCGTGGGGATGTCCGGATTGCCCATGCTGAAGTCCACGATGTCGATGTTCTGCCGACGAAGCCGCATCTTGAGATCCCCAACCACGGCGAAAACGTAGGGGGGTAGGCGGCGAATGCGTGAAAACTCTTCCATTGTCTTGCTCCCAGAGCATATTGATTGTCCCGTCAAAGGCAAAAACGCCCTTGGCGGCGCGGCGGGCGGCCAGCTAGAGCATTTAACACTTGAAATGCTCGCGTACGGCAGGCAAAAGCCCGCCTACCCGCATTTCGTGGCAAGGATTTTCAGAAAAATCCTTGCAGAGCTTGTAACTCATTTCATTCGTAAACTGCTCTAGTCGCTCTGCCGCGCAAGGGTGAAAAAAAACCGTGTCAGCTGCGTCTGAAGCGCAGCCACGGCGGACGCCACAGGCGTTCCTCACAGTGTCTGTGCAGCATAGCCAGCGAAAAGCCGGTTTGTAAAGCTTCTGGATGGGATAATCAGCCAAATACCTCGCCTTTCACAGGGTTATGCCGCATAAAAAGAAATGCGCCCCTGACGATCAACCCGGCGCTCTTTGCTTTCAGGCCGTTGTGGTGTAATCTGGCCGCAAGTATGCCCGGAGGAACGCATGGACGACCATATCCGTTTTGACCATCAAACCCTTGAGTTGCATCTGCTGGATCAGCGCTTTCTGCCCGAGCAGGAGTCGGACTTTGTGTGCCGGACAGCGCAGGACGTCATCAGCGCCCTGCAAACCATGGTGGTGCGCGGTGCGCCCGCCATCGGCGTGACGGCGGCCTGGGGCTGCGTGCTGGCTCTCAAGGAGGCGCAGGGGCCGGATTGGGCCGCCAGGCTGGAACTGGGCATGGAGCGCATAGCCGCTGCCAGACCCACAGCCGTGAACCTGCGTTGGGGTGTGGATCGCATGCGCAACAAGTGGCGATCCTTTGGCGGGGCCAATATCGATCAGTCAGCCCTGCTCACGGCCTTTATTCATGAAGCCCAGTCCATGCAGGATGAGGATGTGGCCACTTGCAAGACTTTGGGCCGCCACGGGGCAACCTGCATCGAAGACGGCGACTGCGTGCTCACCCACTGCAATGCCGGGGCCCTGGCAACAGCGGGCTACGGCACGGCCCTTGGCGTCATCCGCGCGGCAGCCGAGTCGGGCAAGAAGGTCAGCGTTATTGCCGATGAAACCCGTCCCTTTCTTCAGGGCGCGCGTCTCACCGCCTGGGAACTGGCGCGGGACGGCATCCCCGTAACCGTGGCCTGCGACAATGCCTGCGCCCTGCTCATGAGCAGGGGGCTGGTGCAGCGCGTGGTGGTGGGCGCTGACCGCATTGCCGCCAACGGCGATACGGCCAACAAGATCGGCACCTTCGGCGTGGCCCTGTTGGCCAGACATTTTCATATTCCTTTCTATGTGGCGGCGCCTCTGTCCACCATTGACGCGGCCACGCCCGACGGATCGGGCATTCCCATAGAGCAGCGGCCGGACAGGGAAGTGACCCACGTGGGCGAAACGCGCCTGTGCCCCAGGGACGTGCCTGTGTTCAATTATGCCTTTGACGTGACTCCGGCGGAATATATATCCGGCATCATTACTGAAAAAGGCGTGCTGTATCCGCCTTACGGGCTGTCCATCTGGGCCGCGCTCAATGACCTGAGCACCGGCCGCAGCGCGGGCATCGGGGGGGCAGCGCCGGAATGCGAGGACTGTGACCCCGCGCCCGGCAGGAGCTAGACGCATGAAGGAACTCATCCTCGTTGTCGGCCCCGGTCAGCCGGATTTAGGGCCCTGCCAGGACGCCAGCGGCGAACAGTCCCGGCAGACCGTCATGCAGTGGGAGGGCTGGGAGCCGCCCACAGGGCACGTCTCACTGCCTGCCCTTTTGCGCGCCGACCTTGAAGCCATCCGCGCGGAGCATGCGGCCTGGGCCTACGACCTGGGGCGACTGACAGTGGAGGGCAAGGAGGCGCAGGACTGGCTGCGGGCCGGGCACGAGCTGTCCATGTGGTGGTGCTCGCTGCTGTATGAGCGCCATCCCAAGATGACGCCGGGCCTGTACACCGTGTACAAGCTGCGCGCCCTTGAACGCTTTATGGATCAGGAAGGTATTTCAGCCCTGTGCCTCAGCGGCGGGGATGATACCCTGCGCGAGGTTCTGGCCGACATGTGCCGTGCCTCCGGCCGGACGTTTTCCCTTGAGCAGGACGCACCAGCGCCTCTGGAGCCGCCAACGCCCCTTTTGCGGCGTCTGTACAATGCCGCGCCCGCGCCCTTGCGCGCTCTGGCCCGGTATGGGCACTGGCTGTGGGCCGTACGCCGCAGGCTGCCCGCAACGCCGGACGCAGGCAAGGCCCTCGCCCCGGTGCAGGGGCCGGACGGGCCAGTGCAAACGGCCACCATTGCCACCTATTTTCCCAATGTGGACATGAAGGCCGCCGGAGAGGGGCGCTTTCGCTCCCGCTACTGGGAAAAGCTGCACGACGTGCTGCATGACGAGGCCAGAAAGGAAGGCGCGCCCTGGGTGCGCTGGCTTTTCATCCGTTTTCCCGCGCCGCAGCTCAGCCTCGCGCAGTGTACGGCCCTGCGTGACCGGTTCCGCGCCGAAGGCAAGGACGGGGCCAGCTTTCACTACCTTGAGGAATTCTTGCGCCACCGCGACCTGTGGGCGGGCCTGTGGCGGTACCTGCGCCTGTGCCTTGGCAGCAGAAAGCTTGAGCCAGCCGTGCGCCCCGCCTTTCGTTTTGCCGGTTCACTGGTCAATTTCTGGCCGTACCTTGAGCCTTACTGGGTCGAATCCTTCAGGGGCTGGCGCTGCCTTGAGCGTTGCCTGCAGCAGCGCGCCTTTGACGTGTACGCCAGGGCGGCTGGCCCGCAACGCTGGACGCTCTTTCCGCTGGAAAACTGCCCCTGGGAGCGCATGCTCACCGTGGCCATGCGCGAGGCGGGAGCCGCCGCCACGCCATGTTCCGAACCAGCCGCCGGGCCGGTCATCGGGGCGCAGCACTCCACCGTGCGGCCCACGGATTTTCGCTATTTTGACGACCCCCGCACCTTCACGCCACCCTGCGACGCCTTTCAGCCCGACGCTGTGCGCGGCAACGGGCAGTCGGCCTGCACGCAGTGGTCTCAGGCGGGCGTTCCGCCCGAGCGGCTTGGCGAAGTGGAAGCGCTGCGCTATCTCTATCTTGCCGAAAGCCAGCACGGCACGGCTGCCCCAGGCGCTCATGCCGAAAGCAGCACCGGGACAACCAGTCCTGCCGCAAGCAGTGCCACGGCAAGCAGTTCCGGCCCGGGCAGCTTCGGCCCAGACAATCCCGCCGGGCAGGAAGCCGAAGCCGCCAAGGCCAGCGGAGCCGGTGCAGCCGGGCAGCTCAAGCGCCTTCTGGTTGTCACCAGCTTTTTCAAGGATGAAACCGAGGCCCATCTTGTTCTGCTGGCCCGCGCCCTGCATGCGGGCGTGCTCAAGGGCTGGCAGCTTGTGGTAAAACCCCACCCCTACCTGCCGGTGGAGGAGCGCCTGCGCGCCCTTCTGGGCCGCCGCGCCTCTGAGGTGCGCATCGCTCAGGGGGCCATAGGCGAGGAACTTGCGCCGGGGGTTGTGGTCTGGTCTTCCAACTCCACCACGGTGGCCCTTGAGGCCGCCTTGATGGGTTTGCCGGTCATGAGCATGCTGCCGGTCAATGACTTTGATCTGTGTCCTTTGCAGGATGTGGCGCAATTGCCGCGTACCGGCAGTGTTGAGGATGTGGCCCAGGCTCTCGCCACAGCCGCGCCGCTGCAACTGCCGCCCGACTATCTGGATCTGGACCCGGCCCTGCCGCGCTGGAAAAAGCTGCTTGGAGTGTAATTATGACAATGGGCACTCAGGAACGCATCCTCGAAATGGTGCACCACTGCTACTGGGACAATAATGCCAACTGCGCCCAGACAACCCTGCATTGCCTTGAGCAGTTGACGGGGCTGCCTGTACACCCATCGCTGTATCAGGCCACTGTCGGCTGCCACGGGGCAGCGGGCCATGGCGGGCAATGCGGCCTGATGGAAGGGGCCACGCTCTTTCTTGGACTGTACTGCGCCGCCATGGGCAAAAGCGCTGAAGAGACGGAAGAAATCTGTGGTCGCTATGCCTTGGTCTTCAACCGCAACTTCAGCAGTATGGCGTGCAGTGATCTTCGGCCCGGCGGTTTTCGCGCCGACGATCCTCCCCATTTGTGCGAGCGCTTTACCGTGCGGGCTGTGACCTGTCTGCACGATTTCGTCTCTTGCCTGAAGTAGCCTCGGGATCAGGGCGCGCTCCGGCATGCCGTGCGGGCGTCCTCCCGTTGCGTGGTGGAGCGTCCTGTGTCACAAGGAGATATGCGGTTCTGTCAGTAGCGGAGCCGCTGTATCTTTGCGCAGTGGGTGGACTTTAAAAAAGTAAATGCTCTGGCGCGGCACGAGAGCGCAGCGCGCCATAACGTGGCGTGGACTCTGCCGAGCGTCTGTTTGTGACAAAGGAAGCTGCGGATAGCGTCAGCCATTGGCAGGGTGCCCGTTCAAGTAACCCATTGCCGTCTTTATCCGCAAGCGGCAAAGGCCCGCTGACGGCACTGCAAAGCGCATTTTCCGGCAGAATGAACACTTTGAAATGTAAAGTAGTTCAGAGTTAATCCGGTCTAGGGGGCCTCATGCTCAGTGTTTTTGACCTGTTCAAGATTGGCATCGGGCCGTCCAGTTCACACACGGTAGGCCCAATGGTGGCGGGCAAGGCTTTTGCCGGAGAATTGGCGCTTCTGGGGCTGTTGCCCTGTATCGGGCGCGTTACCATTGATCTTTTTGGCTCTCTGGCGCTCACCGGCGAAGGGCACGGTACCACCGGGGCCATTTTGGGCGGGCTGGAAGGTGAAGAACCCGCCTCGGTGGACACGGCGCGTCTGGCGCGGCGCACGGCGGAACTCCAAAATAATGCCGACCTGACCCTCATCTGCGCGCATACGATTCCCTTTGACTACGCGCGCGACATGCGCCTGCACAAGGGCATGTTTTTGCCCCGCCATTCCAACGCCATGCGGCTCACGGCCCATGCCGCCGACGGCACCGAAGTCTATACCCGCACCTATTATTCCATCGGCGGCGGCTTCATCCGTACAGATGCGGACTTTGACGCCGAAACCGAAACCTGGCCCACTCCACCCTATCCGTACAAGACGGCTGGCGAACTGTTTGCCATTTGCGAGCGCGAAGGCAAAACCGTGGCCCAGATCGTCATGACCAATGAAAGTTTCTGGCATACGGCCGCAGAGGTGCGCCGCCGCGCCCAGGCCGTCATGGACGTCATGCGGGATTCGGTTGAACGCGGCTGCTACACTGACGGCGTGCTGCCGGGCGGCTATAACGTGCGGCGGCGCGCGCCCAACCTGCTGCGCAAGGTCAGCGCCCTTCAGGCCCAGGGTCGCCGCGACCTGAGCCTGTGGCCGACGCTGTATGCCTTTGCCGTGGCGGAAGAAAACGCCTCGGGCGGGCGGGTGGTCACGGCCCCCACCAACGGAGCCGCCGGTGTTGTGCCCGCTGTGCTGACCTATTACCAGAACTTCTACCCCCATGCCACGGAAGAGGGCGCGCTTGATTTTCTGCTCACAGCCGGGGCCATCGGCCTGTTTTACAAGACCAACGCCTCCATCTCCGGGGCGGAGGTCGGCTGCCAGGGCGAGGTGGGCGTGGCCTGCTCAATGGCGGCAGGAGCCTACTGCGCCGTGACGGGCGGCAACGTCAAACAGGTGGAAGTGGCTGCGGAAATCGGCATGGAGCACAACCTCGGCCTTACCTGCGACCCTGTCGGCGGCCTTGTGCAGATACCCTGCATTGAGCGCAACGGGGTGGCGGCGGAGCGCGCGGTCAACTGCGCGCAGCTTTCACGCCTTGAAGACGGGCGGCAGCGGGTCATCTCGCTGGACGCCATCATTGAGGTCATGTACCGCACCGGGCTCGATTTGCAGTCCCGCTACAAGGAAACGTCCCTGGGCGGCCTGGCCCAGGCCGTGGCCGAAGGTCTTGAGCGCAAGAAACAAGGCGATACTGCCTGACCCTGGCCCTGACTCTGGCCCTGAAGCCCGATCCTGATACGCAAGTCCCATACCAAAGGAAGAACGCTTATGAGTGAGATACGCATTGTGGCCGAACTGGAAGTGCTGCCGCAGCACAGGGAAGAACTTATGCCCGTGTTGCAGGCGCTGGTGGACGGCAGCCGGGGCGAAGCGGGCAATATTGCCTATGACCTGACCGAAGATCTTTCCAATGTCTGCCACTTTTTCGTCATCGAAACCTGGGCCTCGCAGCAGGCCATAGACGAGCACAACGACACGCCGCACTTCAGGGCCTTCGTAGGTTTTGTGGAAGGCAAGCTCAAGGGGCTGGCCATAACCCTGCTCAAAAAAGTTTTTTAGGGAAACGCGGATTTATTCCGTTTGGCGGTGTTGCTTGACTTTTTTTGAAACAGTCGAGGACGGAAGAGTCCACTCCTGCTTCAAAAAAAGATCGCGCCTTGCCAAACGAAACAACTGCGCGTTTCCAAGAGGCTCTTTAACCAGTGTTTTCTTAGATTGACGTCAGGTTGAAATGCTTTGTGGTGGAGGGACCCTTTTGTAAAAGGGTCTCCTCCCCCACGCCCCCACCCCCTAAAACTTTTTCGCATTGAGAATATCCATTCTCAATGCTTCTAAAACGCCTGCTTCGGCGCGTAACAGCGCAAATAAATCGCGCTTACGCCTCCACGGCGGGCGTCTGCTCATGCAGCCGCCAGAGCAATTTCAACGTGAAATCGCTCTGAAACTTTTATGCAAACATCCCCGCAACGCCATAAGCGTTGCGGGGATGTTTGCTGTGAAACTTACGGGGATATGCGGCAGATCAGCCCGCAAAGGCAAAATAATGCATAAGGGAGGCTCTGCCCAGGGGCGGAAAATAATGCAGCAGGCAGGTCAGCCCCCAGCGCTGGCGGAATCGGTTGAAATAAAAAGCCATATCCAGGCGGCGAAGGCGGGGGTGCCATTTGTCCAGGCTGCCGTCATGGTCATAGCCCCAGGTCATTTCCGCATTGAGTTTGCTGACAGCAGAATTTTTATTCATTTTTTTGCATACAAAGCTGCCCGTTGTGTCAAAAGCGAGGTGCGCACCAGGAAAATTGTCCGCCAGGTCCCTGAGCAGCGACCGCACTTCCGCCTCGCGCAGATACATGAGCACGCCCTCCGCAATGAACAGAATGTTGCGGCCCGCGTAGTCCTGCTGCAGCCTGTGCATCCAGTCCCTGTCAAGGATGGAGCCTGTCCAGTCAAGGCAGCGCTCGTCGGTTTGGGGTAAAAGCTCCTGCCGCAGGCGCATCACTTCCGGCAGATCCATGTTGATCTGAACGCCCTTGCCGGAATCGGTGCGCCAAAAACGGGTGTCCAGTCCGCAGCCCAGTTGGACAACCACAGGATTTTCCTTGTCATGCAAAAAAGCCTTGGTCAGGTCGTCAAAGTAGCGCACACGTACAGCCGTGCCCACACGCGTCATGTGGTTCACGGGAAAGATGAACACCTCCGGCGGCAGCCCCTCCACGGCCTTGCGCGCTCCGGGGTCTTTGAACATTCCGTCGGGCAGGTCATCCTCCTGCGAACGGATGCGCAGGGTTATGAGTAAGGTTCTTGACGCGGGATGTTCCAAAAGCCCGTTTGTATTCATGATCCTCTCCAGATAGAGTGTGGGATCCCCCCCCGTGATGCTTTGGTGTGGACTTTATTGAAATAGAATTTCAATGTCAAATAGAGGAGGCAGTACTGTCCTTGCGCGTACATCCGCACGCACCCACATATCCTGCAACTGTGAGCCTTCATTAATCTGTTCTGGCCTCAGCGCGAAGAAACCCCGGCGTGAAAGCGCAAGCGCAGTTTCGCGGCGGGGTCTGTTTTTGCAGCCTGTCGGATCAGAATGCCACTCTGCTCCAGATAAGAAACATCGTGGTGCTACAGGAAAAACAATAAAGGTTTTAGGGGGTGTGGGTGTGGGGGAGGAGACCCTTTTGCAAAAGGGTCCCTCCCCCACAAAGCATTTCACTGCTGAAAGGCTCTAAGGAAGCACTGATTAAAGAGCCTCCTGGAAACGCGCAGTTATTTCGTTTGGCAAGGCGCGAACTTTTTTTGAAGCAGGAGTGGACTCTTCTGTCCCCGACTGTTTCAAAAAAAGTGAAGCAAGTCCGCCAAACGGAATAAATCAGCGTTTCCCTAGCGCGGTTCGATAACCTCAAGCCCATTCATATAGGGAACCAGCACCTTGGGCAAAATGACGCTGCCGTCTTTTTGCTGGCAGTTTTCCAGAATGGCGGCGGTGGTGCGCCCTGTGGGCAGGCCGGAGCCGTTGAGGGTATGGACAAAGGCCGTCTTGCCGCCCTTGGGCTTGAAGCGAATGTCTGCCCGGCGTGCCTGAAAATCGGTGCAGTTGGAACAGGACGATATTTCCCTGTAGGTTTTCTGCGCGGGCATCCACACTTCCACATCATAGGTCTTGGCGGAGGAAAAGCCCATGTCGCCGGTACACAGGGTGATGACGCGGTAGGGCAGTTCCAGCAGTTCCAGCAGGGCGCAGGCATGGCCGCGCATGAGTTCAAGCTGGTTAAAGCTGTTGTCGGGGTGGGCAAAGCGCACCATTTCCACCTTGGTGAACTGATGCATGCGTATCATGCCGCGCGTATCCTTGCCCGCACTGCCCGCTTCCGAGCGAAAGCAGGGGGTGGCCGCGCAGTAGGCGCGGGGCAGATCGGCCTCATCCAGCACTTCGCCCGCGTGCAGGTTGGTCAGCGGCACTTCGGCTGTGGGAATGAGAAAATAGTCCCAGTCCTGCAGCTTGAACAGGTCTTCCTCAAACTTGGGCAACTGGGCCGTGCCCGTCATGGTGGCGCGGTTGACCATGTAGGGCGGGCTTACCTCGGTATAGTCGCCGTGGATGGTGTGGCGGTCGAGAAAAAAGGCGGCCAGGGCGCGCTCAAGGCGGGCTCCCCAACCGAGGGACACCACAAAGCGGCTGCCTGTCAGGCGCGCGGCACGCTCAAAGTCCAGACCGCCCAGGGCTACGCCGATGTCGCCGTGTTCGCGCACCTCGAAGTCGAACTGGCGCGGGCTGCCCCAGCGGCTGACCTCGACATTTTCGTTCTCGTTGGCGCCCAGGGGCACGGAACTGTCGGGAATGTTGGGCACGCGCATGAGCCAGCTTTCCACATGGGCCTTGGCCTGCACTGTTTCGCCTTCAAGGTTCTTGATGCGGTCAGACAGAGTGGAGAGTTCGGCAAGCAGTTCCGTGGCATCCTGCCCAGAGCGCTTGAGAGCCGCCACCTGACCGGAGGCTTCATTGCGTTTGCTCTTGAGGCCTTCGATTTCAGTGAGCAGGGTGCGGCGTTTGCCGTCCAGCTCAAGAAAAGCGTCCACACTGAGATCCGAATGACGGTCGGCCAGAGCCTTGGCCAATACTTCGGGCTGCTTCTGCACCAGTTTGAGATCGATCATGACCGCTCCTGAAAGATTGCGCTGTATCGCGCCGAATACGCGGTAAAATTGCGACCTGAAGCCGCGCGCGTTAAGGTTATTCCTTTATCATGGGGGCAGGCTGCCTTGCAAGGCTGGCTTTTTACGTATATATAGACCGCTGAAAGACTCTTGAAAATTTCTATAAAAACGCGAGGCTGTCATGAAACCTGTGCGCAACGTATTATTCCTTGTTTTGCTGGCCTTTCTGGCTACAGCCTGCGGGCCCGCCAACAGCGTGCGTCTGCTGCCGCCGCCTTTTCAGGAAGGCGCTGTGCTGCCCGGCCCCAAGGCTCCCAGGGTGACGGTGGTGGCATTTGACGACAAAAGAGAGGATATGACTGTCATCGGCTCCCGCCGCGACAATACCGCCTTTGTCACCAATGACAGCGTAACCCAGTGGATAAGCAAGGCCCTTGCCGATGAACTGGCCCGCAACGGACTTCAGGTGTCTTATTCCGACAGCGTGAGCCAGGCTCGCGCGGGCAACCCCGACTACCTGGTGACCGGCGACGTTGATCAGGTCTTGCTGCGCGAAAAATCCGCCACCGACCTTTCGACGCAGATGCGCGTCAATTATTCCGTGGCCAACCGCCAGAGCCGCATCTACAAAGAAACGCTCAATGCCTCGCAGTCGCGTACGGTCATGCCCACGGGCAGCGCTGCGGATACAATCATGCTGGACACGCTGCGTGAACTCATCAAGCCCATGGCGCAAAAGATTGTCCAGGCTATTGAGGCCAAAAAATAGACTTCTGCGCGCTCTGCGTGCGGTGTTTTTTTGCGCGGCGCTGACAGCGGCCGTGATGGTATATTGTGCTCTGCCGCCGACCCTTGTGGTCGGCGGTCTTGCGTTGGAGGCCCGCGCTGCCGTGGCCCCTACGGAATCGCCGCCCTCTGCGGGCGGCCAGCCGGAAAGCCCGTCGAAAAGCCAGGGGGCCAGGCAACCGGAAGGGCAGAGGAAAGCCTTGCCAAAGGGCCAGAGGGATGCCCCGGCGTCCAGCTTGGCGTCCAGCCCGCCGACCATCTCACCGCCCAGCCCGCCGACCGGCTTGGCGACCAGCTTGGCGACCAGCCCGGCACCCAGCCCGGCACCAAGCCCGGCAAAAGACCAGGCGGAAGATCCCCCAAGTGTTCAGACGTTCCGGCAGCCAGCGGCTGCGGGTCAGCCAGCTTCGCCGCTCTCCGGCAGTGTTCCTGATCTTGCCGCAATGCCTGATGCCGACATTCCGCCGCTTGCGGACATTGAGCGCAGCGAATTTGCGCGGGCGCGGCTTCCCATGAGCAGCGGGGCGGCACGTATTCTGGCTGAGGGCAATGCCCGGCAGACGGCCCTGGAGGCTGCCGCCGACGCGCTGCCCAACAGGCGCGACATCCGTATGGGCGCAGACAGCGCGGAAGATCGGCTGGCTCTGGCCGCGCAACTCTATACGCCCGTGACACGGCACCACAAGAGCGCGGACGGCGCGCCCGTGGTGACGGTTCTTTTGCGCCCCCGTTCCGAAGCCGCCGCCAGGATAACACTGTCGTTGCGCAGTTTTGACCTCATGCAGGTGCGTTCGGCCCTGTTGGGAGAAACAGCGGCGCTGCTGCGTCTTATGAACGCGCGCGACCCGGCGTACGTCGGGGCTGCCCGCGCTCGGGCTGCGGGCAATGGCAAAGGCCCTGATGCGCCCCTTCGCGGAAGCGGCAATCTGGGCACTGTCTACCGTGCGCCAGTGGGCATGCATGAGGCCGCAGGCGCGGGCAGCGCTCAGGGTGGAGACGCCCACAAGAATGCGCTGGACGAGCTTTTTTCGGGCAGCGCCGGAATGAGCGCGGGAACGGGCGCAAGCGCGCAGTCCGCTCTGCCAGCGGCTTCGGGCGGGGCGTCCTCCGCACGCGCTCTGCCTGGGGCTTCGGGCGAGACCGCGCCCTCGCTGCCCCCGCAGCCTTCTCTGGATGACGCCGTGTGGACGGAGCGACACTGGGAGGCAGCGTCGGGCCGATTGCAGGCGCTTTTGCGGGCGCAGGATATTATGGAGGCAGACGCGGAGGGCTGGCTTGTGCCTGACGGCGTGCTGCCCCGGCTTGAGCGGGCATCGGCCAGGCTGCCGCAAAGCCCCACAGTATGGCTTTTGCTGGCCGAGGCGCAGTTGCGGCGCGGGTTGCCCCTGCAAAGTGTGGCTTCGTGCGACGCTGCCCTGGCTCTTGCGCCAGGACTGAACCGGGCGCGCTACATTCGCGCTCTGGGGCACTGGCGTTTGCAGCAGCTGGCTCTTGCCGAGGATGACCTGACGTCTTCTCTGGACGCGCGGCATGGCCTTGCGCCGCAAGGTGAAGACCGTGCGCGCCGTTTGCGGGCGCGGGGCGCGGTGCGCATGCTGCGGCGCGACCTGTCGGGCATGTGCGAGGATTTTGGCGCGGCCTGCGCCCTTGGGGAGTGCGAAGGGCTGATTCTGTCCAGGGCGCAGGGGTATTGCCTGCCTTCCATCCCCGACGAAATGGGGGTTGGCGCAAAAGCCCGGCAGCACGGCGAGCATCCGACGCCGGAGAAGGAAAATACGAGCCAGCGTGGGGCGGAGAACCCGCCTGCACCGCCACTTGGGGCACTTGAGTCGCCTGGGCCGCAGGGGCCGGGCATGCCCGATATGCCGAATATGCCGAATATGCCGGTTATGCCGGATGGGAAAGGAGGCGCGAAGCCATGAGCAGGGAGCCTCTTCTCAAGGTCTACGGGCACGTGTTCCCGGTGACTGACGCGTTTTACGAAGACCTGGCGCGGGCCTGTGCCGATGCCCTGCCTGATGCAGACGACATCCCCGTACTGGAAAGGGACGGGGACATGGCGCGCATTTCTTTCGAGGGCGTGTACTTTCCCGTGGACGAGGTGCTGGAAGCCCTGGCCCGCCATCTGGGGCCGGAGCACAAGGGCAAGCTGGACGTGCTTGATATGGAAGGCTGGCGTCTGACGCGCCATGTGCTGGCCGGGGGAAGCGTCCACAGCAGCAGCGCGCCGCTGAACAATGTTCTGGACTATTCCGGCCATTGAGGCCGTTTTTTGTAAAAGTTTTGGGGGGAGGGGGCGTGGGGGAGGAGACCCCTTTTCAAAAGGGTCCCACCCCAACAAAGCTTCAACGCGCGGACGCTCTACGCCGGGCTCTCGGCAGGCGTGTTGCGTTCAAAGAGCGCCATATATTCCTGATTGCCCTTGGGGCCCTTGATGGCGGCGGGCAGCACTCCACGACAGCGCAAGTTGAGGTTGGCCTCGCTGAAGGCCAGAATCTTTTTGACCGCCCTTTGCCGGGCGTCTTCGTCGCGCACCACGCCCTTGACGGTTTCGCCAGGGCCTAGCTCGAACTGGGGCTTGATAAGGGTGGCCACCAGCCCGCCGGGTTTGAGCCAGGTCATGCAGGCGGGCAGCACCAGGGTGAGCGATATGAAGGAAACGTCCGCCACCACCATGTCCACCTGTTCGGGGATGAGGTCGGCTTCGGCGTGGCGCAGGTTGACGCCTTCAAGGTTGATGACGCGGGGATCGCTGCGCAGTTTTTCGTGCAGCTGGTTGCGGCCCACGTCCACCGCGTATACGCGGGCGGCCCCACGTTGCAGCAGGCAGTCGGTGAAGCCCCCGGTGGAGGCCCCGGCGTCCAGGCAGGCAAAGCCCGTCACGTCCAGCTTGAAGTGATCAAGGATGGTGATCAGCTTGTAGGCGCCACGGCTGACGTAGGGTTCCGGCTCCAGCAGGGCAAAGGCCGTGTCTGCGGGATAGGGATGCCCCGGCTTGGGCACAAGCTGTGGCGGAGCGCCGGGAATGTTCAGGGCAAGCATGACCTTGCCGGCCATGATAAGACGGCGGGCCTGCTCGCGGCTTTCCGCCAGCCCCTGTTCAAAAACAAGCTGATCTGCGCGTTGACGTGGGTTTTTTGCCATGCGGGCTATATACAGGCGAAGGGCCGCGCTGGCAATGCGGCGGCCCGGCTCAGTCTGCCTGGCTCCGTCCAACTCCTGTCAGCTCAAATCAGCGTCGCCCAACGGGTCTGGCATGGCCGATCTGAACTGGCCCGAACTGGCCCGATTTGGCCCGATTTGGCCTGGCTCTGGCCTGCACTGGCCCGGCTCTGGCCTGAGCTGGCCCGATTTGGCCCGATTTGGTCTGGCTGGCGTGGGCCGCCCGACCTTTCTCGACCTTCCGGTATGTTCCTGCACGTCTTGCCTCTTGCCAAATGCTGAAAGAAGCGCTATATGATTTGCCCTTGTGCGATATACTTTCGCGCCAAGGGAAAAACGCGCGGGCGTCTGGCAAGGTTTTTGCCGGATTATGCCGCGTTCCATGAGGTAGCTGCCATGAAAAAAGATATTCATCCCAAAGTGTTCAATGCCACTATCACCTGCGCTTGCGGCAACGAAGAAAGCGTGCTCTCCACCAAGGGCGAACATGTGAACGTGGAAGTGTGCTCCGCTTGCCATCCCTTTTACACCGGCAAGCAGCGCTTCCTTGACACGGCTGGCCGTATTGACCGCTTCCGTAAAAAGTACGCCAAGTTTGATTCCAAATAGTCGCGGGCGGCAGGATATGCCGCACAAGGATGACGCACGGCAGGGAGCGCCAGCCAGGGCCGCCGGGAAAATGTCCCGGATGGTCATGACGGCGCTTTATGCTTTGACCTCCGCCTGCCCCACGGTAGGCGGTCAGGCCGTTATGGAAGGCGTCATGATGCGCAATGGCGAATCCTACGGTCTTGCCGTACGCCAGGCTGACGGGGCCATTGTCGCCCGCCGTCTGCCCTGGTTCTCGCTGTTGCGTCATCCCTGGCTGAAAAAGCCCTTCCTGCGCGGGTTCCCCGTGCTGCTGGAAACGCTGGTCAACGGCATCAGGGCGCTCAACCGCTCGGTTGAGGTCGTGGCTCAAGGGCAGGAAGAAGAAATCACCGGCTGGCACCTGGTTGCGACCATGGCGGCAGCCCTGCTCATGGCCATTGGCCTTTTTGTGGTCGTGCCGCATTTGCTGTCGCTGGGCATGCTCTGGCTGAACCTGGGCGGTGACGTGGAAGGGCTGACCTTTCACCTGTGGGACGGCTTTTTCAAGTGCTGCATCTTTATGGGCTACATAAAGATAATCTCTTATGTGCCCGATATCAGACGGGTTTTTCAGTATCACGGGGCAGAGCACAAGACCATCCACGCCTTTGAATCCGGCGAGGAAGTGAACGCGGCCAATGCCGCGCGCATGAGCCGTCTGCACCCCCGTTGCGGCACCACGTTCTTGCTCTTTGTCATCTGCATATCCATTATTCTGCATGCGGTACTGGTGCCCATGCTGCTGGCCCTGTATACGCCGCAGAGCGCCGTGGCCAAGCATGCCCTGACCCTGTTTTTCAAGCTGCTGCTGATGGTGCCCATCAGCGCGCTGGCATACGAGCTTATCCGCTATGCGGCGCGCCTGCCCGAGGGGCCGCTTGCCAGAGTGCTGCAAGCGCCGGGCCTGTCACTGCAAAAGCTGACCACCTACGAGCCGGACGAAAGCCAGCTTGAAGTGGCGGTAGTGGCCCTGGCCGAAGCGCTGGGGCCCGAGGCCGGGGAGCGGGTGCGCACGGTGCCCTATACCGCGCAGTAACGCCCCTGGTTCCTGAACGGCGGTTATGCCCGCCGACCGCTTTTCCGTTTTTGTCCACTGCCAGCCGGAGACCCTATGTTCGCCAAATTAGAAGGTCTGGAAAAAAAATATCTGGAGCTTGAGGAAGCCCTCGCCCAGCCCGATGTTTTTAACGACCAGGATCATTACCGCAAGCTGACCAAGGCCCACGCCGACCTGCGCGACGTGGTGGGCCTTTTTCGCCGTTATCGTGCCGTGAGTGAAGAACTGGCCGAAGGCAAGCAGCTGCTGCATGACGCTGACCCGGAAATGCGCGCCATGGCCCAGGAAGAAGTGCAGAAGGCAGAGCAGAAACTGCCGGAACTGGAGCACGAACTCAAGGTCATGCTGTTGCCCTCCGACCCCCTTGATGAAAAAAATACCATCCTTGAAATCCGCGCCGGTACGGGCGGCGAAGAAGCGGCCCTTTTTGCCGCCGACCTCTTCCGCATGTATACGCGTTACGCCGAACTCAAGGGCTGGAAGGTGGAACTCATGAGCGAGTCCCCCTCCGAATCCGGGGGCTACAAGGAAATCATCTGCCTTATCGCTGGCGACCGCGTTTACAGCCATCTCAAGTATGAAGCGGGAACCCACCGCGTCCAGCGCGTGCCCGCCACCGAAGCGCAGGGGCGCATCCACACTTCCGCCGCCACCGTGGCCGTCATGCCCGAAGCCGAGGAAGTGGACGTTGAAATCCGCCCCGATGATCTGCGCATCGACATTTACCGCGCCTCTGGCGCTGGCGGCCAGCACGTCAACAAGACGGAATCGGCCGTGCGCATTACGCACATTCCCACCAATACCGTGGTCACCTGCCAGGACGAGCGCTCGCAGCACAAGAACAAGGCCCGCGCCATGAAGGTTCTTGCCTCGCGAATTCTGGCTGCCGAGCGCGAGCGCCAGAGTTCGGAACTGTCCGCAGACCGCAAGGCGCAGGTCGGCTCCGGCGACCGGTCGGAACGCATCCGTACCTACAACTTCCCGCAGGGCCGCTGCACCGACCACCGCATCAACCTGACCATGTACTCTCTGGAAAGGATTATGGAAGGCGAAATCCAGTCCCTGGTGGAAGCTCTGGGCACCGCCGCCCAGGCCGAGGCGCTCAGGGCCCAGGCTACTGATTAGGCTGCTGATTAGGCAGAAATATGTTGTGAAAAGCTTTGTGGGGGAGGGACCCTTTTGCAAAAGGGTCTCCTCCCCCACGCCCCCACCCCCCAAAACTCTTGTTGGGTATGAGCGCAGTGGTTTTTTTCAGAGTTAAGGCACGCTAAAATTTTCTGCGGAGAGTTCCGCACAAGCATAAAGCACCCCCGCAGACTGTCAGCCTGCGGGGGTGCTTTATGTCTGGCGGCAAGGCCGGGCGTTGTCAGCAAGGCGGGCACAGTGCCCTGGAGCAGATTAACTTTGAAATGCTTCACATTTCAAAGTTTTCATTCAGCCGAAAAATGCGATTTGCGGCTGAATCCACGCCACGTTGTTGCGCGCTGTACTTTCGTACAGCGTTAGAGCAGTTACACTTTTTTAAAGTTACAATGCCCTAATCGCCGACTACAAACGCGCCGGGGTAAAGAATGGAGAAAATTTCAAGCTGCTTCTGCGCGCCGAAGGAGTCGGGCCACGGCCCCACCTGCACGTTCCACATGCCGTTGCTGCCAAAGTGTACGCGGCTCTTGTGTCCTGACCTGGCCAGATCGCTGGTGAGCCTGTCGGCGTTGTCCTTGTTGGCAAAAGCGCCCACCTGCACGAAGTAGGCTCCGTCAATGTCGCCGTCGCTGCGCATCTGCGGGACGCCGCCAAGGCTCTGAATGCGCACACGCCCCGTGCCGGGGCCGATAATGCTGAGCTGGGTGGCGGCGGCGCGTGAAAGGTCTATGACGCGATCGCCCACAAAAGGCCCACGGTCATTGATGCGCACAATAATGCTGCGGCCGTTGCTCATGTGGGTGACGCGCACCTTGGTGCCCAGGGGCAGCAGCTTGTGTGCCGCCGTCATGGCGTACTGGTTGTAGCGCTCGCCGTTGGCAGTGGTTTTGCCGTGAAAGCCCGGCCCGTACCATGAGGCTTCGCCCTCTTCGACAAATCCGTGGGCGGATTTGAGAGGGTAGTAGGTTTTGCCGCGAACCGTATAGGGTTTGGTGCCGGTGATGCCGCCCTTGCGCCAGGAACCCCTGGAGCCGCACCCTGCCAGCAGCAGGACGCAGAGCGCGAGTATGAGGCAGTTCCGCAAGGCGCGGAGGGCAGGAGTCATGCTTTGGTGGTCTCCAGCGGGTGAAGATAGGGCAGACAGGGAAAACTCTTCTGCCTGCCGCAGGCCGCGCAGATGTCGGACGCTGTGGCTGCATCCCTGGTGTCTTCAGCAAGCAGGCGGCTGAGCAGGCTGCGTCCTTCGCCGCGCAGCAGGCCGCGTTCATCGGCGTCCTGCAGCAGGGCTATGGCCGGTTCGCGGCGGCCGGCTTCAAGAAAGTCCCGTGCGGCAAGCAAATAGAGGCGCTCGTGTTCGGGGCCGTACAGCGCGTCCAGCATGGGCACAAAGTTGGACCCGAAAACCTGCCGGGCTGACAGTTCCTCGCTGGCAAGCCAGCGGGCAAGATGGGTATTGTGCTTTTCAACCGCAAGATACTGGGCCAGCATGCGCAGGCCGTGGGACAGCACGTGGCTTATGCGCGACAGTTCGCGCGAGGAGCTTTCTGCCGTTTGGCCGACGAGCCCGCGCAACGGATTGTACATGTCCGTCGTGACGCCGTCATGCCGGGCGACCTGCGCAAGACGGTTGGCATAGTGCTGGTTCTGAAAGGCGTCTTCCTTGAGTTTGACGCATTCGTGAAAGGCATAGCCAATGCACCAGTCGACGATGGCTTCAAGGGCGCGCTGACCGTCCGCGCCGCCGGGCAGCAGAGTGTTGGCAGAGCGGAGCAGCGCCGCTACCTGCGCGGATTCCGCGACCTGCGCGGATTCGTCAATTTGCGCGGATTCGGCGGATTCGGGATTTAGTCTGCGTGTCTGCCCTGCGTTGGGTGCGTCCTGCGTTTTGCTTTCGCAGGACGGGCAGATCGGGCCGGGCGTATCGACGGGGGCCACGTCGCTGTGCGCCGGGGCATTGCGAAAGAGCAGATGGGAGGTATCTTTGAGACGCCAGAAAACGCCCTTGCGCATGGCCTCGCCCAAAAGGTCGCGCAGGGCCGAGTACGAGACGGCCCCGGCCTGCTCAAAGCGTTGGCGCTGTGCCGAAAGAGCCTGAAAAACCGTGCAGTAGTCGCGCACAAGGTCGCGCATGAGAAAGTCACGGTTTGCCAGCAACCAACGTCCTTTCACGCTTCGTCTTCCTTGAGCAGAGCCCTGGCCACGGCCAGGTCATAAAGCTTGAGGGGGTCGGCGTCGGCATTGCGCTCCTGCCGATAAAGCTCCGAGGCGTCCTGCACCACGCTCATGCTGAGCCAGGGGTGACGCTCCCACACGTCGGGCATGTCGGCCCGCCAGAGGCGAAACTCCACCTCGCCGTGCTCTCCACGGCGAACATAGACGCGGGAAAGCGTGTTGCCCGCCTGGGGATGATAATACAAACCGAGTTCATCTTTCATGACGTGAGGTTCCTTAAAGGTAATGCCAGCGAGGGCGCAGTCTCTGTTCAGCGGCAGTCTACGCTCAAACGGCTTTGTTTGCCAAGTGTGGATGCGTTGCTTATGTGAAAAAAAGTACATAATTCGAAAAAAAGTTGCACAATTGACAAAAAAATGCGTATTAGTAGCCTCTATACAGACGGGACAAGCACAGCTGCCTGAATGCGCTTTATGGCGCAAAGGCTTGCTTGGCGGGCCTTGGGGTCTGCCTTGCAATATATTCCCGGCCAGGTTGTCATTAGCGCGAAAATGCGTTACGGAATGATCTGACCGCGTTGCGGCCTGAGGGGCCGAGGCTTTGGCTCGCCCGTCTTACGCGATCCCTTGGGACGTCCCGATTTTCACGGGATGGGCGCGATCCGGCGGGGGGCAATACCTGTCGGCGTTGAAGAACCCAAGCGGTTCTTGCCCGCACGTCCGATGCAGATGGCGCTTTGCGCCAAAGCACGGATCGCCGCATTTGACGGCACATCACGCGCTGCGTGATACAAACAAACCATGTGGAGGTATGGCAATGGCGAAACATGCAACCCCCCTGTTGGACCAGCTGGAAAGCGGCCCCTGGCCGAGCTTTGTGTCCGACATCAAGCAGGAAGCGGCTGTTAGGGCCAAAAATCCTCGGGGTATCGACTATCAGATCCCTGTGGACTGCCCTGAAGACCTGCTGGGTGTGCTTGAACTTTCCTATAATGAAAAGGAAACCCACTGGAAGCACGGCGGTATCGTTGGCGTGTTCGGTTACGGCGGCGGCGTTATCGGCCGTTACTGCGACCAGCCCGAAATGTTCCCCGGCGTTGCTCACTTCCACACCATGCGTGTGGCCCAGCCTGCGGGCAAATTCTACAACACCAAATTCCTGCGCGATCTGTGCGACATTTGGGACATGCGCGGCTCCGGCCTGACCAACATGCACGGCTCCACCGGCGACATCGTGCTTCTTGGCACCCAGACCGCTCAGCTTGAAGAAATCTTCTTCGAACTGACCCACAACATGAACGTGGACCTTGGCGGCTCCGGCTCCAACCTGCGTACGCCTGAAGCCTGTCTTGGCCAGTCCCGCTGCGAATATGCCTGCTACAACACGCAGGACATGTGCTACCAGCTCACCATGGACTACCAGGACGAACTGCACCGTCCCGCCTTCCCCTACAAGTTCAAGTTCAAGTTCGACGGCTGCCCCAACGGCTGCGTGTGCGCCATGGCGCGCTCCGACTTCGCCGTGGTAGGCACCTGGAAGGACGACATCAAGATCGACCAGGAAGCCGTGAAGGCCTATGTGGCCGGTGAATTCGCTCCCAACGCCGGCGCGCACTCCGGCCGCGACTGGGGCAAGTTCGACCTGCAGAAAGAAGTGGTGGATCGCTGCCCCTCCCAGTGCATGAAGTGGGACGGCTCCAAGCTCTCCATCAAGACTGCTGACTGCGTGCGCTGCATGCACTGCATCAACACCATGCCCCGCGCCCTGCACATCGGCGACGAACGCGGCGCAAGCATCCTCGTGGGCGCCAAGGCCCCCGTGGTTGACGGTGCTCAGATGGGTTCGCTGCTCGTGCCCTTCATCTCCTGTGAAGCCCCTTACGATGACGTCAAAGAAGTCATCGAAAAGATTTGGGACTGGTGGATGGAAGAAGGCAAGAACCGCGAACGCGTGGGCGAAACCATGAAGCGTCTGTCCTTCCAGAAACTGCTGGAAGTCACCGACACTCCTGCTGCCGCCTACCATGTCAAGGAACCCCGTTCCAACCCGTACATCTTCTTCAAGGAAGAAGAAGTGCCCGGCGGCTGGAACCGTGACCTTGCCGCTTACCGCAAACGCCATCAACGCTAGTCAAAGGGGGAGAAGAACATGGCTTTTATTTCTTCCGGGTACAATCCCGCAAAACCGATGGAAGGCCGTATCACCGACATCGGCCCCCACAAGTATGACGAATACTTCCCGCCGATTATCAAAAATAACTTCGGCAAGTGGTTGTATCATGAAATCCTTGAGCCCGGCGTGCTCGTGCACGTGGCTGAAAGCGGCGACAAGTGCTACACCGTCCGCGTAGGCGGCACCCGCACCATGTCCATCACGCACATCCGCGAACTGTGCGACATCGCCGACAAGTACTGCAACGGCAGCCTGCGCTGGACCACCCGTAACAACATCGAGTTCATGGTGGACAGCGAAGAGGGCATGAAGGCCCTGCGCGACGACCTGAACAGCCGCAAGTTTGACGGCGGTTCGTTCAAGTTCCCCGTGGGCGGCACCGGCGCTGGCATCAGCAACATGGTGCACACCCAGGGCTGGGTGCACTGCCACACGCCTGCCACCGACGCCTCCGGCCCGGTCAAGGCCGTGATGGACGCCGTGTTTGAAGACTTCAAGACCATGCGTATGCCCGCTCCTGTGCGCATCGCCCTGGCTTGCTGCATCAACATGTGCGGCGCCGTGCACTGCTCCGACATCGGCCTTGTGGGCATCCACCGCAAGCCCCCCATGATCGACCACGAATGGGCTGACCAGCTGTGCGAAATTCCCCTGGCCGTGTCCGCTTGCCCCACTGCCGCCGTGCGTCCCACCAAGGTGGAGCTTGACGGCAAGAAGGTGAACTCCATCGCCATCAAGGAAGACCGCTGCATGTACTGCGGTAACTGCTACACCATGTGCCCCGCGCTGCCCATCTCGGACGGCGAAGGCGACGGCGTTGCCATCATGGTTGGCGGCAAGGTTTCCAACCGCATCAGCATGCCCAAGTTCTCCAAGGTCGTTGTGGGTTACATCCCCAACGAACCGCCCCGTTGGCCTTCGCTGACCAAAACCGTGAAGCACATCGTTGAAGTGTACGCGGCCAACGCCAACAAGTACGAACGCCTGGGCGACTGGGCTGAACGCATCGGCTGGGAAAGCTTCTTCAAGATGACCGGCCTTGAGTTCACCCACCACCTTATCGACGACTTCCGTGATCCCGCCTACTACACGTGGCGCCAGAGCACGCAGTTCAAGTTCTAGGATTATTTTGCTTAACCCCGGCGGCGCAGCAGCGCCGCCGGGACAGGAGAACCACCATGGCTGACGACAAAGACATTGTTGTTGATTTTTTGAACAGCAAATCCGCCTCCAAGTCGAAGTTCTACTTCAAGGACTTCACTGATCTGTTCCCTGACAAAGGCCCCCGCGACGTGAAGAAAATCCTCACCAAGCTGGTCAATGAAGAAGTGCTGGAGTTCTGGTCTTCAGGTTCCACCACCATGTACGGCCTCAAGGGTGCGGGCAAGCAGTCCCACGCTGAAGGCGAAGACTAGCGGTTGATTTTTTTAGCCGGGTGCGGCCTTATGCCGGACTTTCCGTTCAGGGTTCGAGGCGGTTCTTCCGCGTCGGCCAGGCAGGTTTTGTGCTTTCCGCGCACGACTAAAAATCCTCAAGCGCCAGAATTGCCCCGTTCATGGCCTTCGCAGGGCTCGTCAGCCTTTGCGTGAAAGCCTCATGCAAGAAATGCCGTAACCTATGTTGCGGCATTTCTTGCATGGTACGGCAGGGCGTGTTCCTTGCGCCGCACCTGCACTGCCTGCGAACAGGCTGTGCGACGGCAAACGGCGCAGTGGGCAAGCAATGGCGACGACGCCTGTCGGGCCTGACAGTCCAGCGCAGATGGCAGAGCGAAAAGGGCAGCAGTGCGTAAACAGGGCAGCCGGAACCTCCCCGTGGGTCTGGCGACGTGCGTAGCAAAACATCAGGCAGGAACGCTATGGGAATTTCCTTTACCCTCACTGATGCGGAAAAGAATTTTTTGAGCCGTCAGGCCCGGATGTCCATAGAAGCCGGGCTTGTGGGCAGGGCGGTGGACGCCATCCCAAGCCCTTCGGAAACGCTGGACAGGCAGCAAGGCCCCCTCAGGCGTCATCTTGGCGCGTTTGTTACCATTTCCATAAACAACGCGCTGCGCGGGTGTATCGGCAGTATTGTGGGCCAGGAACCGCTGTATGTGAATGTCTGGCGCATGGCCGCTTCAGCGGCGTTCAGCGACCCGCGTTTTCCGCCCCTGACCCTTGCCGAATGGCGCAGTAATGTGGAACTGGACATTTCCGTGCTGGACGAACTGACGCTCTGCCCAAGCCCGGAGGCTGTGGAAGTCGGCCGTCACGGACTGGTGCTTCAATACCAGAACCAGAGCGGCGTTTTCCTGCCGCAGGTTCCCGTTGAACAGGGCTGGGACAGGCTGGCCTATCTTGAGCACCTCTGCAGCAAGGCCGGGTTGCCCAAAGACAGCTGGAAGCAGCCCGGCGCACGTCTCTTCTGGTTTGAGGCGCTGGTTTTTCCGGCGTAGGTTGCGTGTATTAGGCTGTGTGTATTTTGTGAGGTCTTGTGGGGGAGGGACCCTTTTGTAAAAGGGCTCATCCCCCATGCCCCCACCCCCCAGGGAAACGCTGATTTATTCCGTTTGGCGGACTTGCTTCACTTTTTTTGAAACAGTCGAGGACGGAAGAGTCCACTCCTGCTTGAAAAAAGATCGCGCCTTGCCAAACGAAATAACCGCGCGTTTCCAGGAGGCTCTCAATCAGTGCTTGCCTGAAGCTTTTCGTATTGAGAATGAGATGTTCTCAATGCAAAACTGCTTCAAATCTCGGCATTTTTTCTCCTCATATGTACACTTCTTTTGTGCAACCAGCCAAGAAAACTCGCGTTTGGCCCATTTACAGCCCATGCCTCTTGCCTTGATTGCGGCAAGGGCGTATGTTGCCACTGTTTCTCAGGGCGGGGTGCAAGTCCCCACCGGCGGTGATGCGGCAGCGTACAGCTCCCGTCAGCCCGCGAGCGCCCATGGTTGGGGTCAGCAGATTCGGTGAGAATCCGAAGCCGACGGTAACAGTCCGGATGGAAGAGAACGGTCATAGCCACGCGAAAATCCTGTGCGCCATGCACTTGCC